>PKDJ01000235.1 GCA_002862545.1 Pseudomonadota bacterium
CACGGTCCTGCACGGGCGGGGAGGCAGCCGTACCCTGATTCTCGATGGGGCCGTCTACCCAGGCACGGTCGAGAAGGGTGTGACGACGTTTACCTGGGAGGGGTCCACGGACTCGGAGTCGAAGCAAGTGCACGACGCCGGGTACACCTACGTCTCGCGGATTCTCAGCTCGAGCACGGTGAGCATCTCCCTCGAGAAGGACTCCGAGACGAAGGGGCAGACCGGCTCCATCAGCACGACCACGGCGGTCGACCTCGAGTGGGTGGAGGACGACGAGTGGGCCTTCGAGGCGGTCGGTCTCCCGGGTGGTCAGATTCCCGCGTTCCTCTACTTGGATGGTCCGGGTGTGGTGAACGATCCGACACGGGAGGACTGCACGGGCGTGAGCTGCTCGCTCGCCGTCACGGAGACCTGCAGCGGTAGCGCCCCTGTCCAGGCCACGTGGATGGGACGCACGGACAACTCTGGGTACGGTGACCTCCAGGATGCCGAGATGCCCTACGGCGCTGCCGGCGCGGGTGGAACGTCCAGCTCCTGGACCTACTAGAGAGGTGCTTCGGTGCGCGTAGCAGCCGTTCAGTACCGGTCGATCAAGGGCCAGCGGGACGCCTCGCTTCGCCAGCTGCGTGAGCTTGCAGACGAGGCCGCGACGGGCTCTGATCTCGTCGTGATGCCCGAGCTTGCCGCCACCGGCTACGTCTTCTCCAGCCGAGAGGAGGTTCTTGCCGTCGCGGAGACTGCGGGCGGAGCGACGCTCGACGCACTCGGGCCCGTTGCCGCGGAGCATGGCTGCTGGTTGGTCGTCGGCTTTCCAGAGCTCGACGGGGACCGCCTGTTCAACAGCGCGCTGGTGATCGCTCCGGATGGCTCACTTCGGTTCACGTACCGCAAGACCCTGCTGTTCGACGCGGACGTGCACTGGGCATCGCCCGGAGACTCCGGCTACGCGAAGATCGACACCGACAGCGGATCCTTCGGAGTGGGGATCTGCATGGACCTCAACGACGACCGCTTCACCAGCTGGTGCGCGCGTGCCGCGCTTGACGTCGTGGCGCTGCCGACCTGCTGGGTCGATGAGAACGACGCGGTCTGGCCCTACTGGCTGGCTCGGCTCGCCCGGGTGCCGGGCGCACTGGTGGCCGCCGACATCTGGGGCAGCGACGGCCGCTTCAAGTTCGCCGGTCAGTCTGCAGTCCTGCATCGGGGACGGGTCTTGGTCGGTGCTGGACCGACGGGCAACGCCATCGTCCGGGCCGTCATCACGCCCTGAGTGCGAGTGGAGCGCTTCGCTGTGTCGTCAGCGCCAGCGCTCCAGATCTTCGATTCGCTCCTCGAGGGCACGCAGGCGCTCGTCGAGGCGCTGATTGTCCTCGGGCTGGGTCGGAGGGGCGTCGGGCTGACGGCTGCGGATGCGGCTGGCCGAGTCGCGTGCGGACTGGGACAGGCCAGGGACGAGGTTTGCGGCTGCGAAGGCCGTCAGCCGGCGAGCCGAAGCGGCGTCGCCCACCTTGGCGAGGAGAGAGACTCCGACCTGGCGCGTTCGAAGGTCGGGGTCGTCGAGGAAGCGCTCGAGGGCCCGCGACGCTCCTGCATGGCCGTCCTTGTCGAAGGACTCGTCCTCCCGGAGCAGCTCTACGGCGGCGTAGGCCGCGGAGTGCCGCGTGTTGCGAGGGTGCCGGGCCGCAGTCAGGGCCAGCAGGCGGCTCACGTCGCCTAGCGCTCCGTCGCTGCCCAGGATGCGGGCGGCGGCGCTGTGTACGGCCTGGTAGGGCGTCGGATCCGGCGTGGCGAGTGCGCTGCGTGCAAGCACTACGGCTTGCGCCGCCTCGGTGGACGAGAGGCCACGTAGAGCCGCCGCTCGAACGTCTGGCGACCCGTCTCGACAGAGTCGACCCAGCGCGCGCAGGACGGCCTCCGTCGGCGGCGACTCGCCGAGGCCGGCTGCCGCAGCACGTCGGGTGATGGCCTCCGGAGCGCTGGCGAGGTCGACGAGGGCATCCAGACCTGTCGGGTCACCGAGGCGTCCGAGGGCCGTGGCGACGCGCTGGCGCAGGGTGGGGTGCGTCTCGTCTGCGGTCAGGACGGCGAGTAGCGCCTGCACAGCCTCGGCATCTTCCTCGAGGTGCTCGACGGCCTCCCAGCGGGCGAAGGCGGAAGGGGAGTGCTGCAGCTGGGCCGCCCAGGCGGTCACCGGCTGCTCATGCTGCCAGCGTGCCAGCGCTCCGCCATCGTGATTGACGGAGACCCAGCGGGGCTCCTCGGGCATGTCGAGGACCCAGTGTGCCGCGGTCTCGCCCACCCACACCCGGCGCTCGACGACGGCGGACGGGGTGCCGACCTCGATGTCGACGAACGTGTGGCGCGGCTGTGGATCGTCCTCGGGCAGCACAGGGGTGAGGACGACCTCGAGGGTGCCGTCATTCCAGGACCAGCGCGTTGATAGCTCGGGAATTCGGTATTGGTAGACATACTGGTCGAACAGCCACCCGAGGTGCTCGCCGGAGGCGTCCTCGAGCACCCGCCTTAGGTCGGCCGACTCGACGAGTCGGTGCTGGTTCTCGCGAACGTAGGTGGCGATGGCCCGGTCGAAGGTCGCCCGACCGATCAGCTTCTCCACCATGTGAAGGACACTCATGCCGCGGACGTACTGAGCCGTGTAGTCGCTGCTTCCGACCTTTGACCAGCCTCTTGCCGCCATTGGCCGCTTGTCATGGAGGGCCGCCTGCTGGTTTCCGCGGAGGTTGCCGGCTGCCCACTGGGCGCCCTCGCGATGCTCCAGCCAACGCCACGCATAGTAGGTAGCGAAGCCCTCGTTGAGCCAGAGCTCGCGCCAGCCGTAGCAGGTCAGCAGGTCGCCGAACCACTGGTGGGCAAGCTCGTGCGCCACGACGCTCTCGGTGCCGTAGAACGGTGTGTCGTCGGTCGGCAGGAGCAGACGGTCGGAGAGGATTGTGGAGGAGGCATTCTCCATGCCCCCATACATGAAGCGCTGAGCGACGATCTGCCGATACTCGGGATAGGGATAGGGCGTTCCGAGCAGCTGCTCGAACCACGCGAGCTGCTCTGGGGTGGAGCCAAGCGTTCGTCGGGCGGTGTCCTCGCCGACGCCGCGCGGCACCGCGTAGAGCAGCGGAACGCGGGCGCGGTCATCGTCGAAGACCTCGTACTCGCCGGCAGCGAGCATGACGAGGTAGCTGACGATTGGCTGCTCGAGGGTGAACCGGTGGGTGCTCCAGCCTGGCTCGGCGGGCTCGACATCGGCCGTCATCCCATTGCCAAAGGCGACCCAGCCCTCGGGGACGGTGTAGGCCTGGCTGACGGTGAACAGATCGCTCGGGTGGTCCCATGTCGGGAACCAGTGGCGATTGTCGGTGTTCTCCCCCTGACTCCAGACCTCCTGCATGCTGTCCGACGAGCCGCGCTGACCGCGAAAGTGCAGTCCGGTCTGAGGGGTGGCCGCGTAGGTGATGGCTACGGTGTGTGACGCACCGTCCGTGGGCACCCCCACTTCGATGCGCGTGTCGCCCTGCTTCCAGCGGTCGGTCGGCGTGCCGTCCACCGACACCGCCTTGATCTCGAGGCCCGTCTGGTCGAGCGCGAGCCACGGATGCGGCTTGCCGAGGGGGGTGATGGTGTGGGTGGCCGTGCCGGAGATCGTGCCGCCCGGCTCGACCCGGAGCGCGAGGTCGAGGTGCTGGATGTCCCAGTGACGGGCGGGCATCGCCTCGCGAGGAGCATCACCCGCGAGCGACGAGGCCACGAGCAGTGCCGTGATCACCGGGTCCGTCGCCGCAGGGCGAGCGGGAGGAGCACGAGAGGCCAGAACACAGCAGAGCCTCCACCGTGCGTGCAGCCGCCGAGAGGCCAGCGCCGCCAGTCGCGGAGGTCGCCGTCGTCCCAGTCGATCAGGTCGCCCGTGTCGCCTGGCACCCCGACCAGACTCGGGTCGCGGGGCAGCCACTTCGCGACGGGGTCGGCGAAGTCACAGCTGCCGAGGCCGTAGGCGCCGTCCTCGGGGAAGGTCTCGACTCTGCCATCCGTGCGCTCGGCGCGGAAGAAGTACTGGTAGCAGGGCCCGGCATCGATCGAGAGCGAGGTCGTGTAGACACCCTGGTCGGGGCTGCCGTAGACTAGCTTGAGAGGCTGGGGGTCGCCGTTGACGATCACGTCGAACTTGCTCGGTCCGCCGGCCACATCGAACCAGTCGGCGAGGAAGGTCACCTCGGTGAGCACCTCGAAGGGCGTGTGCGCCCCCATCCGAATGGGGTTGGCGCTGATGTTGGCCCCGCGAGACCCAAAGTCTTGCGTGTAGTAGGTCCCGGCGACGCCTGTGCCGAGCTCCTCGTAGTCCGGGGACATCAGGTTGGCGCGGTGCCCACTCGAGCACATCCAGCCCTCGACCTGTGCCGACCAGGGGGTCGGGTAGCCGGCCGCGATGTTCTCGCCGACGTAGCTGCTCTCGTAGAAGCGCTCCATGCGCTGGCCGAAGGACGTGCCATCGGAGCTGCTGTGGCTGAAGTTTCCGGTCGCGAGCATGTCGTCGCTGTGGAATCGCCCCGCATCGTTCAGCCCGAGGTGCCACAGCAGCGGCATCTTCGGGGTCTGCTCGAAGTCTTGAAAGCTATCGAACGAACAAGGATAGTCGTCGATGAACGCCTCCGGGTCCACCCGGACGGCGTTGGTCCACAGGTGCAGCTCGCGCTCGGCGGGGCTCGGAAGTCCGTCGACAGCGTCGCCGTACCCGGCGAGGGCGGCGGCGGCCAAGAGCACCAGCATCTCGACTCCGTGGAGGGCATCTAGGGTAGCGCGCTTCCGTTGCCCGCTGCGGTCAAGAAGTCGTGCCGTGCTCCGCAAGCCAGCGCCGGGCAGTAGACGCCATTCGTTCGTAAGAGGAGGCGACCTCTCGAACCACGGCCTGCTCGACCTTCCCTCCTATGAACCGAACGGCGACGCGAACCTCGCCGGAGACCCGCAGGGTGCAGCCGGCAGACGCGGGCTCTACGCGCATCTGCCCCGATGCGGAGAGCTTGTCGGGGAGGAACGAAGGAATCAATCGAAAGTCGATGGTGCCAGCGGTGGCATCGTAGCGCTCTTCCTGGTCATAGATGAGCTTCGAGCTCCCGATAATGCTGGCCACGGCGCGGGGAAGCTCCTCGTGGGGCTCGAACCGGAGGAGCTGCACCTGGAGCGGTCCCTCCCTCTTCTCCTCGAGCAGCGTCGTCGAGAAGGTGGCTCCTTCCGAGACCATTTGCTCGAACGTCTCGCTCCAGTACATCTCCCAGAAGCGCGCTGGAGAGCACGGCAGTGACTGCTGAATGTCGAGCTTCACGAAGACCCCCAAGCATCGGTTCCACCGCCGAGTCTACAGGCTAGTTGCGGTCGTTGCGACTCGGGTGAAGGGGGTGCTACGGTGCCACAATCTGGAGTGAGGAACCGCGCCATGTTCTCCGGTCTCGTGTCGGCCCTGCTGCTCGCAGCAGTGGAGGCGGCCGCGACATGCCCGCCCGACGAGCCCGTCATCGAGCGACTCACCTGCTCCGACAGCATGGCGGGAGAGCTCGATCCGGGCGCTCGCTACTGGCTCACCATGAGTCCCTTCGACCTCGATTCCACGCTCGGGTCGGTAGGCGACGAGTACGCCTGTGGCCTGCCCTTCGCGCCGCTCACGCAGGTCGGGCCGGAAGACGTCTACGAGTTCGAGTGCCAGAGCTACGGCTTGGTCGGGCTGCGGGTGACGGGCCTTGAGTGCGACCTCGACATCTACATCTTGAACGACACCTGCTCCCCGGACTTCGGGTGTGTGCAGGGCTCGACCTCCGCCTACGACGACACCGACTCCGTCAACTTCTACTGCATCGAGGGCGAGACCTACTACATCGTCATCGAGGGCTTCGGCTTCACGCCGGGTGCCGAAGACGCCTGTAGTCGTGTGAATCCGCCGGTCTACGAGCTGCAGTTCGACCTCAGTGCGGGTGCGGGCTGCGCCGAGGACTGCGACGACCGCCTCGACAACGACCTCGACGGCTTCGTCGACTGCGACGATTCCGACTGCTACGGCGAGCCGGCCTGTGGTGAGGTCTGCGACGATGGGGTCGACAACGACCTCGACCTGCGTGTCGACTGCCGCGACGCCGACTGCTTCGACGAGCCGTTCTGCTGCGACGACGACAACGACGGCTTCGACGATCTGGCCTGCGGGGGAACGGACTGCGACGACGCGGTCTTCCACGGCACGGACGTCGACGGCGACGGCTGGCCGAACGCCTGCGACAACTGCATCTTCGACGCGAATCCAGACCAAGACGACGCGGACGGCGATGCGGTCGGCGACGCCTGTGAGCGCTGTCCGGGCTGGCCAGATGAGGCGGATGCGGACGGCGACGGCACACCCGACGGGTGCGATGTCTGTCCGGGGGCCGACGACCGCTATGACGTCGACGGTGACGGCATCCCGGATGCCTGCGATGACTGCCTCTCCGTGCTGGGCGACAGCGATGGCGATGGCAGCCCCGATGACTGCGATCCGTGCCCCTCGACCCCCTTCGAGACGGATGACGACGGCGATGGGGCGTGGTCATGCGACGACTGTGACGATGCCGATCCCGACCGCGACATGCTGGACCGAGACCGCGACGGCTACACGTCGTGTGATGGCGACTGCTACGACGACAACGGCTTGGTCTACCCGGGTGCCGTAGAGCTGGGAGATGGCGTCGACGGGGACTGTGACGGCATCGTCGACGAGGGGACCGCCCGGTTCGACGACGACGGCGACGGCTTCGCCGAGTTCGGTGGTGACTGCGACGACTCAGACCCCGGGGTGAGCCCGATCGCCATCGAGGTCTGCGACCGTGTCGATCAGGACTGCGACGGCGAGATCGACGAAGACACGGACTGCAGCGACGACGACGGCGACGGCTTCAGCGAAGACGACGGCGACTGCAACGACGGCAACGACGCCGTGAATCCTGACCGCGACGAGATCCTCGGCAACGGCATCGACGACGACTGTGATGGCGTGGTCGACGTGATGGCCGACGACCCCGATGGCGATGGCATGACCGAAGAGGCGGGGGACTGTGACCCGCTCGATGACCTTGTACGTCCAGGTCTTCGCGAGGTTCCGGATGGCCTCGACAACGACTGCGATGGCCTGATCGACGAGGGCACGTCACGCGCAGACGATGACGGCGACGGGCTGACGGAGGAGCAGGGCGACTGCAACGATGCCGACGCGAACACTTGGCCGGGAGCCCCCGAGCGGGTCGACGGTGTCGACAACGACTGTGATGGCTCGGTCGATGAGGGCACCGACCACTCCGATGACGACGGAGACGGGGTCTCCGAGCTGCACGGTGACTGTGACGACACCAACGGTGCGGTCGCGCCAGGCGCCACCGAGGTGCCAGGGAACGGCCTCGACGATGACTGCGACGGCCTGACCGACGAGGATGACGATCTCGACGGCGACGGCTTCGCAGTCGCGGATGGCGACTGCGACGATTCCGATGGATGGGCGAACCCGGGACTGACCGAGTCCTGCGACGGGATCGACAACGACTGCGACGGAGCGGTCGACGAAGGGTGTGAGCGCGCCGCGGAGGGCGGGGCGCCCGAGTTTGTTGGGGAGTGCACCGGCTGTAGGTCTGACCCGGCTTGGTCCGGAATCGGAGGCTCGGTGCTGTGTTTGGTTCTTTTGTTCAGGCGACGCCGAGTGCGATGATGCGCCCAGGCGACCTGTCGTACATGACTTCGAGTGAGAGGAAACGAATGTCACTTCATCGGATGCTCGCGATGGCCGCACTGGCCGGCGCGCTCGGATGTGCTCCAGAGACGGTCCTGAACCAGACCGAGGGCGAGCTCGAGGTGAGCCCGACGCTTCTCGACCTCGGCACGGTCGCAGTCGGTGAGGTGGTCGAGTTCCCGTTCCAGGTCGACCACCTCCGAGGCGGCGTGATCGACCTGCGCAACGTGGTCGTCAGCAACGTCGAGGGGGAGTTCTTCAGCTACCGCGGCGAAGAGGGTGTGATTCAGCTCGACCGCGCCGAATCCCGTGACCTCGACTTCGTCTACGAGCCTCTCGACGAGGGGTACCACCGCGCGACCATCGAGGTCACACACACGGGCAAGGACTCGCCCACGCAGGTCGAGGTTCGTGCTCGGGCGACAGTGCCCGAGGTGATTGTCTCGCCGCTCGGTCTGGACTTTGGCCCTGTCGAGGAGGGCAACGTGGCGGAGCGTGCCGTCACGGTCACCAACAACTCCGGTCTCGACCTCTTGATCACCGACGCGCAGGTCTCCAACAACGTCTTCACACTCGCAGAGCAGGCGCCCTTCACCATCGCGGGTGGCGGGGAGAAGGTCTTCGCCGTGGAGTTCGTGCCGACCAGCGACGAGGCTGCCACGGGCACGCTGACGTTCCGACTGGGCGACGTGGCGTTGCCCAAGGTCACGCTCCGCGGCAACGACTGCGAGAACGGTGCGCCAGCCGAGTACGACGTGGACGCCGACGGCTACACGACCTGCGGCGGCGACTGCGACGACCTCAACGCCGACGTGCACCCGGGCACCCCCGAGACCTGGGACATGGTCGACGAAGACTGCGACGGTGACATCGACGAGGGCACCGACGGGTACGACGACGATGGCGATGGCTACTGTGAGGGGCCCGGCGAGTGCAGCGACGGCAGCCTTCCGGGTGACTGCCACGACGGCGCGGCCAACGTGAACCCCGGTGCCCGCGAGGACATCGACAACGGCATCGACGACGACTGCGATGGTGTCGTCGACCTGGGCACGACCGACACCGACTTCGACGGGTACAGCCCCGAGGGCGGTGACTGCGACGACAGCGACGGCAACACCTACCCGGGCGCGCCCGAGCTCGCCGACGGCATCGACAACGACTGCGATGGCGAGCGCGACGAGGGCACCATCTGGTACGACGACGACAACGACGGCTACTGCGAGGGGCCGAGCTGCACCGACGGCACGCTTCCCGGCGACTGTGACGACGACACGGCCGACCTGAACCCAATCGATGGCCAGCCCGACGGCTTCGTGAGCAACCCCGGTGCGGGCGAGGCGCCGGACTGGCGCGACAACAACTGCAACGGCATCGTCGACGAAGGCACCATCAACTACGACGACGATGGCGACGGCTTCACGGAGAACGGCGGCGACTGCGACGACTCCGATCCGCTCGTCTCGCCGGCCTACGGGAACTGCTGAGAACCTGCGCCGAGGATCTCCGTGACCGGTGACGGCGCGGGGTGAGTGAGCCCACCTTCCGAGGTGGGCTCAGTCCTTCTTGGGCTTGGGCTTCGACCGCTTGCCGATGCGAACCCGACCCTCCTGCGGACCGCCGCCGAACAGGTCGTCCATGCCGCCCGAAGACGATGGCTTGGCGGCTGGCTTGGCCTTCGACGGAGGAGGCGTGGGCTTGGGGGGACGCCGATCGACAGGCGGCGGCGCCGACTCGGCCTTCGCAGGTGGTGGACTCGGACGTGGGGCGGGCCGACTGGGTGGCGGCGGCGCGGGGCGTGGGTCAGGCGTGACGGCGGGCTCGCCGATCAGCGGCTCCCCACGCTCCTTGCGGTCCTTGTTCTCTTCGAAGACGGCCTGAGCGGCTGCTAGGGCCCCGAGGGCCGAGAGCACGCCATCCATGTTGCGAAGCTTCGGCGGCTCCGCAGGCTCCGTCGACTTGCGGGCCGCCTCCTTCTCCGCGCGCACCTGGGCTGCGGTCTTCTTCGGAGGAGCCTGCTGCTTCTGCTGCTTGGGCGAGCGGCCGATTCGGACGCGCCCCGACTTGCTTGGGCCACCCTTCTTGACGATACGCGGTGGGCGTCGGTCGATCGGAGGGGCTGGCTCGGGCGCAGGCTCCGGGGCTGGAGCCGGTCGGCGCGGCGGCGGCTGCGCTGCGGTTGCGGGCTGTGCGGGCCGGGGTGGAGGGGCCTGGGGCCGCGGCGGAGGGGCTTCCTCGCGTGGACGCGGAGGGGGCTTGGCCTCCTGGCGGGGCTTGGCCTCTTGGCGGGGAGTGGGCGGGGGACTCGGGCGATGCGTCGGCACCACACGACCGCTCTTCTCGATCTTGACCTTCTCGACCCGCTCGAGGCGAGCAGCCGGGTACACGTCGTGGTCAGAGAGGTGCCGGGGCTTCACCGGACGGCGTCGTGCGAAGGGATCGTCGTCCTCGATGCGGCGCCAGAAGGTGCGGGAGTTCCCAACAGGCCGGCGGGCGGTGCGCGCGAGCACGCGGTCGGAGGTCTGCCAGCCCGCGACCCGGCGTGTGCCGATCTTGCGGGAAGGAGGCTCGGGGTCGGGCTCGGGCTCCGGGAGGAGGTCGGCCGCCTTCAGTTCATCGGGTCGCTCGGGCATGAGCGCGCGCTCCTCCGTGCCAGGGCAGCCCGGTCCGGCTGCAACGGAAGGTGATTGTAGGGGCACGCTCGGCGCCGCGCAATGCGTTCCGCTGACATGCCTGGACGCCGATGCCCCGGGCTTCACTGCACCGCGGTGCGTGTCGCATCTTGTGAACATGGCGTCCAAAGGTACCGTCGAGACGGCTTTCGACAGTTCTGTGACCGGAAGACGACGACGGGCGTGTAACATTCGACTCAAATCTCAGACCGAGACATTCAAGAGAGGGAACGATGCGTTGGTTTGGCGTGCTGCTCGCGGCGGCGTTGGTCGGCTGCGGTGGAGAGAAGGGCCCGAACGGTGACCTCGATGGTGATGGTCTGACGAACGAAGAAGAGGAAGCGCTCGGGCTCGACCCGGAGAGCGCAGACTCGGACGGCGACGGCCTCGACGACAAGATCGAGATTGACTGGGGCTCTGACCCGCTGAACGCGGACAGCGACGGCGACGGCGTGCCCGATGCAGACGAGTACGCGCTGGGCTCCGATCCCAACTCCGAGGACAGTGACGGCGACGGCTACCTCGATGCGTGGGAGGTTGCGGAGGGCAGCGACCCGGCGGATGCCGACAGCCTGATCTACGAGGGCGGCTGGCCGTACAACCCCGACAAGGCGGATGGCCCCGACGACGGCGTCGCGTACGCGGTGGGCGAGCAGTTCCCGCGGTTCAAGATGAAGGACCAGTTCGGCGACAAGGTCGACATCTACGACTTCTCTGGGCACGGCAAGTACATCGTGCTCGACCTGTCGGCTCAGTGGTGCCCGCCGTGCCAGAACCTGGCCGCATGGCTCGACAACATGAACGACGACTATGAGGATGCGCTCCCGGGTCTCCGCAAGCAGGTGCGGCAGGAAGAGGTGTACTGGATCACCGTCATGGGTGAGGCGGACGACGGCTCCGATGCCACCAAGCAGACGGCGACCCAGTGGTACGACGACTTCCCACACAAGAAGGTGCCCGTCCTCGCCGACACCTCTCGCGAGGTCCAGGCTCACATGCAGGTCGGATACTGGCCGTCGATCATCGTGCTGAACGAGAACATGGAGATTGAGGTCCTCCAGGACGACTTCTGGTACGACGGTCCGGGCTTCCTCCAGTAGAGGTGCCTACGGCGCGGGCTTCACGGGCCGCGCCGGATGCAAGACGAAGAGAGGCGGCCCGCTCTGGCGGGCCGCCTCTTCGGCTCTTGGCAGGCGAGAGGCAGAGCCCTCGCCCGAGCCGAGGCTCAGCCGAGCCCGTCGAGCTGCTTCTTGAGCTGCTTGCGCGCATCCTTGAGGTTGGCCGACTTCGCGACGCCGATGGCCTGCTCGAGGGCGGCCTTCGCCTGCGCGGTGTCGCCCTTGCGCTGGTAGGCACTCGCGAGGTTCTGAAGCGTGTTGATCATGCGGCCGTTGTCGCCCTGCTCGCGCATGAGCGTGAGCGCCTGCTGCAGGCTGTTGATGCCCGCATCGAGCTCCCCGCTCTGCAGCTGAGCGATGCCCATGAAGTAGCGGAGCTGGCGCTGCACGGGGTGGGACTTCGGCAGCGTGCCGACCCGCTGCTCGGCCTGGCGGAAGAAGGCGAGCGCCTCTGGAGCCTTGCCGGTGAGCAGCGTGAAGGAGCCGACGTTGTAGAGGTCGACCGGCAGCATGTGGTCGAGGCGGAGGGCCTGCGTGAGCTCCAGGACCCGCTGGGCCAGGGGCAGTGCCTGGTCGAACTCGCGGAGCTCGCCATGGACGCGAGACAGCAGCTCTGAGGCGGTGCGCTCGCGGTCGGCGCTGCGCAGTCCGCGGGCGATCTGGACCACACGGACGAGAGCCTGCTTGGCCTCGGGGACCTTGCGGGCTGCGAGGAGGGCCTCACCGTAGGCCAGGCCGCTGTCGAGGGCGATCTGCCCGAGGTTGGCCTGGCTGGCCACCTCGTTGGCACGACGGAAGTGCTCGATCGCCTCGGCGAGGGCCTCGGGCTGCTTGCCGCGGCGGGCAACCGCGCCGCGAATGTGGCTTGCGGTGGCAAAGATGCCGGGCGCTACGCCCTTCTTGCCGTCCGAGGTCTCGACCTGGCCGATCTCCAGGGCCTGCGTGACGCTCTCGAGGGCAGCATTCGGGTTGCCGTCCTGAAGCTCGATGCTGGCGAGGTGGTTGTAGACCTCGGCTGCGCGGATGTTGTTCTCCATGGAGGTGAACAGGCGCAGGGCATCCTTGGCGCGGTCGCGCGCGCGGTAGAAGTCCTGCCGGCGCATGTCGAGGCGGGAGCCTGCGAACAAGAGCCACGCCGTGAACTCACGGTCCTCGGCCTTCGTGGCCCACTCGGTCGCCTCGGCATGCACGCGCTCTGCGGCCTGCACGTTGCCCTGGTTGGTGAGGCGGTCGAGGAGGTGCTGGAAGACCGTGCGCTGCATGGCATCGGGCCAGGCGACCTCGTCGAAGTATCGGGTGGTGTCGAAGGCGAGGCCCCAGACATCGGGGGAGTCTGCGCCGAGGTGCATCGCGCGGACGAGCGCGGCGCGGTTCAGGGCGCCGTGCTCGGCGTACAGGCGGCTGGTCTTCGGCATGAAGCCGTAGCCGCGTGGCACGAGGTTCCGCTCCATGAACAGGCCGACGTTGCGAGCGAGGTTGTGGCCCTCCTCGGTGTCGTTGCGCTCGACGATTCCCTCACGGTAGGCCGCGCGGGTGAAGCGGTAGATCCAGGTGCCGAGCTCGTTGCTGAACTGGACCTCTTCGAAGAGATCGCCCATCGCGTCCATCAGATCGTCGACGGACTCGCGGTCGTAGCCACCCATGTCGGCGACGATGCCAGACGGGAAGGCGTGGCCGAGCAGGGCCGCGAAGAAGGTGATCCGGTCGCGGTCGTCGGGACCGGCGTGCTTGCGCTCGCCCTCGGCGGCCGGCTCGTCAGGGACCTCGAGCTCGTCTTCGTCGACGTTGAGCGGGGCCAGGGAGGCCAGGGTCACCTCGGAGAGGTCGCCGTCGAGGGAGCCGCTCTCGGAGAGCAGGTCGATCAGCTCGGCGATGTAGCCGGGACGGCCACCTGCGATCTCAGCGATCCGCGCAGCGTCGCCGGTGAGCTCCTTCGAGCTCAGGAACGCCGCGGTCTCGTCCGCGCCCCACGGGGCGAGCGGCATCACGGCAATGTCGTCAGCGCGACGGCCGTAATAGTCGAGCAGCGGCTGCGGATGCGACGCCTTGACCATGTCGGACTCGGGCTCGTCGTGAAGAATGACGAGGAGCTTCGCGCCCGACTCGGCCGCCTCTGCGTGGAGGGTCTCGAGGAACATCCCCGCGAGCAGGCTGTTCACGTGGTAGATGTTCTGAAGATCGAGGATGAGCGGCGTCTTCCGGGCGATTGCCGCCGTGACCTCGACCAGACCGACGAGCGGGTTGTCGCGCGGCAGCGAGAGGGAGACCTGGCCCTTCTCGTGGTCGGTCTTGGCCTCCTTCATCGCGGTGATGAACTGGGAGTACCAGCCCTGGACCCGCTTGGGCTGTGCGGCGAGCTGAGCGTTGAGCAGCATCTCGATGCGACCGCGGCGGAGGACGTCGCTGGTCACGACAGCCATCAGGGAGCCGTACATCCGGATGAGCCACTGCAGGCCGTTTTCCTCGGCGAGGCAGGACGTGCGCCAGATCAGGGGCTCGTCGTCTGCCTGTGCGCGGCGAAGGAACTCGGCGGTGAGCGCGCGGCGGCCACCGCCGTGCTGGGCCTGAAGACGGACGATCTTCGGGGCGCCGGCCTTGACCTGCTGCCAGATGGCGTCGAGCGCGGCAACGTCGGACTCGCGGGCGACGAACGGTCGTTCGGACAAGTGGGACTCCTGGGGTCGGGCCCGGGGACGGATGCGGAATGGCGCCGCCCGGGCGGGTCCGTGAAGGGCGGTATATATGTGTACGGCGGCGGCGGCGCAACGGACGCCGGAGGGAGCTTTTCGATGCAGCAAACTGTCCGTCGAACCGGAGCTGTGCGGTGGCTGGCTGTCGCAGGGGCGGCGTCTCTACTCGTCGCTTGTGCGGCAGAGGACGAGCTGCCGGGCGACTACTTCGAGATCAAGGCGATAGGCGAGGAGAACGACTGCACCGACGGCGCGGCGAACCTCGACGAGAAGTTCGAGTACCGCCTCGTTCTCGACGGCAACACCGCCGAGCTTGCCATCGGGCCGGACGTGTTCGCCACGGGGCGCCTCGAGGGCTGCCTGCTGTCCTACGAGTCTGTGGTGTGGGAGGAGAAGCGCGATGGCGGCGAGATCTCTTGGCAGATCA
>PKDJ01000121.1 GCA_002862545.1 Pseudomonadota bacterium
GGCGCCCACGGGGAGTACCACCAACCCCGGGGGCGCCGCTTTGCTTGCTTCCTGCCGGCGTTCTAACGGATCGACCCGAGGCGTCCGCCAGAAAGACCACCACGGCCTTGGATGACGTGAAGCGGCTCGTCGGATCGGCGATCGAAACCTCGCAATTCGCTGAATGACAGAGAACTGTCAACTTGGGGTTTCCTGTGGATCGGGTGTCGATCCGACCAGTTTGGGGCAGTTGAGGTCTCGACGACTGACAAGGAGTATGGTGTCCACGGGTGCAGCTGTGCCCGGTTGTTGTGTTGAGGTTTTGGCTTGGGCTGACCGTGCGCCTCCCGGGCGACGCCGAGCCCCACCTCGTACTGCCTGCGGAGCTCGCCGCACGCCTCCGGGTGGTCGGCGCCTCCCCGTCGGGTGGCCCGGTCCGAGTACCCCTCCGGCAGGGCATCCAGCGCCTCGGCCGCGGGGTGCTGCGCGGGGATGCCCACTACGGCGTCCAGGTCGAGCTCGGGCTGAAGCGGGCCCTCGACCGGCACGGACTGGTGGTGATCCGGCAGCTGCTCTCCGGCACCGAGGTGGGACGCATCACCTGGCGGCTGTTCCCGCGGGGGCGGGACTAGCGGCCAGGAGAGCGCGCCTCACCGGCAGTCCTCTGTGAGGGGCTCCGATTCTCAGAGGAGCGTCTCGCCCTCTTCGCAGTCCGCGAGCAGGGCCTCGAGGCGCTCGTACAGCGCCTCGAGCTCGGCGTGCTCCCCCTCGTCGTCGCGACCCTCTTCGTCGTCGTCGCGGCCGTCATCGTCGTCGTCGCGTCCGTCGTCGTCGTCGCGTCCGTCGTCGTCGTCGCGGCCCTCGTCGTCGTCGCGGCCCTCGTCGTCGTCACGGCCCCCGTCGTCGTCGCGGCCTCCGTCGTCGCCGTCCTCGTCGCAGTCGTCCATGCAGTCGGCGAAGGCGGCTTCGCCGCGTGCTGCACAGTCCTCCTCGGAGCCGCCCGCCTCGATGCAGTCGGCGAAGGCTTCGTCGGCCGCTGCGGCACAGCGCTCCTCGCAGGGAGAGCCATCCTCGTCCGATTCGAGGCCGGCCTCGTAGGCCTCGATCTCGGCCAATACTGCTGCGATGGCCTCCTCGTCGCAGTCGCCTTCACCCCGGTCGGCGCCGTCGTCGGCGCTCTCCCAGCAGCCCCAGAGGACGACCACGGGCAGGAGCCCTGCAAGAATTCGGAGGGACGGCATGGAGACTCCAGCGCAGTGGGTGGCGAAGTGTACAACAGACTGCGTGGTCGGCATCGACGTTGGCACAGAAAGCGTATGCGGGCCGAATACGAGCGGGGCGGTGGGGCAGGTCTGGCCACCGCACGAACCCCACGACCACCGGGCCGTGTCAGGTGGGGTTCTGGCCAAGCGGGTTCTGCGCTGGAGTGGGTCACCGGCACCCAAGGCCCCAGGCATGCACCTCGCCGGACTGCTTCTCGTCGCGGTTCGCCGAGAGGACTGAGCCGCATGGCGGCCGCGGGATTAAGCGGCCTGCATGTCGGCTGACTCCCAGCACGCAGAGCGAGACACGGGCGAGGCCCGTCGTGTGGGGCTGGTCAGCCTGGTGGCTGATGTCGTGCTACTGGTCGGCAAGCTCGCGGGTGGAGTGTTCGCTGGCTCCTCGGCGCTGCTCGCCGACGCCGTGCACACGGCCTCGGATCTGATCTCGGACGTCGCCACGCTGTGGTTCGTGCGCATCGGCGAGCAGCCTCCCGACGCGAAGCATCCCTACGGTCATGGGCGCTTCGAGACGGTGGGGATGGTCCTGCTGGCGGGGCTGCTGCTCGTGACGGCTGCTGGCATCGCGATCGAGGCCGTGGGCGACTTCGACGGTGCTGCGGCACCGGGCTCTCTCGCTCTGTGGGTCGCGGCGGGCAGCATCGTGGTCAAGGAGGCCCTCTACCACTACACGATCCGTGCAGGCCGTCGCCTGCGGAGCCGCCTGCTCCAGGCAAACGCCTGGCATCACCGGTCTGACAGCCTCTCCTCCGTGGCCGTGCTCGCAGGGGTCGCCGGCGCGCGGGCAGGGTTTCCCATCCTCGACCCGGTCGCGTCGGTCGTGGTCGCGCTGCTCATTGGAAAGATGGGGGTCGATGTGGCCCGGGAGGCCTTCGAGGAGCTGACCGACACCACGCTGGCGGCGTCGGATCTGGAGCGCCTGCAGGCTGCCATCCTCCAAGTGCCGGGCGTGCGGGACGTGCACGACCTCCGGGCCCGCCGGATGGGGCGTGAGCTGCTTGTGGATCTGCACCTCCAGGTGGCGCCGCTGACCACGGTGTCGGACGGCCATCAGACGGCCGAGAGGGTGCGCTATCGGCTGCTCGAGCTGGCGCCCGAGATCAGCGAGGTGCTGGTGCACGTAGACTCGGAGCCCGATCCGGTGGAGCCCATCCCACCCGGACGCCCCGCGGATCAGATCGAGGCCGAGGTGCGGCAGGCGGCGACGGGTGTCGAGGGCATCGACGGCGTGGCACACGTCACCACGCACTACGTTGCCGGCCAGGCTCACGTGGTCGTCGACATCCTCGTCGGTGGAGACCTCAGCGTCCGGCAGGCTGCGGCTCGCGCCGAGGCGCTGCGGGTCGCACTAGCGGACGTGGCCGGCATCGTGGCCGTGGAGGTTCACCTCGAGCTCGGTCCCTTCATGCAGGGCGACGACCAGAACCAGTGGCGGCTCGAGGCTGAGCCACCCACGGGAGCCTGAGGCCGCCCCTCCTGGCGCTGTGTGCGTCTGTCGCTCAGGGCGCCCAGGACGGGATGTGCTGCCCACTCGGACCGCTCGCGAACGGCAGCGCCGTAGCAGGGGAGTCGACACCCTCGTCGCTGATGGCACTCACGAACACGTCCCACACGCCGTTGCGGGTCGACGCGAAGGCGATGAAGGAGCTGTCGGGCGCCCAGGTCGGCCAGGAGTTGGCCGACACACCCTCGCCGTTGGCCACGTCGAGGCGTCGCGCGGGACCCGTGGTGCGTGAGCCCGAGGGGTCGACCGGCACGATCCACAGCTCGGCGGTGGAGCTGCTGTAGGTGTTTGCGGGGGCCACACCCGACTGGTTGGTGGTGCTCTTGTTGAAGGCGAGCCAGCGGCCGTCGGGGCTGTACTCCGGGTAGTAGATCGCGACGCCCGGCTCCTCGGGGACGAGCTCCACGGGCTCGCCACCCCTCGAGGGAACGGCCCACAGGGACATCAGGCCTGCGCTGGCGGCGAGGGTCAGGTCGCCTCCGCAGCCGTTGCAGCGTGTGTAGGCGATGTGGGAACCATCCGCGGAGAAGGTCGGGAAGACCTCGGCGTACTCGGCGGAGTCGGCTCCAGGAACGGCGTCGTTGGTGCCGGTGACCACGTCGTAGACGCGCACGTTGGTGTCGGACCAGGTGATGCGCGCGCTGTCGGGGGACCAGTCGTTGTCGGACGAGTTGCCCTCGAAGGCCGCCACGACCTCGAGGGTCTCGGTGTCGATGACCTGCTCCTGGTGCGGAGAGACCGTGCGGTCCTGGGTGAACACCGCGGGTCGGCCGGTCGTCGGGAGCACGCCGGGCGAGGCGGTGTGGCAGCCGGAGCAGTGGCCGTCGTGGGCGGTGCCGTCGAAGACGATGGGAGGTGCCGAGAAGTCGGCGGGCATCTTCATGATGTTGCCGCCGCCGTCGGCGATCTCCCAGAAGTAGATGTCGCCCTGCAGGAGGGTCCAGGAGCGCTCCACCTGGAACTCGGCGAGGATCTGGTCGGCCTCGGGGTACATCACCACGATGTCGACGTTGACGGTGCCCACGAAGTCGACCGGGGGCACGAGCGTGGCGTCGGCGATCCCGTCCTCTCCGGTGACGGTGTCGTAGGTGATGCCACCGCTCTCGGCGAAGGTGACGCCCGAGCGCCGCTCGAGGAGCGTGTAGCCGACCCGGAAGCCGGGCAGGCCGGTGCCAGCCTCGTCGGTCACGGTCACCCGAAGGCCGTTGTTCAGACCGGTCGGAGTCGTGGCATCCCCAGGTGGGAAGTAGAGGTCGAGTCCGGGCTCGGTCACCTCGAAGAGCACCGGCAGTGTGTACAGGGCGTCCTCGACGTAGGGCGTGGTGACGATGAGATCGCACCGCTGCAGGCCCGGCAGCAGGTGGGTCGCGTCGCCGTGGACCGTGAACTGAGCCACGCCCCGCCCGGGGACGATGCCCTCGGTCGGGAGCTCGCCGCCGGTGTCGACCGTGAGCCAGTCGCAGGGGCTGCTCACGCTGTAGGCGGCATCGCGCGGCAGCGCGCTGGTGACGGTGGCGAAGCCCTGGTCGGTCTCGCCGGCGTCGGCAACCAGGTGCAGCTCGGCCGGGGACAGGGCGAGGGGGTCGCAGTCGTCGGCGCGTCCGTCGCCGTCGAGGTCGGCGAGATCGTCGGACCGCGGGCACCGGTCGCAGTCGTCGGTGACGCCGTCGCCGTCACTGTCGGGGAGGTCGGTGCACACGTCGGCGTCGTCGCAGGAGCGGGCCAGGGCACCCACCGGCAGCCAGGGCGAGCGGGTGCTGTTGGAGCTGGCGGACGACAGGCCACGATCGACGAAGGCCTGCACGTCGACCTCGGCGGCCTCCACATCCGCGGGGCCCAGCAGGGCCACCAGCTCGGCGATTCCATCGGCGTCCGCCTCGGCGCGGCCCAGCTCGATGGGGGCCTCGAGCGTGGTGCACAGGCCGCCGAACTCGTCGAAGCAGGTCTCGGGTGCGCCCAGGGAATCGCCTCGGTAGAAGACGGCGATCTCCCCAGCAGCCAGGCCGGTGGCGCGCCAGACCAGGGGGTGGTCCGCCGTCACGAGCGGCGGCTTGCAGAGCGCGAGGGCCTCCGGCGCCAGCGTGCCCGTCTCGGCGGGCGGCTCGGTCGTTGGGGTCGCGCTGGGAGCGGTGTCGGTGGTGCCGGCGGTTGGCTTGCCGGACGGGGTGCCCGCGCACGCGGTCAACAGAAGCAGGGTCATCACGCGGGACATGGTCCCTCCACGGAGGGCGAAGGATACCACGGGTGCGCCTCTGGGCGAGAATGAGGTAGGATCTCGCGCTCTGGAGGAATGACATGCGTGCGCTGGCCCTCGTGACCCTGCTGGTGGCTTGTGGTGGCAAGGATGCGGACACGGTGCCCGTCGACACGGCCGTCGACGGGACGGGCTCGGGCGGTGGCACGCTCAGCACGCCAGCGACCACCACCCCGAGCGGCACCGGCGGCACGGACGTCGACACGGCCCTCGACACCGGGACGGCGACCACGCCAGCGGTGGTCGGGCCCGCAGGGCGGCGGCTCATCCTGACCGAGATCTGCGACGACGATCTCGTCGATGGCCTCGCGTGGCTCGAGCTCTACAACTCCGGTGAGGCGGCGGTCGACCTCGGAGACTACAGCCTGCGGGTGTTCGCCGACGGCGGCACCACGCCGACCGACGTCGCCCTTCCGCACCGCGCGCTGCCGGCCGGGCGTGCCTGGGTGGTCGTCCAGGGAGGCTGGGAGGACGTCTTTGTCGACACCTGGGGCCGCGCAGCTGATCAGGCGGGGCTGCCGTTCACCCTCGACGGCGACGACTCCATGTTCCTGTTCGACCGGGGCGAGCTCGTCGACGCCTTCGGGGTGATCGGCGAGGGCTTCGACAGTCCCTGGGCCTACCCGATGTCCACGGCCACGCGCGAGGACGGCATCCTCGACGGCAGCGCCAGCTGGGATGCGGGGCAGTGGGTGGTGTCCTTCGGAGCCGCCTTCGCCACCCCCGGTCGCCACCCGTCCAGCGCGCCGCTGCCCACCGATCCAGGTGGGACGGGCACCTCGGTGGTCGTCGAGGCGGTCGTGCTCTCCGAGGTCACCGATCTCGCGTCCGACGCCGACGTGAAGTACGTCGAGCTGTACAATGCCGGGTTCACGGCGGCCGACCTCTCGGGCTGGTCGCTGAACGTCTACGACGCCGCGGCAGCCGAGCCCGCGACGGTGCAGCTCGCCGGGGTGCTGGCCCCAGGGGCCGCCTACGTCGTGGCGGGTGCAGAGTCCGCCGACGCCTTCTACGCCACGTTCGGCTTCCACGCTGACCTCTACAGCTCGGTCGCCTTCGGCAACGGCAACGATCCCGTGCAGGTGACTGGACCGCTGGGCCAGATCGACACCTTCGGCCAGGTCGGCGCCGACGGCTTCGGCCAGCCCTGGGACTACACCGACTCCGCCGCGGTGCGGCTGCCGGGGGTGCTCGAGGGGGCTGCCGAGTGGGTCGCCGACGAGTGGACGGTCGTGGCGGGGGACATCGGCGCCACGCCGGGCGAGCACGGCGACGGCAGCCTGGCCGATCCGGGAGTGCTGTGGATCAACGAGATCGTCGACCACGCCGAGGACGACGCGGTGCGCTGGGTCGAGCTGTACAACCCAGGACCGGATCCAGCGATGCTCTCCCGCTTCGTGATCCACCGCTACGCGAACGGCTCGCCGCTCTCGGCCACGGTGCGCCTCTCCGGAGAGCTGGCCCCCGGAGACGTGTGGGTCGTCGCGGGCGACGCCGGCACTTTCTTGGCCCGGTACGGCTTCGATGCCGACCAGGCTGATCCGACCATCGACGGTGACGGGAACGATGTCTACGAGCTGCGCCTCGACGGCGTGCCGCTGGATGTCTACGGCGAGCCCGGAGTCGATGGCTTCGGCACGCCGTGGGAGTACACCGACAGCGTGGTGCGGCGCGATCCGATCGTCACCGGACCGCAGGACAGCTGGCTCCCGGAGGAGTGGCGCGTCACGGCTGGCTCCGCGGGCGAGTCGCCCGGCATGCGCTGAGTGGCGGGCCTCCGCGGCGACGCTGCGCTCACGATAGGGGGGGCGGGCCTCCTCCTGGAGTTGTCTCCTGGCTGACGACGTGACCACGCTCCGGGCCCTCCTCGCCGATGTGACGGAGGGCGCTCGCACGCTCCCCTGGGCCCGACAGCGTCCGTGGCGTCCGGAGACCCACGTCGGCTACGAGGGAGGCATGCCGACGCTCGACCTGCACGACCTCAACATCAAGTGGGGGCTTCGCG
Organism: Pseudomonadota bacterium; assembly: GCA_002862545.1. Taxonomy (GTDB): domain Bacteria; phylum Myxococcota_A; class UBA796; order UBA796. Next base: position 7,023 of record PKDJ01000121.1, read on the forward strand.
CTCTCGAGGTCCTGGACGAGGTGGCGCTCGAGTCGGGCGAGCTTCGCGTCGTGACGGGTCGTGGGCGCCACACGGGGGGCGTGTCCCGGCTCCGGCAGGCCGTCTCGGGCAAGCTCGGCGCGCTCGCCGAGCAGCGAGGGTGGCGGGTCTACCCCGACGGCCCGGGTGCGCTGCGGGTGGTCCTCGACGCGTCGCGCGTGGCCCGGCGCCCGCCCTCCCTGATGATGGTGTTCTTTGTCGTGGCCCTGTCGGCGGGGCTCTACGCGACGTGGCCTCCGCTCGCCGTCGTCCCGGTGCTCGCCGCGCTCGTGCTGTGGTGGCGCGGATGAGGTGGCTCGAGCTGTTCTCGGGAATCGGAGGGGCGGCGGCAGCCCTCGGAGCGCGAGGAGAGGTGGTGCGGGCCGTCGATCAGAGTCCCTACGCAGGCCGCGTCTACCGCCACAACTACGACCATCCGCTCGAGTCCTGGAACCTCGCGGGCGTGCGCAAGCAGCAGGTGGCCGGTGCGGACGGCTGGTGGATGAGTCCTCCCTGCCAGCCGTTCACCGTGCGGGGAAACCAGCGCGATCTGGACGACCCACGCTGCCGCCCCCTGCTGCGACTGCTGACGCTCCTGCCGGAGGTCGCGCCCCGGGCGCTCGCTCTGGAGAACGTGGCGACCTTCCGGACCTCTCGGGCGCGCCGTCACCTGCTCGAGGTGCTCGATGCCGCGGGCTACCATCACCGGGAGCTGGACCTCTGTCCGACGGCCCTCGGCGTTCCGAATCGGCGGCGTCGCTACTACCTGGTGGCGAGTCGAGAGCCACTGCCACCGCATCCAGAGCCAGAGCAGGTCGGGCGGCCGCTCTCGGCCTACCTCGACGCCGAGCCCGACCCGAGTCTGTACGTCGAAGAGCGCCTGCGTCAGCGCTACCGCCACGCGCTCCCGGTGGTCGACGCCGACGACCCGACGGCCGTGACCTACTGCTACACCTCGGCCTACGGGCGCTCACCGGTGCATGCGGGCTCCTACGTCCGGGACGCGCAGGGCGTGCGCCGGCTCTCGCCGCGCGAGATCTTACGGCTGCTGCACTTCCCCGAGACGTACGCGCTGCCGCCTGGGCTGGAGCGGGCTCGGGCCTGGAGCCTAGTCGGCAACAGCGTCTCTGTGGCCGCGGTGAGGCACGTGTTGGCTCCGCTGCTTCCGCGATGAGCAGAAGGTGATGTGGGAGACCTGCTTTCGGGTGAACACCTCGCGTGTGTAGACCGTGCTGGACCGAAGCACGCGCGTCGAGACGAGGCGCTGCGAGTGCTCCCGTGTGCCGCTCTCGACGCCCCCGTCGCGCGCGTCAGGCGAAAAAGGCGGAGCTGTGCGGCTGGGTGAGCGTCCGTTCTCGAGCGGTGGACCTCCGTCGGTGACGGTCGTCGGTCATGGTGAGACCAGGTGAATGCGCGGCACGGCCCCTGCTGAGGTCTGCCTCCCGAGAGGTGGGCATGGAGCGATGGGCGATGGTGGCCCTGGGCTGGGCAGTGGGCGTCGGGGTGGCTCCTTGGTGGCTGCCGCAGAGCGCGATGGCGGGAGCGGTGGGTGCGCTCGCCGCAGGGGTCGCTGTGTGGCGGGGCTCGCGCGTCGCGCTGGTCGGGCTCGGGATGGCGCTGGGCTGGCTGGGGGTGGCCACTCAGCCGAGTGGGCCGGTGGTCCGTGGCTGGGTGACCGTCGACGGTCGGGTGGCGGGAGCAGCGGTGGGCAGCGAGGCGGACGTGGCGGTGCGGCGTCTGGCTCGCCCCGGCGAGGCCTGGCAGGCCAGCAGGGGTCGGGTGAGGGTCCGATTCTCGGGGCGTCCACCGTCCCCCGGTACGCCCGTCATTGTCGCGGGGAGGGCACAGCCGCTGCAGCGCCCGACGCTGCCTGGTGGCCCGGATGCGGTGACCGACGCACGGCGTGGTCGCGTTCACACGCGCATCGTCGCGCGGGATGCGGCCGTCGTCGGTGGCGAGCGACCGACGCGGCACGTGCCGGGCGACGCGACGGGGTTGCTGCGTGCTCTCGCGCTGGGTGATCGCTCCAGTGTCGCTCCCGAGCGGCTGGAGCGCCTCCGTCGCACGGGCACGTCCCACCTCCTGGCCATCAGCGGGCTGCACGTGGGGGCTGTCGCTGGGGCGGTCACGGCGCTCGGCCTGCTCCTGCTTCGAGGGCTGGCGGTGTTTCGTGCGCAAGGAGTCCCGCAAGGACCCGCCTGGCTCCTGGGGGCCATGGTCGCGCTGGTGTGGGCGTGGTCCGTGGGCGCACCGGTGAGCGCCCAGCGAGCGGCGGTCCTCGTGCTCATGGTGGCCCTCGGTCGGGCGACGGGTCGATCACCACAGCCCTGGGCGCTCCTGGGGCTCGCGGCGGTCGTGGTCCTCACACTCGACCCTGGGGCGCTGGGCACGGCATCCTTCCAGCTCTCGTTTGGGGCTGTCGCGGGCTTGATTCGGTGGCAGCCGGTGCTCGCTCGACCCGCCCGTCGATGGTGGGCACCTCTGCGCTGGCTCTGGGGCAGCCTGGCGACGACGGTGGCCGCCACGCTCGGAACCCTCCCTGCGGCGGCGTGGTGGTTTCAGGAAGTGGCCCCTCTGTCTCCGGTCGCCAACCTGATCGCCGTCCCGGTGGTGACGTTCTGGGTCGCCCCCTGTGCTGCCCTGGCCACGTGGGCGGCCGAGCCGGTCGGGGGCTGGGCAGGTGCGCTCGGGACTCTCGGGGTTCAGGTGCTGGAGGCCGGACTGGAGCCGCTTGCCCTCGGCCCGCTGACGCCCGCGGTCGGACCGCTGCGGGCCTGCGCGCTCGCCGCGCTCCTCCTCGTGCCGCGGCACCCATGGCGTGGGCTCCTACCTGCACTGCTGCTGCTGCTGCTGCGCCCTGTGCCCACGGCCACGCAGGTGACCTTCCTGGATGTCGGCCAGGGCGACGCGGCGCTGGTCGAGCACGAGGATGGCACACGGATCTTGGTGGACGGTGGGCCGCCGGGCCGACAGGTCCTGCACTGGCTTCGGCGGCGCGGCGTTCGACGGCTGCATCGGGTGGTCGTCTCCCACTGTCAGGCGGATCACGCCGGAGGGCTCGAGGCGATTCTCGAGGCCGTGCAGGTCGACGAGCTGTGGGTTCCCGAGGCACAGAGCTGTGCGACACTGCTGGCCTGTGCGGTCGAGCAGGGGGTTCGGCTGCGGCTGCGCCCCCCCGAGGCGCTGTCTCCACCGCCGGGCTTCGACCCTGACGATCCCAACGATGGCTCGCTGGTCGTCCGCGAAGCAGGCGTCCTGTTCACGGGTGACATCGAGAAGACGGGGGAGGCTGCGGTTGCCGGCCGTCTGGAGCCGACGCCGGTGCTCAAGGTCGCCCATCACGGCAGCCGCACCTCGACCGACCCCGCCTTTCTGGGCGCGGTGCGTCCGACGGTGGCGGTGATCTCGGCTGGACGGCGCAACCTCTTCGGTCACCCCCATCCGCACGTCGTGGCCCGCCTGGCAGCGGCCGGCGTGCAGACCTACCGCACGGACCAGCACGGCACGGTCGTGGTCCGGGTTACGACCCACGGCGTCGCGGTCCGCACCAAGAGAGCGGGGGAGTCGTGGACAGCCTGGCGGGTGCACCCGAGGGTGCCCGAGCCGACTACAGCGGCAGCTCGTCGACCGCCGAGGGGCTCACCATGACGGGGAAGTCGTCGACGCCGCCGGGCGGGGGGGCGTCGAGGACGGCAATCATCGGGATGCCGAGCAGCTGGGTCTCGTAGCGAACGAGAAAGCCATCGGGCGAGTAGTAGAAGGTGCTGCGACCCTGCGAGCTGTCCCACGCGTAGCCCGTGACCTGGACGGACTCGCCGCCGATGGTCAGCTCGCTGATCCCCAGCGGTGTCACGGGGCCCGAGGCGACCTGACCCGTCTCGGCGGAGAGGATGCGGACGGTCTCGAACTGGGAGAGGCTCAGCGTCGTGGAGGGGTCGACCAGATCGCAGGTGGAGAGGTCGATGCGGTCGAGGGGCATCTCGACCGTGCGGGACTGGCCGTCGCCGATCACGGTGACCATCCAGCCGGACGGAGTCCACCGACCCTGGACCTCTCGCAGGCTGCCGTTCTCGTCGATGACCGACTGGAAGGCTGCGGGCTCGCGCGAGGCGGCGTGAGCGGTCAGTCGCTGCCGGTAGCGGACGCGGATTGGACCCGCCTGGCCGTCGAGCTCGGTCCACGACTCGATGATCCGGCGCATGCCGAGCTCACCCTCGGTGTACTTGATCGTCGCCTTGCGGGTGCCCAGGGGCTGGCCCTGGACGCTCACGTCCCACGTGAGCTGGTGTGGCTCGGCGGCGAACAGAGCGCTGGTGAGTGCCAGCAGCGCGACCATGGTGGACCTCCCGGGCCGGGAGCATAGCCCGTCGGAGGCTCCCTCGGGTGGCAGCGCGCCGTCCGGCCTGTGCAGCGAGGTCCGGGCCCTCGTGGATCCGGGCTGCCACGGAGGCCACGCTCGAGCCAGGCGCCACGAGAACCTCCTTCCGCACCAGGGCCAGGTCGTGCAGCGGAGCCCAGGCATCGCTGTCGTCGGGCCGGGCCTCCTCCCTTCGTGGACGTGCCAGGTGCTGCTGTCCCGACCATGCTTCGTGGAGTAAGGCGAGGAGCGGGTCGCGAGCCGATCAGAAGAAATCTGGTGCGCGACTGTGACGCGGTCTGCGCTGGCGACACGAAGGGGGCAGCATGGCGTGCGGGAGCGCTTCAGCTCTCGCCACGGTCACCCCGGAGGTCGAGATGATGTGGACGGCAGGGTTCCTGGCAGCAGCGGCGCTCTTCACCCCCGACGCGAGCGCTGGCTTCGTGTCGTCGTACGAGTCGATCGACAAGGCCGACGTGCCCCTCGTGACCCCGCTGTTCGGTGACACGGCCTACGGACCGCAGCCGCTCTACGTCGCACAGACCATCGGCTTCCCGCAGCTCGATCGTGACGGCCTGGCCGATGTCTGTGGCTTCACCGGCACGTCGGTCCTCTGCCGTACCCACGTCTACGATGGGTACATCGACAATGGCGACGGCACGGTGACCATCGACAGCGCTGATGGCCTGAGCTTCTGGACCATCGCCAACACCGAGCTCGAGGCCACCCTCTTCGACAGCGAGTGGTCTCACTACGAGGACTACTGGGGCACGATCCGCTACCCCGATGTCGATGGCGACGGCCTCTCGGATGTGTGCGGTCGTGGGCACTCCGGCATCGAGTGCGCCACGGCAGCCGAGGGCCTGACGGACGGTCGGACCTGGACCACCATGTTCGGCGACGCCGGGCGCTGGTACGCCCACCCCTCTCACTGGGCGACGATCCAGTTCCCCGACATCGACGGTGACGGGCGGGCCGATGTCTGTGGCCGAGCCTGGGACGGCCTGTACTGCGGCCTGTCAGCGGGCTCGTCCTTCATGACGGCCGAGCGCGTGGTGCCTGAGTTCTCGAATGCCAATGGCTGGTCCGCCGACAAGTACTGGAGCACCATCCAGTTCGCCGACCTCGATGGCGATGGCGACGACGATGTCTGCGCACGAGGCTCGGCGGGGGTTCACTGTGCGCTGTACGACCACGTCTCCCGTCGCTACGACGCGCTGACCCAGTGGACGGGCCAGTACTCGGACGCCTCGGGCTGGGGAGCGGAGCAGTACTACGCGACGATCCAGCTCGGCGACATCAACGGCGATGGGGCGGCCGACATCTGTGGGCGAGGCGGAGCGGGCGTCTTCTGCGGGATCTCGGATGCCTCCGGAGGGTTCCACTTCACGGACCGCATGGTCGCGCCGTACTTCTCCAACAGCAACGGCTTCGACCAGCCGGAGCGCTACGAGACCTTCGTGCTCGCCGACACGGACGGTGACGGGCGCGACGACATCTGCGCCCGCGGCGCGGATGGCCTGTACTGCGCCTTGTCCGAGAGCGTCCTGGCTCCCTACTTCCCGGGTGGTGCCGTCCTCTGGGTCGACAACTTCGGTGACAACTACGGCTGGGGCGCCGACGAGGCCTACTGGGGCACCGTGCGGCCGGCCCACATGCTGGGCGAGCGCGACGGCGTCGAGTGGTGCGGTAGGGGCTACGCCGGCATCCACTGCAGCAACCGCTGATCGGCACGCGAGGGAGCCCAGCGAGGGAGTCCGTGGGGCTCCCTCGCGTCGTCTTGGTGGGTGGCATGTCGTGCGCAAGTGGTGCCCAGCCTGGCCCCTCGGCGTCGCGTGACGACACCAGGGGAAGTCTGACGACGAGCCGCGACAACCCGCGACGGGGACTAGCGAGGCAGGAGGACCCGGTTGTGGGAGCGTCTCGTGGGCACTGCGCCTAGGTGCAGCGCCGTCACACTCCTACCCGGACAAGCCATGACACCCGTCGGCATCGACGACATCGCCATCCACGTGCCCCGTCTGTTTCTCGACATCCGAGACTTCGCCGCGCTCCGAGAGCAGGACTACGCCAAGCTCAACCGGGGCCTCGGTCTGTCGGCCATGGCCATCCCGGACCGGCACGAAGACACGGCCACCATGGGCGCGAACGCCGCGGCCCGGATCATCAATCGCAACGGCCTCGACCCCCGGACGATCGGACGCATCTACCTCGGCACCGAGAGCGCCCTCGACGGCTCCAAGCCCACGGCGACCTACATCGTCGAGATGCTCACCGAGCGCTACGCGCCCACCTACGGGCCCGACTGCTTCCGGAACTGCGACGTCGTGGACCTCACCTTCGCATGCATCGGCGCGGTCGACGCGCTCCACAACACGCTGGACTGGGTGGCGCGGGGTGGTCCTGAGGCCGATCGCATCGGACTCGTGCTGTTCAGCGACAACGCCAAGTACGACCTGCACTCCCTCGGGGAGTACACCCAGGGAGCGGGGGGCGGGGCCATCCTCGTGCGGCATCGTCCGCGCCTGCTCGCCATCCCCGACATCTGGGGCGTCTCGACGACGCCAGTGCATGACTTCTTCAAGCCTCGCCGTGAGGTCGCGATTCGCGATCTGATGCAGGACGTGCTCGCGCTCGCAGCGGAGGCGGGCGCCGAGGTGCCTCCCGATCTCTTGGAGCGCATGGTCGCCTCGCTGCCGGGCTCGGCCGTCGCCGACCGAGGCGTCTTCTCCCACGGTCACCAGGCAGTCTCGCTGCACAAGGACACGCCCGTGTTCGACGGCCCGCTCTCGAACCGCTGCTACCGCGAGGCCGTGCGCGAGGCCTTCGTCGACTACCGGGCCCGCGCCGAGGCGGTCGGGGCCTACGACCGCGCCAATGATCCAGTCCTCACCGAGCGCTGGGCACGAATCATCTGCCACCTGCCCTACGCCTTCCAGGGCAAGCGCATGTTCCCCGACGTCTTCGGCTTCGAGCGGAGGGGGCTGCCGATGTGGGAGTCGGTCGAGGCCGCCATCGGCGCCGAGCCACAGCCCGAGGACTTCACGGACGACGTGGACTTTCACCGGGCGAGCGACGCGCACCGCCGCGCGATCTCGAAGACGCCAGAGTACCGCGCCTTCGTGGCTGAGCGCATCGAGAAGGGC
>PKDJ01000328.1 GCA_002862545.1 Pseudomonadota bacterium
CAGCCGAGCGGTATGCTCGACACCATGGACACCCGCGCTCTCACCGTGCTCGTCACCTTGGTCGCCTACAAGGTGCTGCTCCTGGCCATCGGCCTGGTCGCCTCGCGCCGCACCCACGACGACACCGACTTCTACCTCGGCGGACGCTCCCTCGGACCCTGGGTCGCGGCCCTGTCCGCCTCGGCCTCGTCGTCGAGCGCGTGGACGCTGCTCGCCGTGAGCGGCGCGGCCTACTCGTGGGGCCTGTCCGCTGCCTGGCTGTTCCCGGCGACGGTCGGCGGCTTCGCCTTCAACTGGTTCGTCCTCGCTCCAGCGGTACAGCGCGTCGGCCGGGAGACGGGCGCGCTCACCGTGATCGCGCTGATCGCAGGGCCCGAGGAGCGACCGCTCTCCCGGGTGATCGCCCGCCTGTGCGCCGTCATCGTGCTGCTCTCGTTCACCCTGTACGTCGCGGCACAGCTGCAGGGCGCCGGCCTGGCCTTCCACGACACCTTCGGCTGGGGAACCACCGAGAGCGTGCTGGTGGGCTCGGCCGTGGTCATCGTCTACACGCTGATGGGTGGCTTCTGGGCGGTGAGCCTCACCGACACGCTGCAGGGCTTCGCGATGGTCGGCGCCGCCGTGCTCCTGCCGACCGCGGTCGTCTGGTCCGCCGGAGGGCCGGCAGAGCTGCTCGCCGGCATGCGCGCTGTCGAGGCTGCGGGCTGGACACACCCCTTCCGTGATGCCGCCTGGCTCGGCCCGGTGGGCTTCGTGCTCGGCACGCTGGGAATCGGCCTCGGCTACCCCGGGCAGCCCCACGTCGCGAACCGCTTCATGGCTCTCCGCGAGGGGGCCGCAGACCTCCGAATCGCCAGGATCGTCGCCGTGCTCTGGGCGGTCGTGGTCTACGCCGGCATGCTGGTGGTCGGCTGGGGCGGGCGGGTGCTCTTCCCCGTGCTCGGCGACGGCGAGGTGGTGTTCATCCACGCCACGAACACCCTGCTGCCGCCCGTAGTCTCGGGCGTCGTCCTCGCCGCGGTGCTCTCGGCCGTGATGTCGACAGCGGACAGCCAGCTCCTGGTCGCAGGCTCATCGGTGAGCCACGACCTGCGCCTCGGCAGAGGCCAGGATGCCCTGCGCTCCTCTCGCGTCGTGGTCCTGATCGTCGGCGTCCTCGCCGTCGGCGCTGCGCTCGTGGGGGATGCCTCGATCTTCGACCGCGTGCTGTCGGCCTGGTGGGTCGTCGGCTTCGCCCTCGGGCCTGCGCTGATCGTCACTGCGCTGAAGGGACCGATCCCCCCGAGACGAACCCTCGCCGCCGTGGCTGTGGGCGCGGGCCTGACCTTCGTGGCCAACCTCACCCCGGCCCTCGACAAGACCCTCGTCGAGTCCGTGCTCCCGTTCTTCCTCGGCCTGGCCATCGTCTGGCCCCGGCGGCCTACGCGCGCGTGAGGCGCCTGATGGCCTCGTCCTGCGACGGGAACTGCTTGAGCAGCTGCGCGCGGGTGCCGAGCTCGAAGTCCGCGAACTCGAACCCCGGTGCGACGGTGCAGCCACACAGGGCGAAGGCCCCCAGGGGCTCGGCCGCCTGCCACACCCCAGCCGGGACCACCGCCTGAGGACGCTCGCCCGCGTCCCAGTCGCGCCCGAGGACCGTGCGCTCGAGCCCTTCCTCCGTCAGCATCCACAGCACGAGCGGCGCGCCGTCGTAGTGGTGCCAGACCTCGTCGCTCGACACGCGGTGCCAGGAGGAGAAGTCACCGCCCTCCAGCAGATACCAGATCGCCGTCGACGCACTTAGACCGCCGTCGATCCGCTGCGCGCTCCGGAACGTCTCGCGAAAATGCCCCCCCTCGGGGTGGGGCTCGAGCTGTAGGCGGGCGATCAGTTCGGCAGCACTCATGATTCCTCCGAGGGAAGTGCATATTCCGCGCATGAGAACAAAAACCTGAATAAGGGCCGGCTCGCCGCGTCCGCCAGCGCCAGACAACCGCTCTGTGTCGCTGGCAGGGGACAATGCAGTCTACCGCCCCGGACGCACTGGAGACGCCATGAATCGCAGTTACTTCCTCGGCCTCGCCGCAGTCGCCCTCACCGCCTGCAACCCTGCCCCCCTCAAGTCGGGCACGGTGATCCAGGGCTCGTCCAGCGCCGAGACCGTCACGAAGTCCTACAAGAACATCGACGGCACCGTCGTCGAGCGCACCGGCAACAAGGGCTTCGGTGACAACTGCACCGAGGCCGGTGAGGCCACCGGGCTCACCACCGTCACCTCGACCGAGAAGCGCTCCTACAGCTGGGAGGTCGTCGGCGAGACCCACACCGACCAGCCGCTCGATCCCGAGGAGGGCACCGAGGGCCGCACCGCCGTGAGCGTACTCGCCGAGCAGATCATCTCGCGGGGCGACATCGTCACCGAGTCCACCGCCTACGACGCCGGCGCCGAGGGCGAGGACGTGTTCTCGGTCGATCAGACCCCGAACGTGGCCTCCACCGCGTCCCGCTACTTCGGCCTCGCCGGTGACGAGTACCTCGTCGAGCTGTCCCCGCTCGACCTGTGGACCCCGGTGAGCTTCGCCGAGGCCGGCGCGGGCGGCGACCCCGACCGCATGGATCTGCTCCTCCTCACGAAGCGCAGCCCGAAGAAGAACGACGTGTGGATGAGCCTCGATGGCAACACGCTGTACCGCTACCTCGGCAAGGAGAAGCTGAGCATCGGTGGCAGCGACTACAACGCCGACAAGGTCGGGGTCTACATCGTCGCCGAGTCCGATCCGGAGGTCGCGAACATCATCGGCGACTGCCTCTACGCGAACTCCTTCCAGGACGTGACGAACCCCGGCGTCGAGGAGGACAACATCGTCTCCGAGGCCGTGCTGCTCGACAGCGGCTGCGACGGCCTGTTCCAGCACCAGCAGATCGGCACCGAGTGGTGGGACAAGGACATCCTCCTGAAGTCCGAGCTGACCACCTGGGACGTGTCCATCGACGACTTCGGCTACGAGTGGTTCATCCAGGACGGCGACGCCTGCACGCGCTTCTCCGGCACGGTGGCCCCCGAGAACACCACGGCCAAGCTCTTCGTGCAGTACAGCGTGACCCGCACCATCGAGAACTACCAGGTCGACTCCATCGGCGAGGCGGCCGAGGGCGGCCAGTGAGGGCTCTCCTCGCCATCCCGCTCCTCGTCGGCTGCGCGCAGACCGGTGTGAGCAACCTCGAGGGTACAGCCTGGCGGGCCACCACCATCGGGGCCGCTCTGTACTTCGAGGAGGGCTACCGCGAGCGCGCGGAGGAGCGGCGCGTGGTGGTCTGCGACTGGGACAACGGGCCTGACGCGGGTGACTTCGGCACCTTCTATGGCTCGTACTCGGACGAGACCGGCCTGATCACCTACGACGACACGCCCGGCTCTCCGCTCGGCGTCTCGCGGCGCGACAGCCTGATCGAGCTGTTCGTGGCCGGTGAGGGCGCCAGCGACACCACGCCCTACGAGCCCGCTGGCAGCTGGGAGGAGGCCACTCGTGACGCCTTCTTCGGTGCCTGCGGCCAGGTCTGTCCGCCGGCCGACAACTCCCGTGACGTCGTGACCGAGTTCATCGACGCGACCTCGGCGATCCAGACGAAGCGAGACTGCCGCGACTACTGCACGGCAGCCGCCGGAGCCTGGATCGACTGCATGCACATCCCCGACAACGGCAGCGGTGGCGTGTGCGACTGCACCGAGAACCCCGACGGCAACCACCCGTTCTGATGCTCGGCAGCCCCGCTCGGCGGGGCTGCTGGCCTCACGGCGCGATGGCCTCCGCCCAGCCCGGCTCGCCCGGCAGGACGACCGAGGCGTGCAGGCGGTCGATGCGCTGCGCCCGGTAGACCGTCCAGCCCTCCTCCACGTCGTCCGGCCGTGACCAGATGCGCAGGTCCATCACCGGCAGCTCTGGCGTGGACGGGTCGACCTCGACGACCCGGGCGTGCACCGCTGCGCGCCCCACATCGGCATTGGCGAGCTCCGCCTCCCCCTCGAGTCGCCCATAGACCGCGAGCACGTGGCCGGTCGTCGGGAGGAAGTCCGCATCCCCCACCGCGTCGCTGAACAGCCAGCCCGTGCGCGTGCTGTCGATAGACCACCGCTCTGAGACGGTCCGCGCGACGGGGTCGATGTCGTAGGCGACCACCCGAGAGGTCGCCGGACGCCGCGGGGGATCAGGGTGGTAGGGCGTCGTCTGGTGGTTGCCGTTGTCGAACAGCAACAGCCCCCCGTCAGGCAGTCGCTCAGGCGCGTGCATGTGGTAGGGCCAGCGCATGTCGGACGCGGCCGTGAGGCGATGCTCGGCGAGACCCGGCCACCAGCCCGCGGGGTTCGACAAGATCCAGTCGACGCTCCCTTCCGCCGTGATCCGCACGACGCTGTCCTGATGACGCAGACTGACGAGCCAGCCGTCCCCATCCGGCACGACCGCATTAGCGTGGGCCCAGTCCAGGCCCCAGCTCGTCTCGTCGTGGCTGCTCATGCTGATGCGGCGGGTGTCGAGCAGTGCTCCGAGGTCGAGGTCCTGACGAACCGTGCCATCGAGGCCGATCTCCACCAGCCGCGGGACGTACAGCGTGGCGGGCGCCCCCGGCCCGAGCGGGCTCTCGGCGCTCGGATAGTCGGGGATCTCCACCGAGGCGCGCCCCAGCGACACGAAGCCCCCGTCGATCGGGTAGGCCTCGTGGTGAAAGCCGCCAACGTCGACCGTGAGGGTGTGTGCCGCGGTCCCCGACTCTGCCCAGCGGGTGATCACAGAGCCCTGGATGTCGCGGCGCTCGACGCCCGAGCGCTGGATCAGCCACACGTCGCCATCGTCGAAGCGAAGGTCGGTGAGGTGGTTCTTCAGGGCGAGCAGCCAGCGCACCCGCGCCTGGTGATCGAGGACGATGGCGTAGCGGTCCTTCCCGGCCGGGACCTGCACCGGGAGCACCGTGAAGCCGGGCTCCATGCGCTCGGGGGCCAGCGCCAGCACGTCGATCTCGGGGAACGGGCTCGGGAGCGGCCCAGTGGTCACCTCGAAGGACGCCTGGAGCTCCGCACCCGCATCCGTGGTCGCCGTGACCTCGACCTCGTAGGCGGTCTCGAACCGGAAGCCGACGATGGGCAGAACGTGCTCCTGCGCAGCGTCGAAGCGCTGCACGAGTGTGTCGCCGCCGCCCCGCGAGACGACCTGGACCGCCGTGGGCACGTCCGTCACCAGCTCCAGGCGACGCACCAGCGCCTGCTGCGACACCGCAGGCATGCCGAGGGTGGGTGCCACCACGAAGCGCGGGGAGGCGGCCGAGGGACCGCTGTCGGTGCCCGTCACCGGGCCGCGACCTCTCCTCGGCCCCGACTCCCCGCACGCCAGCAGCAGCAGCACGAACCACACCGCGTCCAGCCTCCCCCTGCTGCGTAGTCCGAGAGTAGCGCGGGCGCAGCCTCACAGCCGCCTGGACAGGGCCCGATGGCCTCCCATGCGACCGGCACGATCAGATCTCACAGCCTCGACACAGGTTCCGCGGACAAGCCAGGTACCCTACGCTCCTCGTGATGGAGTCTTCATGACCGTGGGAGTCCTCGTCCTGACCTTGCTGGCGTGCTCGGGTGCTGAAGAAGGCGACACCGCCTCGGCACCCGCCACCCTGGCCGACGCCAAGGTCACCATCGTCGGGACACGGTCCGACGGTCTTCGAAAGCCGCGCGACCTCGACTTCAACCCCGATGTACCCGACGAGCTGTGGGTGGTGAACCGCGGCGATCGCTCGGTGACCATCTTCCATGGCGCTGGCACCGACCAGCAGGAGGCCGACGACCGGCTCGATCCGTGGGGCATCCACTTCATGCCCGACGTGTCGTCCATCGCCTTCGGTGGCGTCACCTACGCCAACAGCGATGCCCGCACCTTCGCCACCTGCCAGGAGTCCGACAACGACTACGGCGGGAGCTTCGAGGGCGACGGCTTCATGGGGCCCAGCCTGTGGACTGCCGACCTCGACCTCTTTGCCCAGTCGAACCCGGATGCGGTGGACTACCTGAGCGAGCTGTACGGCATGTTCGTCGACCTCGGCAGCCACCTCGACATGCTGCACGAGAGCCCGTTCTGTATGGGCATCGCCTGGGAGAGCGACAACGTCTACTGGGTCTTCGACGGCGATGATGGGCGCATCGTCCGCTACGACTTCGCCGAGGACCACGACCGCGGCTTCGACGACCACTCCGACGGCATCATCTCGATGTACAGCAAGCCCCGGGTCGAGCGCGTCAAGAACGTCGTCTCCCACATGGAGCTCGACCGTGAGACAGGGCTGCTCTACGTCGCCGACACGGGCAACAACCGCATCGTCGTGCTCGACACGAACACAGGCGAGCGCGGAGGCAACCTGTTCAGCGTGGAGCCAGGCGTCGACCACCACGAGGTCGACGGGGCGGACTGGTGGTCGCTGATCGAGGGCAGCGAGATCGACGGCCTCGACACCCCCTCCGGGCTCGCGCTCACCGACGGCCACCTCATCCTGACCGATCCGTCGTCGGGCCGAATCTTCGTCTTCACCCTCGAGGGAGAGCTGGTGGAGTCGGTCGACACGGGCCGCGGTGACGGCCTCGCCGGGATCGTGGCACGCTCTCTCGACGACCTGTGGTTCGTCGACGTGAAGGCCAACGAGGTCGTGCGCATGCAGCGCTAGCGAGGAGCAGCCACCAGGCCGAGGCACCGCTCCCAGAGGACTCGCAGCCGCAGCCCTCGCTCTTGCCGGCGCGCTCACGCGCAGACCCGTCCACCGTGCCACTGTCGCCCACGGCTGGCACGAAGCCAGCGACCGTGGCCTGCACTGCGGGCCACAGGGGTGCGCAGATTCGCGCGTGGTCGGTGCCCTCAGCACACTCCAGGGGCGCGGCCACGTCCGAGGGCAGCAGCGCGCTCTGCCAGGGTGGTCCCAGGCTCGTCAGCGCCCCTGAGGCCTGCTCGGGGAAGTGCGCGAGGCGGACCATGCCCCCGAGGACGCCGGCGCCGGAGGCGAACGGTGCGTCGTCGTCGCGCGCGAAGGTGATGCCATCATCGGAGCGGTAGACGAAGCGGTTGCCCTCGACGACCCAGAGCACACCAGCCTCGTCGAGTGCGGCGTCCACCAGCTCGCCTCCGACCGACAGGACGGGCGCCCAGGTCTGTCCGCCGTCAGTCGTGTGGAGCAGCGTGTCGCCGAGGAAGGGGTCGACGACCACCCAGGCCTCGGTGGCAGACCGGGCGGCGAGCACCCGCACGGCGGCGGTGTCGTCCACCGTAGAGCCCTCTCGAGGCACCACCGACAGGTCGAGGGGTCGCGTGGTCCAGTCCTCGCCGCCGTCGGTGCTCACGTGCACTTGGGCGACCTCCCCCGCCACGGTGAACGACGCCGTCCACAGCGCGCCCGGCGCGGCCTGCACCTCGACCCAGAGCCGGTCGCTCTCCGAGACAGCGGTCGGCATCCAGGTCGCGCCGGTGTCGGCGCTGCGCCAGATGCCGTTGGTCGCTCCAGGCGCCGGGTCGGCGGTCACGGCGACCACCACCGCGGGGTCGCTGGGGTCGGCCACCACTCGGGCCACAACCTCTCCAGTGAGGCCTACGGGGACCGTCCAGCTGCAGCCTCCGTCGGTGGAGCGGTAGAGCGTCTCGCCCGGGTCGCGGGCCTGGCTCGGATCGGGCACCGTCACCATCAGGACCTCACCGGCGGGGGCGTAGCTCGGCGTGAGGATGGCCTCGGGCGTGGTGACGGCCTCGTGGCAGGTCCAGCGCACGGTGTCGCGCTGCTGCAGCAGCCCAAGGGAGGTCTCGACCCACGCGGCGGTGTCCGTCGCAAAGACATCGACGGCCGCAAGAGCGCCGCCCGCGTGGGCCGCGGCCAGGCCGGGCAGGGCCACCAGCGCACCGACGACGAG
Organism: Pseudomonadota bacterium; assembly: GCA_002862545.1. Lineage (GTDB taxonomy): Bacteria > Myxococcota_A > UBA796 > UBA796. The sequence continues at coordinate 7,907 of PKDJ01000328.1, forward strand.
CCGACGCCTCAAAACAGAGACCGCGCGTAGGCGATGGCCGCGAGCGCATCCGCCTCGGGAATCACGACGGGCGGCATCCCTCCCCAGCCCTCCAGGATCAGCGCCACGAGCACCGCGTCGTCCCGGTCGAGCGCCACCTCGAGGGTGGGTCCGGCCCCGGTGCCCCGTGCGTCCTCACCATGGCAGGAGGCACAGCGCAGGCCGTACACCGTCTCTCCATCCGGCATGGGCTGGCGCGTGGTGGTGTCGCCGGTCTCGGAGCCCGAGCCTCCGCCGCAGGCGAGCAGGACGGCCAGACCGAGGGTGTACATCTGCACCTCCGGAGGGGTCTGTATCCCAGAGCGACTGAGTCCCCGTGTTAGCCAGACGGCCACACGAGGTCCCCGTGCGCTCTGCTCTGCTCCCCATCATCGCCCTCCTGATCGCCGCTCCGACCGCCGCCAGCGCAGGCAAGAAGTCCAAGAAGGGGGCCGAGGCAGGGGGAGATGGCGACAAGCCCGCGTTCGCAGCCGCCATCGACGGTCTGGAGCACACGGACGGCCTCTTCGACCTGTACCGCGACGCCGAGAGCGGCAAGACCCTGCTGGCCATCGCGCCCGAGCAGCTCGACACCGACTTCATGCTGTCGTCGGCGGCCGACACAGGCGTCGGCGAGATGGGCCTGTACGGCTCGGTGATGATGGACGGCTACGTCTTCCAGTGGCACCGCCTCGGTGACCGCATCCAGCTGGTGCGTCGCAACCTCTCCTTCACCGCGGAGCCCGGCTCGGCCGAAGAGCGCGCAGTGAACCGCTCCTTCACCGACTCGATCCTCACCAGCGCGCCGCTCGTGGCCGCCGAGGAGCCCGAGGCCGGCACGATGCTCGTCGACGCAGGTGCGCTCTTCATCGGCACCGACCTGTCCGACTACGGCGCCGGACTCGGCGACCGCTACGAAGGCGGCTACGACCTCGACGCCGAGAACTCCACGATCTCCCTCGCGAAGAGCTTCCCCGCGAACACAGAGCTCGGCGTCGCCGCGCGCTTCGCGGGCCGAGGGGAGTCCGGCTCGGCCGTCCTGCCCGACCGCCGCGCCATCACCGTCACCCTGCGGTACAGCCTCGCCGAGCTGCCCGACGACGGGTACGTCCCGCGGCCCGCCGACGACCGCCTCGGCTACTTCACCACCTCGCGCCTCGACTGGAGTCAGCCCGGCTCCGAGACGCCCTACCGGCACTGGATCAACCGCTGGCGCCTGGAGAAGGCCGACCCGAGCGCCGAGGTCTCCGATCCGAAGGAGCCGATCGTCTACTGGGTCGAGAACAGCGTGCCCGAGCGCTACCGGCCCTACGTCGAGGAGGGCATCGAGATGTGGGCCCCGGCCTTCGAGGCGGCCGGCATCTCCAACGCCATCGTCGCCAAGCAGCAGCCCGACGACGCCGACTGGGATCCGGCCGACATCCGCTACAACACCATCCGCTGGTTCGTGACCTACGACGCGAACTTCGCGGTCGGGCCCTCCCATGCCGACCCCCGAACCGGCGAGCTGGTCGCCGCCGACATCTCCTTCTCTGACGGACTCGTGCGCGTCGGAGCCCACGCCCGCCACCGGTACTGGGTCGACCCCGTCTCGGAGGTCGAGGGCCTCGTCGCGGCCGCTCAGCACGACGACGCCACCCACTGCACCTACGCCGACGAGCTGACCGCCCGGATGGACATGGCCCATGCCGTGATGTCGTCCCGTCCCGGCTGGACCAGCGAGGACGAGGAGCGCTTCGTCGGCCAGTACGTGGCCGAGGTCACGGCCCACGAGGTCGGCCACACCCTAGGCCTCCGCCACAACTTCATCGCCTCGGCGCGCCACGACCTCGAGGCGATCATCGCTGGCGACGGCTCCACCGGCGCCCTGACGGCCTCGGTGATGGACTACAACCCGCCCGTCGTCGCCCGCAAGGGAGCCACTCAGGGACCCTTCCTGCAGTCCGAGGTGGGGGAGTACGACAAGTGGGTGATCCGCTACGGCTACACGCCGCTCACCGCCGAGGAGCAGGACGAGGCCCTCGCCGCCATCGCCGCCCGCGCCACCGAGCCTGAGCTGGCCTACGCCACCGACGAGGACGCCGGCTTCCGCGCCGCGGTCGTCGACCCACGGGTCAACCGCTACGACTACGGCGCCGACCCACTGGCCTGGTACGCCTACACCATCGGACTGGTGAAGGAGGCCCGCGCCGTCCTCGCCGACACTGTCGTGGAGGATGGTGAGAGCTGGGCCGTGCTCCGTCGCGCCTTCGACTACGGCTGGAGGGACTACACCTCCGGCGGCATGGTCGCGGCCAAGTACATCGGCGGACTCACCCACCGTCGCTTCCACAAGGGCGAGGGCGACCCCTTCGTGCCGCTCTCCCGAGCCGAGCAGGTGGACGCCCTCGACTTCCTCGACCAGCACATCTGGGCTCAGGGCGCCTACGACCTGCCCGAGGGCATGGCCACCCGCCTGCAGCCCGAGCGCCACGTCGACCTGGAGTGGAGCATCTTCGGTGCCCCACGCCTCGACTACCCCCTGCACGAGGTGGTCGCCCGGGTGCAGGCCGCCCCCCTCGACATCCTCTTCCAGCGCGAGCGCCTCGCGCGGATGCTCGACCTGGCCCGCACGACCGACGACACCCTGACGGTCGACGACCTCTTCCTGCGCCTTCGCCGGTCGATCTGGAAGGAGCTGCGCGGCTCGTCCGCGATCGACAGCCACCGCCGCGCGCTGCAGGTCGCCCACCTCGAGCGCCTCGCGGCCCTCGCCCTCGACGACGGCGCCCCACGGGATGCCGCCGCCCTGGCCCGGCTCGAGCTGGCCGAGCTACTCCCCGGGCTCCGCACCGGCGCGGCACGGGTCCGCGATCGCACCACGAAGGCGCACCTGGCTCGGCTGGCGGCACGCACGCAGGCCGTCCTCGAGGCATCGGTCGACTGGGAGCCGACGCCCTGATCCTGACGTGCTCGGATGAAGCAGAACGCAGCTTGGTCCTGTCTTCACAGATCATCGCCGTGTTCAGTTTCGCGTAATACGCGCTTGGCCAGGTTCGAGCCCACACATCACAAAAACTGTACACATGTTGTCGCGGGTGGACAGGACGCCGTGTACGCTCGCGCCCGTCACGAGGTGTCACCGGGCCCCTCGATGACACCCCCGAGGAGCGAGGTGTTCATGGTCAAGCTGCAGCGGTCCATCCTTGTCGGCGTTCTCCTCGCAGGTGCCTGCAGCGAGGCCGAGTACGGCATCAGCGACAAGCCCGAGGCCGTCGGCGACACCGCGCTCCCCCCGGTCGAGGAGACGACGCCCGAGACGACGCCGCCCGTCGACACCGCAGTGCCCGAGGCGGTCGGTGCACCGGACATCGTCGTCGACCCCGTGTCCATCAACTTTGGTGCGGTCCCGATGGACGAGGTACGCGAGGCCATCTTCACCATCTCGAACGTCGGCGACGGTCCGCTGATGCTCGGTGAGCCCACCCTCGATGTGGGCCACGACGCCTTCACCCTCGACGCCCCCTCCCTCGTCACGCTCGACCCGGGCATGAGCGTGGACGCCTTCGTCGAGTACCTGCCGGTCACGGGCGCCGACGTGGGGCTTGTGCTCGTGCCCTCCGACGACCCCGACACCCCCGTGGTGGAGGTCGACCTCCGAGGAGCCCTCGAGGAGCCCGAGATCCCCACCGCCGTCTGCAGCGTCAGCCCCACGGCGGTCGAGGCCATCCACGAGACCGCGACCTGGCTCGGCACCGGCTCGAGCGACCCGGACGGCCGGCCGCTGACCTACGCCTGGCGGCTCGTCAGCGTCCCGCCGGGTGCCCTGCCCAGCATGCCCGCAGGCGCTCCCACCGATCCGAACCGCCCCGGCTTCCGTCCCGACCTCGTCGGCCTCTACACCGCCGAGCTGGTGGTCACGAACGACCTCGGCGTCTCCTCAGAGCCCTGTGAGACCACCCTCGAGGCCATCCCGGCCGCAGACCTGTGGGTCGAGATGTTCTGGGAGCACAGCGGCGACGACATGGACCTGCACATGGTCCGCGGCGGAGGCTCCCTCGAGTCCGGCCAGGACTGCTACTACGCCAACTGCCGCAGCGGCCTGTCCTGGGGCCCCGGTGGCCCGGCCGGCGACCCGACACTCGACATCGACGACATCGGCGGCCGCGGACCGGAGAACATCAACATCGAGGTGCCCGAGGACCTGACCTACCAGGTCATCGTCCACGACTACCCGGGCTCCCGCCACACCGGCGGCAACGACGTGACGGTGCGGGTCTACCTCGGCGGCGTCCTCGAGTGGGAGGACACCCGCACCATCTCAGGCGAGGACACCTACACCGGCTTCGCCGAGATCGACTGGTCGACCCGCACGGTCACCTCACTCTGAGCCGTCCGTCTCGTGCGCTGGCCGCCGCGCGCTCCGTGCGGTAGCCGAGCCCCATGCACGAGCTGCCCTTCCCCGAGCTGAGCGCCGCCGACCACGAGGACCGCCTCCTCGCACTGGCCGACCGGCTCTACGTGCGCGCCGGCCTCCGGCCGATGTCGAAGGTGCTGTTCACCCTGTCGCGCCTGCTGTGGACGGCGCGACACGTCACCCTGCACCCGGATGTCGAGGCCCTCGAGGCCGCCTACGCCACGGCGTGTGAGCGGGACGAGCCCCCGGTCGACGACCACGACCTCGGCGCCTGCCTCCGCGCCGCCGGCCGCGAGCTGCCGGCCCTGGTCGCGACCGTGGAGGGGCTGCGTCGCGCACCCGGCGACGTGCTCGGACTAGCCCTCGACACCCTGCTCCGCGGCCGCTGGGAGGCCGGAGAGGGACTGGGCACCTTCATCACGCCCGAGGAGGTCACCGGACCAGCCGCACGCTGGGCGGCCCACCTCGCGGCGGGCGTGCAGGGCCTCGTCGGCGACCCCTGTGCAGGCACGGGCCGCTTCGGACTCGCCGTGGCTCAGCACCACCCCGGCAGGGCCTGGCTCTCCGACACCTCGGCCCTGGCCTGTGGCTTCGCGCGCATCAACGCCGACTTGCAGGGACGTGAGGCCACGGTCCACCTCACCCCCGACGGTCTGGTGGATCCCGCCGTGACGGCCCTCGCCGGACGCTTTGCGGCCATCGGCACCAACCCGCCCTTCGGCGCCCGCAAGTACCCCTGGTCCGAGGAGCTGGCCGAGGCCCTAGGCGGCCTCGAGACCGTGGTCGGCACCACGCCCGAGAGCCCCGGCGAGCCCGCCACGCTCTTCCTCCTCCGCAACCTGGACCTGCTCGCCGACGGTGGCGCGCTGGCGATCGTGCTCCCGAGCGGACCAGTCCACGACCCCGCCCTCGTGACGGCCCTGAGGGCCTGGGAGGAGGCCCGGGGTCGCCGGCTCTCGGTCCGCGGCGTGATCGACCTGCCCACGGTGACCTTCACGCTCGCCGGCACCGTCGCTCGCACCTCCCTGCTGATGATCACGGTCGGCACGGAGGGGCCGCTGCACGTCGGCGTCGCCGACGCCATCGGCTTCGGCGTGAAGAGCCGCCGACGGGTCGACGACGGCTCCCCGAACGACCTCGCGCGCTTCGTCGACGCGGTGCTCTCCGACACGCCCACCGACGGCCTCGCTCGACTCGATGACTGGCGCGGCGCCGCCACGCTCCAGCCCGGGGCGCTCGCCCTCACCCGCACCAGCGGCACGCCCCTGCCAGAGCTGGCGACCGTGATCCGGCGCTTCGGTCCGGCGGGTGACTTCCACGTCTCGGTGCTGGACGTGGACGCCTTCGGAGCGCTCGACGTCGTCCAGGCCCGCGCCAACGATCCGACCAGCAAGCCCCTGGTGTGCCAGCCCGGCGATGTCCTCCTGAGCCGTCTCAATCCCCGAATCTGGCGTGTCGCCGTGATTCCCTCCCTCCCCGGCACCTGGTCCTGCAGTCCTGAGTTCGTCGTGCTCCGACCCGAGGGCGACCCGACCGCCCTGTGGGCACGCCTGACCCAAGCCGCTGTGCGGCAGCAGCTGCGTGCGGTGGCCAAGGGCACCTCGTCGAGCCGACAGCGTGTGCCACGCGACGCCCTCGCCGACGTGGTCGTGCCCGAGGTCGACGTCGACCTGTCCGGCATCGAGGAGGCCCTGATGGCGCGCTACCGCGCTGACCTCGTCCGCGCGGCCCTCGTGGGCCGACTCGCGGAGTGACGCTACATCCCTCCGCGGAGGCCCGCATGTTCAACCACGTCGTCCTGTTCGCCTTTCACGATGCCGCCGACATCGCCCCCGCTGTCGCGCTGCTGCGTGGCATGGAGGGCCGCATCCCCACACTCCGGGCCGTCGAGGTCGGCATCGACGAGCTTCCGTCCGAGCGGTCGGCACAGATCTGCCTGATCACCCGCTTCGACGACCTGGCCGGCATGGAGGCCTACCAGGTGCACCCGGTCCACCAGGAGGTGCTTGCCTTCATGAAGGGGCGCGTCGCTCGGTCCTGGAAGGCGGACTGGACCGCGTGAGCCGAGCCGGCCTCACCCGCCACATCCTCGCGCCAACCGGTCTCGGACGCTGAGGACCGTCAGGCCTCCAGCTCGCTGAAGGACTCGGTGACGAGACCCAGGTCTTCGCCGAAGCTCGCCGCCGGCACGCCCGCACCCCGCAGGGCGGTCAGCGTGGCC
>PKDJ01000058.1 GCA_002862545.1 Pseudomonadota bacterium
GCTCCGTTGCGGGTCATGCCCTTCCAGTAGAGCGAGAGGATCATCGTCGGGCAGAAGGTCGCCGCGATGCCGCTCCAGCCGAAGATCACGAACCAGAAGACCGTGCGTCCCTCGACGAGGAAGGCAACGGTCATGGCGACCGCGAGGGCCACGAGGCCGAGGCCGAGTGTGGCTCCACGGCTGATGCCCACGAGCGCGTCGTCGGGCAGCTCGGGATTCCGAACCTTCTGGTACCAGTCCCGGACCGCGGCCGAGCCCGCCAGGACCAGCAGGGAGTCTACGGTCGACATGATCGCAGAGAGCACGATGGCGATGTAGAGCCCGACGATGACGGCGGGCATGGTGGCCGCGACCAGGGCGGGCAGGACGTCCTGTCCGCCGTTGCCGAGGGTCGCGACGAGGTCGTCTCCAGGGCCGGTGAGGGCGGCGCGTCCGACCATTCCCGTGAGCACGGCGCCGCTGTCCGCCAGCAGCGTCCACACGAAGGCGACCATCGCGCCCTGCGGGATCTCGGCCTCGTCGCGCAGGGCGAGGAAGCGCACGAAGATCTGGGGGGAGCCCATGAAGCCGAGTCCGATCAGCGACAGGCCTGCGGCGCCCACCACGGAGAGACCGGTCCAGCCGCCGGGACCGGCCGGGTCGAGCAGGGCCGGATCGATGGCGGCGAGCTGCGTGGTCATGGCGCCCCAGCCGCCGAGGCTCATCAGGGCGACGATCGGGAGCAGCACGAGGCCCAGGAACATGAGAGCGCCCTGGAAGATGTCAGACCAGACCACGGCGAGGAAGCCGCCGCTGACGCTGTAGGCCATGACCACCGCGAAGCCGACGAGGGCGCCGACGGTGTAGTCGATGCCGAGGAAGGACTCGAAGGCCGTGCCGGTCGCGTCGATCTGCGCCGAGACGTAGATCGTGACGAAGATCACGAGCGCGAGTGCCGAGACCCGACGGATGGCCTGGTCGGAGTCGCGGAAGCGCTGCTCGAGGTAGTCGGGGACCGTGATCGCGTCGTAGCGCATCGTCAGGCGGTGGAACCGGCGGCTCATCAGCAGCCAGGCGCCGAGCACGCCGAGGACCTCTCCGAGCACGACCCAGAAGCCGCGGACGCCGAGTGCGGCGCCCATGCCCGTCAGCCCGAGCAGCAGCCACGCCGACTCGCCAGTGGCCCGGGCAGAGAAGGCGACAGCCCAGAAGTTGAGCGCCTTGCCACCGGCGAAGTAGTCCTTCACGTCGGTCATCCGACGCGAGGCCACGACGCCGAGCGCGAGGAGCACGAGCAGGTACAGGCCGACGCCGATGTACTTCCACATGCCTGGATCGATGGGGCACCTCCGTCGCCGATGATGCCAGAAGCCGGCGCTTCCTGCGCCTCACGTCGTGGTGAGCCGCCTCAGTCAGCCCGGAGAAGTCCCGCCGAGCAGAGGCACCGCCCGCTCCTGCGCGGGTGAGGATCAGCGTCCGACCATCTTCCCGGGCACCACGATGGCGTCGAACTCCTCGGCCGTGAGGTGGCCGAGCGCCAGGGTCGCCTCGCGGAGGGTCGTGCCGTCCGCATGGGCCTTCTGGGCGATTGCGGCCGCCTTGTAGTAGCCGATGTGGGTGTTCAGGGCGGTCACCAGCATCAGGCTCCGAGAGACGAGGTCTTCGATGCGTGCGTGGTTCGGCTCGATGCCGCGGGCGCAGCGCTCCTCGAAGGAGCGGCAGGCGTCGCCGATGAGATCGGCGCTCATGAGCACGTTGTAGGCCATCACGGGCTTGAAGACGTTGAGCTGGAACTGACCATGGGTGCCCGCCACCGTGACGGCGGCGTCGTTACCGACCACCTGCGCGGCCACCATGGTCAGGGCCTCGCACTGGGTGGGGTTGACCTTGCCGGGCATGATGGAGCTGCCGGGCTCGTTGGCGGGCAGCACGATCTCGCCGATGCCGGTGCGCGGCCCGCTCGCAAGCAGGCGGATGTTGTTGGCGATGTGCATGAGGCTGACAGCGACGCGCTTCAGGCTGCCCGACATCTCGACCATCGCGTCGTGGGCGGAGAGAGCCTCGAACTTGTTCTCGGCGGTGACGAAGGGGTGGCCGGTGAGCTCGGCGATCACGCCGGCGACGTGCTCGGCGTAGCCGGCGGGGGTGTTCAGACCGGTGCCGACCGCGGTGCCGCCGAGTGCGAGCTCCCGAATGCGCTCGAGGCTGTCACGCAGGGCCGACATGCCACGATCGAGCTGGGTCACGTAGCCACTGAACTCCTGCCCGAGGGTCAGGGGAGTGGCATCCATCAGGTGTGTGCGGCCCGTCTTTACGACGTCGTCAAAGGCAACAGCCTTGGCGTGCAGCGTGTCGCGCAGCTGCTGGAGGCCCGGCAGGGTCGACTCCACGACCTTCATGTAGGTCGCGATGTGCATCGCGGTGGGGAAGGTGTCGTTGGAGGACTGGGACTTGTTGACGTCGTCGTTGGCCTTGACGAGCTTCTCGGTGCGGAAGTCGCCTCCCAGAATCTCGGTGGCGCGGTTGGCGACGACCTCGTTCACGTTCATGTTCGACTGGGTTCCGGAGCCTGTCTGCCAGACCACGAGGGGAAACTCCTCGTCGTGCCGTCCAGCGAGGATCTCGTCGCAGGCCTTGCCGATGGCATCGGACTTCTCTGTGGAGAAGCTGGCGAGAGCGGCGTTCGTGCGCGCGGCGGCCTTCTTGAGGACGGCGAACGCCCGCACGATCTCGATGGGCATGCGCTGCCCGCCGATAGGGAAGTTCATCAGGCTGCGCTGGGTCTGCGCGCCCCAGTAGCGGGCGTCGTCGACCTCGACCTCGCCCATCGTGTCCTTCTCGATGCGCACGCTCATGATCATCTCCGAGGCATGGCGCGCTCTGTACGACGGTGGCGAGCAGCCTGCACGCCTCAGGAGACAGCCGGGCTAGGACGTCGCATGGCCGATCCCTACGAGGTGCTGGGCGTGTCGCCCGATGCGTCGCCGGAAGAGCTCAAGAGAGCCTGGCGAAGTGCAGCGCGGAAGTGGCATCCCGATCGGAACCCCTCCGAGGAGGCGGCGGCGCGGTTCAAGGAGGTGGCGGCGGCCTGGGAGGAGCTCTCCGACCCGGCTCGGCGGGCCCGTCTCGATCGACGCCGCACACGCGTGCGCCACGGGGACCTACCCGAGGAGTTCCTGCTCGACGTGGCGGACGCCGTAGAGAGAGCCGAGGCCTGGGTCCTGGGTGTCGTCCTGCCTCACTACGTTCAGTTTGCTCGTGGACACGGTGCCGAGCTGGCTGCTCGGCTGTGGCGGGATCTCGACGATCTCGCCACGCCGCGCACCCTCGCGCCGGCACGCTCTGCTGCGCGACGGGTGCGGCGGTGGATCGGCACCATCGAGGTCACCCTCATCACCGAGCCAGCACCGCACCCCACCGTGCTCCTGCGCCATCGGGAGTTCTGGGAGATCGCCGTCACGCCCGCGGTGCTGTGGCATGCGGGTATCCGGGATGGCGCCGCACTCGACGACATCCTCCTCCGATCCTTGTTGATGCGTGTGGCGCAGATCGCAGCCCACGGGCGCTTCGTGCCCCATGATGCTGTGACGGAGGCCGAGCTCGACGCGGCTCGCCGGCAGGACGACCAGCGGGTGCTGCAGACGCGCCTGCGCTGGGCCGGATGGGCCATCGTGGTGACGCTCGTCGGCGCGATGCTCGTGGCTGGCGCTCGCGGCTGGTAGGGTCGGGGACCTCGCGCGTATACTCGCGCCCTCACGGTTTCCGGAGAGCCCATGTCCAAGCTGCCCCCTGATCGGGCCGAGGGCGTGTTCGTCGACTTCAAGCCTGCCTATACACCGGCACAGGCCGTAGTCGAGGCGAACCGCTGCCTCTTCTGCTACGACGCGCCCTGCATAAAGGCGTGCCCCACGAGCATCGACATTCCCCAGTTCATTCGAAAGATCGCGACGGGGAATGTCGAGGGCTCTGCGCGCACCATCTTCGACAGCAACATCCTGGGCATGAGCTGTGCTCGGGTCTGCCCGGTCGAGGTGCTGTGCGTCGGGGACTGCGTCTACAACGAGATGGGTGTGCCCCCTATTCAGATCGGCAAGCTGCAGCGGTACTCCACCGATGCGGCCTACGAGGCGGGCTGGACGTTCTACGAGGCCGGGGAGAGCACCGGGAAGAGTGTGGCCGTCGTCGGGGCGGGCCCCGCTGGCCTCGCAGTCGCCCATCGGCTGCGTCGCTTCGGGCACGCGGTCACCATCTACGACAAGCGCTCGGTCGTCGGCGGACTCAACACCACGGGTGTCGCGCCGTACAAGATGAAGGCCGACCGGTCGGTCGACGAGGTCGAGTGGGTACTCGGCATCGGCGGCATCGACCTGAAGCTGGGGGTCTCGGTGCCGGGTGACGTGTCCTGGGCCGAGCTCGAGGACCAGCACGACGCCGTCTTCCTCGGCTTCGGGCTTGGCCCCGACAGCGTGCTGGACGCCCCTGGCGCCGATCTCGACGGCATCGAAGGAGCGGTGGCCTTCATCGAGCGCTTCAAGCTCGGCGGGGTCGACCTGTCGAGCATTCGCAACGCCGTCGTCATCGGCGGCGGCAACACGGCGATCGATGCGGTCCGCGAGCTCGTCGGACTCGGGGTCCAGAACGTGAAGATGATCTACCGGGGCACCGAGTCACGCATGAGCGGCTACGCCCATGAGTGGAAGGCCGCGAAGCAAGAGGGCGTTCGCGTCGTGTGGCAGGCCCAGCCGGTCGCCTACCAGGGAGAGGGCCACGTCACCGCCGTCACCTGCGTGCGGATGGACGACGCCAAGCAGCCCATCCCGGGCTCGGAGCACGACATCGCGGCCGACCTGGTGCTCCTGGCTGTCGGTCAGGCCAAGCTGGGCGAGCTCGTGGCCGGCCTCGACGGGGTCGAGACCCAGTGGGGGCGCATCGTCACCGACGACGACGGAGCGACGGGCCGCGCCGGCGTCTGGGCGGGCGGTGACTGCCGCAACGGCGGCAAGGAAGTCGTGAATGGGGTTGCCGAGGGGCGTGATGCCGCCGAGGCCATCCATGCGTATCTGACGGGAGGTGCCTGATGGCCGATCTGACCAGCAACACCGCAGGCATCATCTCTCCGAACCCCTTCTGGTTGGCCTCCGCGCCGCCGGCCAACTCCGGTGACCAGGTGCAGCGCGCCTTCGACGCTGGGTGGGGCGGAGCTGTCTGGAAGACGCTCGGTACGCCGATCCAGAACGTGTCGAGCCGCTTCGGCGCGATCCGCTGGCGAGGCAACAACGGGGTCGGCTTCAACAACATCGAGTTGATCACGGACCGGCCTCTCGAGGTCAACTTCCGAGAGATCTACGAGACGAAGAAGAAGTACCCGAAGCACGCCATCATCGCGTCGCTGATGGTCGAGACCCGGGAGGAGTGGCGCGAGATGATCAAGCGCTCCGAGGACGCGGGTGCGGATGGGCTGGAGCTGAACTTCGGCTGCCCCCACGGCATGTGCGAGCGCGGCATGGGCTCGGCGGTCGGCCAGGAGCCGAAGGTCAACGAGCGCATCACGAGCTGGGCCAAGGAGTTCGCCAACATCCCGGTGCTGGTCAAGCTCACGCCGAACGTCGGCGACATCCTGCCGCATGGCCTCGCAGCCCAGGCGGGAGGCGCCGACGGGGTCAGCCTGATCAACACGATCAAGAGCATCATCGGTGTCGACCTGGACAACCTCGTGCCGCAGCCGGTGGTGGGCAACCAGTCCACGAACGGCGGCTACTGCGGCGCTGCGGTGCGTCCGATCGCCCTGCACATGGTCGCAGCCTTGTCTCGCGACCCGCGCTTCCAGATCCCGATCAGCGGCATCGGAGGCATCACGAACTGGCGAGATGCCGCCGAGTTCATCGCTCTCGGCAGCAGCAGCGTGCAGGTCTGTACGGAGGTCATGCTGCGGGGCTACCGCATCGTCGAGGACATGATCGAGGGGCTGGAGCAGTACCTCGCGTCCCAGGGCATGAGTCGCCTCGATCAGCTCGTCGGGGCCGCCGTGCCCCGGTACACCGAGTGGGGCCACCTCGACCTCAACTACGAGTCCATCGCGAAGATCAACGCGGACGCCTGCATCGGCTGCCAGCTCTGCATGGTGGCGTGTCACGATGGTGCGCACCAGTGCATCCACCCGAATCCCGATGGGACTCGCGTGCCGGTGATCGACGAGTCCGAGTGCGTGGGCTGCAACCTGTGCCAGATCGTCTGTCCGGTTCCGGACTGCATCTCCATGGTCGAGGTCGACAACGGCTACACGCCGGCGACCTGGAACCAGCACGTGAGCGACGGCGCGACGCTCCGTCCGAAGAAGGGTGCCCACTGAGGGCAGGCCGCTCCACGCGGTTCACCTGCTGACGGGGCTGCTGTGACCTACCCGGGCACAGCGCCTCAGCTGACGTCGAACACCATGCCTGCTGCGCGGAGCCGGTCGAGGTAGGCGTCGCCCAGCGCCGATGCGGGCGTCCACACGCCACCCCCGACGGGGGAGTCGTCGAGGGCGAGGCAAGCGGCGGCCTCACCCAGCATCTTCGCCGTCTCGCCGTAGCCTGGGTCCTTGAAGCCCTGGACCGTTCCCTCGAGCTCGACGTGCGCGCCGTGGCTGTCCACCCCCCGCCCCTTCAGGTGGGCGGTGAAGTGGCCGGCCTCGCGCTCTTCGCGGCTCGGCCCCTCGCCGGGTGAGGGGAGGGCGCGCTGGAGGAGGGCCCGCACGGGGGGCAGCACGGCGGCGCCCATGCCACTGAACAGGGCCGTCATCTGGGCGGCTCGCTGGAAGCCCTTCAGTCCGCCCCCGCAGGCCACCACCTCGTCGTAGCGGAAGTCGCGTCCGTAGGGCCAGTCGAGCACGGCGTTCGAGCGCCGCACGACGCGGGTGTTGATCGGCGCCATCAAGAACGGCGCCACCCAGCCGTCGAAGTCTTCGCTCCAGCCCATCGACACGCGATCGCGGCCGTCAGGGCCGCTGCGCTCGCCCTCGGGGTTGAGTCCGTAGGGGTCGACGAGCAGTCGGCGCATCGCCTTGTCGGAGCCCGCCTGCTTCATGAGCTCGAGCATCGACGCGATGGTGCCACCAGACGCGCCGCCGCGGCTGCGTCCGAGGGCAAAGGAGACGTGGTCGAGCGGACGGCCGAAGCGGGCGATGGCCTCCTGCTGGAGCATCCACGTTCCGATGTCGGAGGGCACGCTGTCGAAGCCACAGCAGTGGACGAGGCGGGCACCGGAGGCGCGCGCCGCCTCGGTGTTCGTGTCGATGCTCCACCGGACGAAGGTGGCCTCGCCGGTGAGGTCGCAGCAGTGGGTGCCCGAGGCCGCGCAGACCTCGGCGAGTGCCTTGCCGTACAGGGCGTAAGGCCCGACGGTGGTGCAGATCACCGGCGCCTGGCGACACATCTCTGAGAGCGAGGCACGATCTGTGCTGTCGGCGACGATGAGTGGGGCGTCCGCAGCATCAGGCAGGGACTCGGACAGCTCGCGACGGACGCGCTCCAGCTTCTCTGCGCTGCGACCGGCGAGGCCGACGCGAAGCTCGGTGTGATGCGTGAGCAGGTACTCGGCCACGAGCCGGCCGGTGAAGCCGGTCGCGCCGAAGACGACGATGTCGAGGTCAAGCATGGCTGGCCGCTAACCGCGTGGGGCGGTGCGGCGCTTGTCACGGCGCGTACCGACCGCAGCTGATCTCGCGGTCGCCGCGAGGGAAGCGCTCGAACGACCGCGTGACGTGGGTTAGGATGCGGGGCTGGTTCCACACCCCCGGAGGCCCACATGGTCCGGTTCACGGCCGAGAGCTACGACTTCGCCACCTTCCCCCAGGCCCGCAACTACATCGGCGGCGACTGGGTCGCGCCGTCTGGTGAGCGGACGGACGATGTCGTGAACCCGAGGCACGGCCGCGCCATGAGCACGGTGGGGTACTCCACCTACGCCGACGTCGACGCCGCCGTGAAGGCTGCGGAGGCGGCGCTTCCCGAGTGGCGTGACTGGCCGCTGCGCGAGCGTGCGCAGGTGATGTACGCCGCCCGGGAGCTCATGCAGCGTGATCTCGAGGAGCTCACCTGGCTGGTGTCTCACGAGAACGGCAAGACCTACGCCGAGGCGAAGGCCGAGGTCCTCAAGGGAATCGAGTGCGTCGAGTTCGGCTGCTCGCTGCCCAACCTCGCCGCCGGCAACTCGCTACAGGTCAGCCGTGGCGTCAACTGTGAGATCGTGCACGAGCCGCTGGGCGTGGTCGCCGGGGTCACCCCGTTCAACTTCCCCTTCATGGTGCCTCTGTGGATGATGCCGCAGGCGCTCGTCGGCGGAAACGCGTTCATCCTGAAGCCGAGCGAGCAGGTGCCTCTGTCCGCCGTGCGTCTCGCCGAGATCTTCGCGGAGGCCGGCCTGCCTGCAGGCCTGTTCAACCTCGTCCAGGGGGGCCAGGAGGCCGTCGAGGCACTCTGCGACCATCCGGGCATCCATGCTCTCGCCTTCGTCGGCAGCACCCGGGTCGCCAAGATCGTCTACGGGCGCGCCTGCGCCACGGGCAAGCGCGCGCTGTGCCTCGGTGGAGCGAAGAACCACCTGATCGTCGTTCCCGACGCCGACGTGGGCGTCACCGCCGAGAACGTGGTCGCGTCGTACACCGGGTGCGCGGGGCAGCGCTGCATGGCGGCGTCCGTGATGGTCGGTGTGGGCGATGTCGACCACATCATCGACGCCATCGTCGAGCGGTCCAAGAAGGTGGTGCCCGGCGATAACCTCGGCGCAATCACCAACCAGGCGAGCGTCGAGCGCATCACCCGGTACATCGAGGATGCCGAGTCCCGCGGGGCGAAGCTGCTCATCGACGGTCGTGGGCAGTCGGGCGGCGAGGGCGGCTACTGGGTCGGTCCCACGCTCCTCGACAACGTCACTCCCGACATGCCGGCCGGCAGCGAGGAGATCTTTGGGCCAGTGCTCTCCATCGTGCGCGTCGACACCCTCGACCAGGCCATCGCCATCGAGAACGCCAACCCGTACGGCAACGCCAGCGCGGTCTACACGACCAACGGGGAGGTCGCGCGTCGCGTCATGGGGCGCGTGAGCGCCGGCATGTGTGGCGTGAACGTCGGCGTGCCCGTGCCTCGGGAGCCCTTCGGATTTGCAGGTTGGAACGACAGCAAGTTCGGGCACGGCAACATCACCGGCTGGGATGGCTTCCGCTTCTGGACGCGACCGCGCAAGATCACCAGCAAGTGGGCCCTGCAGAAGGACCAGAACTGGATGAGCTGAGCCTCGAGTCGACCCCGCATCCACACCTCCGGAGTGTCCCGTGGACTCCCAGACCATGATCGATCACTGTCTGAAGCACACCCTCTACACCTGGACGGCCACTGGCAGGGTGAACCCGCTGCCGGTGGAGCGGGCCGAGGGGGTCTACATGTACGGGCCAGAGGGGCAGCGCTGGCTCGACTTCAACTCCCAGCTGATGTGCGTGAACATCGGCCATGGCCACCCCAAGGTGATCGATGCGATCACCCGGCAGGCGCAGCAGCTCTGCTACGTCTTTCCGGGGTCGGCCACCGAGCCGCGCGCTCGTCTCGGCAAGAAGCTCGCGGAGCTCTTCCCGGGCGACCTCAACACGTTCTTCTTCGCGCTCGGTGGCGCTGAGGCGAACGAGAACGCGATCAAGGCTGTGCGTCAGTTCACGGGCAAGCAGAAGATCCTCGCCCGCTACCGCAGCTACCACGGCGCGACGAACGCCACGATGCAGCTCACCGGTGATCCCCGGCGTCTGCGCAACGAGCCCGGCATGCCGGGGGTCGTCCATGTGATGGACCCCTGGCCGTACAACTACTCCTTCGGCGAGACCGAGGAGGAGATCACCGCCAACAACCTCCGGTACCTGGAGGAGGTGATCATGTACGAGGGGCCGCAGTACATCGCAGCGATGTTCATCGAGCCCGTCACGGGCACGAACGGCATCCTGCCGCCGCCGCGTGGCTACCTCAAGGGCCTGCGGGCGCTCCTCGACAAGTACGGCATCCTGCTCGTGTGCGACGAGGTGATGGCGGGATGGGGCCGCACGGGCAAGCTGTTCGCCTTCATGCACGGCGACATCCAGCCCGACATCGTCACCTCGGCGAAGGGCCTCACGAGCGCGTACCTTCCGCTCGGCGTCATGGCGATGAGCGACCGCATCGCCGACCACTTCCGCGAGAACGTCTTCTGGGGCGGCCTGACCTACAACAGCCACGCGCTGGCACTGGCGACGGCCGAGGCCACCATCGATGTGCTCGTCGGCGAGGGCATGATCGAGAACGCGGCCCGCCTCGAGTCGACGATGAAGTCCGAGATGGCGCGCCTGAAGGCCAAGCATCCGTCGGTGCGTGGCAGCCGGGCTATCGGCCTCTTTGGGATGATCGACATCCAGAAGAACAGCAAGGGCGAGCCGCTCGCGGGGTACGACAGCAGCCATCCTGCGGTCGGTCGGATGAGTCAGTTCTTCAGAGACAACGGGCTCTTCACCTACATTCGGTGGAGCGGGATCATGTGCAACCCGCCGCTGTGCATCACCAAGGATCAGCTCCTCGAGGGCTTCGACATCATCGATCGCGGTCTCGACATCGCGGATGACGTGTTCGAGGGCTGAGGCCCTCACCACTCCGGAGGGCGGCCCGACGCGGCTCGGCGCTCGCCCTCGCTCATGACCCTCACGATGTGACGAAAGGTGAGCGACACCCGCGGCTCCAGGGTCTTGTGCCGCGGCAGACGGTGTCGCCAGGTGGCCTGCATCGCGGCAGACATCAGGAGCAGGCTGCCGGCTGGGAGCGGCTGGCTCCGGTACTCGAACCCGTCCTCGGAGTCCCGGCGCAGTCCGAGTGGGCGCTCGGCTCCGAGGCTGACGATCGCGATCGGTGTCCCCGGGGCGAGGATGTCGGTGTCGTCGCTGTGCCAGCCGAGGCTGTGCCGGCCGGTCGGGTACAGGTTCAGCAGGCAGTTGGTCGGGGTGAAGCCGGCGAGCGCGCCGACGCGGTCACGCAGCTCGGCGACCGCAGGATGCCAGGGTGCTGGGGGATACTCGGCGCCCGAGTAGTTGTAGGGGAGGCCCATGGAGGCGGTGCGCCGCGACCGCATCTGCTCCGTCCAAGTCACCTCGGTCAGCAAGCGCTCCAACAGCGCGTCCGGGTGGGACACCACTCCGGTCAGCAAGGTCCAGTCGTCTGCCACGAAGCCTCCGTGAGGCCGCCGTAAGCCGTTGGTGCCCGCGCTGGCGGAGGGCGCGTTACCCCCGCCCACCTACGCGGAGGATGGCTTGCGGCGGAACCTGGCTCTCGTACTTGCGTCGACGGTCGCAGCCTCCCTGGCTTGCGGAGGCCTGCCGCTCGCCATGGACTCGGACCTGCCGATCGTCGACGAGGTCGCTGCGCGGCTGTCGGAGTCGCCCGAGGTCGCGGAGCTCCTCGATGCCGAGGACCCCGAGGGGAGCTGGAGCAACGAGCAGCGCACTGAGCGGGCCGCGGCTGTGCAGTCCTTCCTGGATGACACCGAAGACTTCGCCTCCTGGCGGGCTGCGGTGCTCGATCGCCTGTCCAGCGCGCCAACGGGAACGGAGGAGGCCTACGAGGAGGTCGTCGAGGCCTTCACCGGTGGTGAGCCCAGTGCGGTCGGCTGTGTCGACCGAGCCTGTGGCGCCATCGTCCTGGTGAATCATCGCTGGTCGGTCGACGAGGACCAGGTGGCGCTCGCCGAGGCGATCCGTCAGGCCTTCGGAGGTACCAAGGCGGCAGTGGGTGAGCTGGAGCGGGGTGCAGCGGCTGTGGCGCTCACGCTCGACGAGGAGACGCTGCGTGAGGTGGACCTCTCCGAGGGGCTCGCCGAGGACCACCTGACGGTGGGCTACGTGGCCGTCGACCGGGAGGGCAGCGCAGCGTGGGTCGAGGGGGCGGACGCAGACACCGTGATCGCGGCGCTCGCCCTCGCGAGCGGGATCTGCCCGAGCACGGGCTGTCCCGAGGGAATGTCCGAGCCTCGCCCTGTGGGGCGTCGACGCGCGAGGCCCGCTCCTGCTCCACCGGCACCCGAGCCGGCGCCGCCGGCGCCCGAGCCCGAGCCCGAGCTGGAGCTTCCAGAGGAGCCCATCGAGATTCCCGATCTCGACACGCCCGAGCCGTCTAGTCGGCGGCAGCGGCGTCGTCGCAGGTGAAGGCTGAGTGAGGATGCTCCCCGGTCGGCGACGTGAGGCTACGTTGACGATGCTGGGAGGACCTGATGTGGCTGCTCACTTCGCTGTTGGCCTGTAGCTGGAGCACGACCACGACCGAGGCTCCGGTCGACGTGACTGCGGCTCCCGCTGCTCCTGTGGCGGAGGCGCCAGCGCCGGCCCCCGAGCGCTCGCCGCGCCTCCTGCGGCCACCGACCGAGACGGGCCACATGGACCTCGCCGAGGAGCGGGCGCACAAGAAGGCCCGAAAGGCGTGGTTCGAGGAGATCCACCGTGCCCCGGATGGTGTCGACTGGCGCGCGATCGAGCGACAGAACGGCCTCGCCCAGATCGCCAAGCGCAACGCCCTCGCGAGTGGTGTGCTTCCCCAGGTCGAGCTCGGGCCTGCCAAGTGGGTCGAGCGTGGCAGCGAGAACCAGGCCGGTCGGATGCACGCGGCCACGCTGACGAGCGACGGCGAGTGGCTCTACGCAGGCTCCGCCCTCGGCGGGATCTGGCGTGGCCGTCCCGATGGCTCGGACTGGACGCCGCTCGGCGACAACCTCTACGGCGGCGCACACCACATGGTGGTGCTGGGCGACGGCGACGTGATCATCGCCACGACGAACTGGGGGCGGGTCCACCGCACGACGGATGAGGGGCGCACCTGGGAGGAGCCCTCGGGTATTCCCTGGCTCTGGGGCGTTCGCAGGCTGGTGGAGCACGAGGGCGACGTCTTCTTGGTCGTCACCGAGCCCTACGACAACTGCTCGCTGATGCGCTCCAGCGATCAGGGACAGTCCTTCGAGGTCGTCCTGCCGATGCCACAGGGCTGCGGCGACATCTGGGTGCCGCGCGAGGGTGAGGGCGCGATCTACGCCTTCGACGGTCCGACAGTCATGGTCAGCGCCGATGGCGGGGACTCATGGCAGGAGCGCGGCACGCTGCCGGCCTCGGTGCGCACGGAAGTGACCGGCTCCGAGGCTGGCGCTCCCCGCCTGTACGCCGTCGCGGATTCGACCACGCTGTACCGCTCTGACGATGCGGGCTGGACGTGGGAGGCTCTTCGAGAGGTAGAGGACTACTGGAGTCGCCTCGTCGCCTCGATCGATGACCCGGACCGCTTCGCCTGGGGCGGCGTCGAGGTCCACCTCACCCGCGACGGCGGGGAGTCCTTCGAGCGCCCGAACGAGTGGTGGGAGTACTACGAGAACCCGGCCGATCTGCTCCATGCCGACATCATGGGACTGCAGGTGCAGCGTGACGCCACGGGAGCGGAGATCTGGTATCTGTCCACGGACGGTGGCCTGTACATCTCTCGCGACAAGGTCGACACGGTCGAGAACCTCTCGCTGACGGGTCTCCGGGTCAGCCAGTACTACGACGTGCACACCTCGGTCACGAAGCCCGAGCAGGTCGCCGCGGGTGCCCAGGACCAAGGCTTTCAGCGCACGAAGGAGGGCGTCGAGGGGCGCTTCTGGTTCGACCAGCTGATCAGCGGGGACTACGGCCACATCACGTCGACGGACGGCAGCCACAAGCTCCTCTACACCAACTACCCGGGCGTCATGCTCATCCTCGAGGGTCAGAACGACCCGGCGCTCTACTGGGCGGACTTCCCAGCCGACAACTACGCCTGGATTCCGCCCATCGTCGCCGATCCGGACGAGCCAGAGGCCGTGTTCTTCGCGGGCGGCCAGCTCTGGCGGTACGAGCGGCAGGCCACCGACTACTGGGAGCCGGAGGTCTACTCGTCCCAGTCGTTCTCGTCGGACGGCTACGAGTACATGTCGGCGCTGGCATTCTCGCCGCTCGACAGCGACCGCGCCTATGCCGCCACGAGCTACGGTCGACTGTTCTGGTCGACCGACAAGGGGCGCACGTGGGTCGATGCCCGCGACGGCACCGCACCCTGGCCCCACTACTTCTACGGCCATGCGCTCCACCCCTCGATCACCGACACCGAGCTCGTGTACGTCGGTGGCAGCGGCTACGGCGGCGGCATGGCCGTCATGCGCAGCACCAACGGCGGCAAGCGCTGGGAGGACTGGTCGCAGGGCCTGCCCGAGACGCACGTCTACACCTTGGTCGAGGCGCCAGACGGCTCGGGGACCATGTTCGCGGGCACCGAGACGGCGGCCTACATGCGCGAGGTGGACGGCGACGCCTGGATCGACATCACGGCCGCCGATGCACCGGTCACCATCTACTGGTCCGCCGAGGCGCTCCAGCACGAGAACACCATCCGCTTTGGCACCTACGGCCGTGGGATCTGGGACTACCAGCTCGACCCCGAGGGGCTCGGCTGCTTCCCGGTGGTCGACCACGATGACGATGGGCACGACTGTGACGTCGACTGCGACGACTTCGAC
>PKDJ01000262.1 GCA_002862545.1 Pseudomonadota bacterium
CGACCGCGACAGCGACCAAGATCGCCTGCGCGACCGCCAGGAGGGCGGAGAGGCTGACTCCGACAACGACGGCATCCCCGACTACCTCGACCCTGCGATCCCCGAGACCTGGTACGAGGGCGGCTGCCGAGGCTGCTCCGGAGGCGGCAGCGTCCCCGGTGCGCCGTGGCTGATGATGCTCACTCTCGGGCTGCTGATCCGCCGGCGACGCTGAGGAGGGTTAGCGGGCGGTCACGGAGGTACCGATGTCCGCCCTGCTGCTCCTGCTCCTCACCGCTCCCGCCTCGGCCGAAGACGACGGGCCGGGGCCGTCGACAAGCGAGACGGCTCTCAAGTGGCTGCGCGACTCGGCCGAGTACCATGCGATCGCGACGCAGACGTACCGTCAGGCCACTGCCGCGCTGAAGACCAACAAGAAGGGCAAGGGCCCCTGGGCGGCCGTGCTCGATGTTGACGAGACTGTGCTCGACAACAGCGTCTACCAGCTCGAGCGCCACACCTACGACCTGCCCTACGAGTCGGTCTCGTGGCATGCTTGGTGCGAGCGACGCCAGGCCACCCCCGTTCCCGGTGTCGAGGACTTCCTCACCGAGGTTCGCAAGCAAGGCGGGCGCGTGGTCTTCCTCACCAACCGCAAGGCGGTCGTCACCGAGGCCACCCGAGACAACCTCGCAGACCACGGGCTCTATCAAGACGGCGATCTGCTGTGCACGCGAACCGACACGTCGGACAAGGCCCCGCGACGCGAGCAGGTCCGCACGGGTGAGGGCCCCTGCAGCTTCGACGAGCCGACCCGAGCGGCGGTCTACCTCGGCGACTCCTGGGGCGACTTCCCAGCGGACGGAGAGGAGACGGGCGCCCGCCTCGACGGTGTCGGCAGTCGCTACTTCGTGCTCCCCAACCCGCTGTACGGCGAGTGGCAGTTCCTCCGCGGCATCACCCGCCCGCTGCCCTAGCGAGGGAGCGGGCCGCCAGGTCGGCTACAGCTCGATGTCGTCGTCGAGGTTCGCGTACTCGAGGAGGACGTCGTCGACCTCGACCTGGTTGATCGGCTCGAGCTCTACGTCGTCGTACTCGCCGTCGGGAACGAGCTCGATGTCGGCCTGCATCAAGCGATCGAGAGCAGCATTGAGCACCACCATGCGGCGCCGAGCCGCTGCTTGTTCCTTCTCGCCGAGGCGCGCGACCCGATCCGGATGCACCTTGCTAGCGAGACGACGGTAGGCCCGCTTGATGGTCGGCTCGGAGGCATCGGGCTGCACTCCGAGGATGGAGCAGGCCTCCAGAGAGAACAGGTCGACGCCGTAGCGATTGACGACCAGCTGGTCGATGCGGCGCCTCGAGAAGCCGAGGTTGCGACTGGTCTGGAGCACACCCTTGAGCCGTCGTGGCGACGGTGCACTGCACACGATCTCCAGCGCAGCCTCGACCAGCAGCAGGCGGTCGCTCACTCGCGTCAGAGGCGTCGCGCCAAGAAAGATCGCAGGGTCGCGCCAGAGGAAGTCATCCGTCGGCGCGTGCGTCTCCAGCCAGGCCATGAAGCCCGGGCTGGCTCGGCGACGGGTGAGAAACTCGTGTGTGCGGGTCGCAGGCATCGACTCGGATTGAACCCGATGTGGGCCCTCAACTGCAACCCGTTCTCACGACTGTCTACAGCGAGGACCCAAAGAAGGTGCGAACCTCGCCAGAGTCAATGCCGGGGTAGCCATAGACGAGGTCGGCTCGGCCGTCGGCGTCGACATCCACGGGGCCGAGCATCATGCGCTCCTCTCCCAGCTCCAGGTAGACACGCGCGTCTGCCGTGGAGTGGTCGACCCAGCCGGACCGCGGCCCGTAGTAGACCCAGGAGACCGAGGCATCGAAGTCTTGGCTGACCACGAGATCAGTCTGGCTGTCACCATCGAGATCTCCGGCACCAACCTCGATGCCAAAGGTGTTGGCGCCGCCGTTCCACAACACCAGCTCCGCGTCGAGGTAGGGCAGCGAGCTCACGAGAGGCCCGAACGCGACCACTGTGGAGGACGCCCCTCGTAGATCGGGAGCACCGACAACGAGGTCGTCGTAGCCATCACCGTTCACGTCCGCGCTGGCGATGGCCGATGGCCCGCCCTCGGGGAACCACACCAGGCTGTGATCGGAGTCCGACGCGTCGATGTCACCGGCGGGCGCGGGACCATCGAAGACCCGCACCGAATCGGTCGCCGTGAAGGTCACGTCGTCGAAGCCGTCGCCGTCGTAGTCGCCGAAGGTGACGTTCTGACCGAGCAGAGCGACCTCACCCGTCTGGAATGTCGTCCGGCTCGAGGAGAGGTTCCGGTCCGCCTCGACGGGGCCCTCGACGAGGTAGACCGCGCCACGATCCCCGGGACCCGCGAAGGGCGCGCCCACGAGCACGTCCGCGACGATGTCGTCATCGTGGTCCCCAAAGGCGAGCGAGGTGCCCGCCTCGTCACCCTCTGCGGCTTGGATGAGCCGGAAGCCCACGTCCGAGATGTCGGCATCCCCGTCCACCGGACCGGGCACCACCCAGACGCCGCGCTCGTAGCGAATGGCGAGGTCGGTGGTGCTGTCGCCGGTCAGATCGCCGGCAGCGAGTGCCGTGAGGTCTTCCTGGCCGTCACCCGTAAGTGTAGCGAAGGCCACGTCGGGCGCCACACCGCTCCACGCGCCCGAGAGGATGTGTGTCCGGCCCTCGTCCTCCAAGTCTGAGCGCGCGGTGGTGATCAGGTCTGGAGCGCCGTCACCTGTGACATCGGCAACCAGCGCCGCAAGACCGAGCGACTCGCCCTCTCCGCCTACGAGCGTGGCCTCGGGGAACTTGACCAGCCCCTCCCAGCGACAGTCGGTCGCGGGGTTGCAGTCATCGTCCACACCGTTGTTGCAGACCTCTTCCTCACCCGGATTGACCCGCGCATCCGAGTCGTCGCAGTCCTCCGGAGCAAGCCACCCATCTCCGTCCGCGTCTCCGGCGGGGTCGGTGTCCGTGTCCGTGTCCGTGTCCGTGTCCGTGTCGGCATCCGTGTCCGTGTCCGTGTCCGTGTCGGCGTCGGCGTCGGCGTCGGCGTCCGTGTCGGTGTCGGTGTCGGTGTCGGTGTCGGCGTCCGTGTCGGTGTCGGTGTCCGTCTCGGTCGACGTGCCAGCTGTGTCGACCACCGGAGTCTCAGACGACGGAGGGCCTTCGTCGTACATGTAGCCGGTGTCGAAGAACTTCTCTTCGTAGATGATGCAGCCGGACGCCATGCTCGCGAGCACCGGAGTCGCCACCCAAACCCAGAGTCTGTTCACGCTGCCTCCGCGTCTGCCTTCATACCCGAGCATGCCAGCCGGCGAAGCGACCTGCCAACCCGTACGACGTTGGACACTCGTTTCGATAGGATCCGCTACCGTCGCGTCTGCTTTCTCGTCGGGACGATGACCAACCGGGACAGGCTGGCCGCCCTCGAAATCGGCGCGTCAGCCGACCCTCAGAGAAGCCTCACTGGATGACGAGCACGAAGTAGGTGTCGTGCTCCCAGTACGCGGCCGTCGGCGGAGCACCGGGATCGGCCGGCGGAAGCTGACCCGCACTCTTGATCGCCTCGTCGCAGTCGTGGAGTGCGTAGCCAAAGCCGGGGTTCATCTCGATTCCCTCAGCGCCATCGAACGTGATGTAGCCAGACAGGGTACCCACGGTCGGCACATCGACCCGATCACCCACGCCTACGCCCCACTGGAAGCCCGGGTTCTCGATCCATCCGCGCATGTCGTTGCTGCCAAACACCAGCGGGTTGACTGGCTTGCAGTCTGTCCAGCCATTGCGCAGCGTGAAGTTGTAGGCGTCGTAGATGGTGCCTCCGCCGCCGTAGCGCGGCCACGGAGCCACCTGCTGGGATCGCGGCCCAGACACGTCGTAGATCACCTTGCACAGCGGCTGGAAGAAGTAGTCGTTGAACTCGAAGATCATCTTGGCCGAGCGCGGCTCGTCCTCACCCTCGGGGGTGAAGTCTTGGATAGTGCCGTCGGCGATCACGCCCTGAAAGCGAACGCCCATGTAGAACGGGTCCATCTGGTTGCCCGAGACCGTGATGTCGGAGCCATCGATGTCGATGTCGGGCCATGGACGGCACTCGGGCGTGAAGGGCTGCTCCTCGACACCGGACATGAACAGCGTGTTGCCGTTCACCTCGGTCTGCTCGGTGACACGACGACCCAAGCTGATGACGACATCGCTCTCGGGAGTCAGCCCGTGCTCCGCGAGGTCGAGCGAGTGCTCTCCATCGTCGGCCAGCACGTACATCACGTTGATAGGATCACCCTCGGTGCGCTCCCCCATGATCGTGAGGAAGACCTCTCCGGCACCACCGCTGACCCACTCGAAGTCGACGGTCTCGCCGGCGAGGCTGATGCGCTCCCCCGGAGTCGGCGACGTGACCCGCATGTCGGGAGCGACCGGCACGACCGGCTCGTTGTACGCCCCCCACTGACCCTCGGCGGGGATCTTGAACTTCAGCAGCTCCTCGGCGGGCTTGTTGGCCACGTTGTTGGAGTAGAAGGCGAAGCCCGGGTCGGGCACGTTGAGGAAGGGAAGATCGAGCCGCCAGACCTCGACCTCGTTGCCCACCCACGTGAAGCCGACCCCCTCGACAGGGGGAAAGGCGAACATGTCGACGTAGCTGTCGGCCTCGGGCCGACTGTTGGTGCAGGGGCCGCCAGCCAGACACCAGGCCGCATCGTCCACCATCGGGAGCGCATCGGCGAACGTCGCGTGAACGTCGAAGCCCTGGGGCATTCCCGGCGCGAAGTGCCGAAACACCGTGACGACCGAGCCCTGCTGGCCCTCGACGAGCCACGTGTTGGACTCCTCGGTCTCCGTGGTGCCGGTCGGCGTGGGGGCCGTGGTCACGGTGGCCGTGTCAGCCGTCTCGTCGGGCTTGTTCGGCCCACCTGCTGGACCGCCACACGCCGTGAGCAGCAGCAGCAAGCCCGTCGTCCGCACCATGACTCCTCCGGAGGGCCGCATCATAACCGCCGCAGACGTGGTTGGCGTGCGACCTGACCGTCTGCGCATCTGGAGACGGCTCATGGCGGGCCCGCCGCCAACCCAAGCCGTCTCGCTGCGGCCATTAACAAAGAACCCAACGAAACTATTGAACACCACCCCCGCGGATGCCCGATGGTGCGATCGACGTCCGTACGGGCATGCTCCATGACGGGGTGCCCTCAAGCCATGGCCTGTCTGCTGCTCCTCGCACCCCTCTCGTGGCGCAGACCCCGCCAAGCCCTTCCCTTCGGCGTGTTCGCGACTACGTTTGCGCGACCCGGAGGTCTCCTTGGCCGCGTGTACCCGCTGCCTGCGTGACGACGGGGGCGCCTGCTCCGATCCGCTGTGCCCCCTCGCCATCGTTCCAACTGCCGTCAGGCTGCCCGACACCACGATCGGCAGACGACTCGGCGCCAGTGGGCTCGAGTACCTCGGCTTCCTCGTCGCCGAGATTCTCACCGGCAGCCTCATCGGCCTGCTCTCGGTCGTCCCGATCGTGGGCACTCTCGCCGGCGTGCTGATCGGCGGACTCTTCAGCCTCTGCGGCGCCATCTACTGGGCGGTGAAGGACACGTCGGGAGGCCGCAGGAGCCTCGGCAAGCGCATCGGCGGCATGCGCGTCGTCGACTCCGAGACGGGACGCGATGCGAGCGCTCTGCAAGCCGTCACCCGGAACAGCTACTTCATCCTCGCCTGCTTGATTGCGATCATCCCGGGGGTCGAGGTGATCGGCTGGGTCATGTTCGCTGCAGCCGTGGCCCTCGACAGCGCCCTGATCCTCCAGGACGACGGCGGCCGGAGACTCGGCGACCGCCTCGCAGGCACTCAGGTTCTTCCTCGAGGTGACTGAGCGACTCGCGGCGCCACTTCAGCCCGCGCTCAGATTCCGGTGTCAGCCGTGTCGAACCAGTCGTTGAGGCGACCATCGCAGTCCCAGTCGGTCAGGAAGGACCACAGCGGCCCCATCGACAGGTCGACCGGGGCCTCGCTCGCCGGCAGCAGCTGCGAAAGGGGTGCAGGCCGAGCGTCACAGAAGTCCACTCGCGTGAACATCTTGTGGTAGCCGGGCTTCAGCGTGACCGGCTCTCTCTCCGGGTACCAGGCCATGTTCGCCGTGTCCCACGGAATGCCGCTGTCCGCCCAGAAGCCGCTGTCCCAGGGGACCCATGTCCCGCTGTCGCCGCTGTCCGCGGTGGACGTGCTCGGCCCCCAAGCCCAGCCACTGTCCGGTGGCTCGACCGCGTCGATGCGCAGCGGGCTCTTCGTGTGGAGCAGCACGATGTCGTGCGCCCCGCCGACCACCTGCTCGCTGTCGGCATCCCAGACCCCGTCCCGATTCTCGTCCATGAACAAGATCGGCGTCGCGATGGCGACCTGTGCCCCGTCGGACCACGGAGCATCGAAGTACGCGTTTTTCGGCGGCGGCTCATAGATCCGCAGCGTGTACCGCGCTGGAAAGTTGGTCGTGATGGCGACCGCGACCTTGGGTGGGGTCTCCGCCTCGTCGAGCTCCGCCCAGTCGAGCGTGACCGCGAGCGGGCCATCGGTGAGGGCCAGCTCCTCGGGGGTGAAGTCCGAGAGCACCGAGCCCGAGACCTCCAAGAGAGGCTCACCCTGGTACCGGGCATCCACCAGAGGATCTCCGCATCCGGCCAGGAACAGGATCAGCAACTCAGAAGGCATACAGCACCAGCTCGGCACCAGCGTACGGTACGACAGAGGTGGAGAGCTCGACGACCTCGGACACCGGGCCTCGAACAGGAGCCATCACGGCATCCGCGCCGACGTCGAACGCGATGGCGAGGCGCGCGGCAGGCGCGAGCTCGACACGGAGCAGTGGACCGACCCGGCCGACCGTCGCCACGCGGTCAGGGGCGCGCCCCTTGGATGCGAAGGACTGCGACACGCGCTCGAGGCCCCCTCGCAGACCGAGGCCCGGGGCCACCCTCCCGAGATCGAACAGCCTGAGCACGGTCAGGTCGGCTCCGAGCTCGCGCTGTCGCAAGACCACCGCCTGATTCTGGGACGAGCTCGCAGCATACCGGCCGCGCACGCCAAGAACGATGGCAGGCAGATCGATGCGAGCGCCGAGCGTACCGACCGGCGCCAGTCCCAGCCCCTTGAGGGCCTCGCCGGAGACGCCTCCGCCAGCGAGCAGCGCGAAGGCAGCACGCCGTCGCGACGCCTGGCCACGCCGAGCGGTCCAGCCGTACGGCATCACCGACATCGCCTCGGCGTCGAGCGGCACCATCGCAGAGCTGTCCACCGCGATCTCAGCCTCGCGAACGTGGTCAGCGTCACGGCGTCGAATCAGGTAGCGCCCCGGCAGCAGCGCGATGGTGCCCGGCCCGCCGAGCTCGAGCTCGGCGACCAAGCGGCCCCCACGCTCCGCCTCGAAGACCAAGTAGGTTCCAGCCTCGGAGATCCCGACGACCCCACGCACCGCCACCTCTCGAGGGCGTGTGAGCACGAGGTCGTCCTTGCCCCGAAGCTCGAAGGCGTAGGTCGGGTGCTGCACGACGGGCTGCAGGCTCGTGCTGCGCAGCGTCTGGGCATAGGCGTAGCGGTAGGCCTCGGTGAGGGTGACGGCTCCATCGTCCGAGGCGTCCGCGGCTCCGAGCAGACCCGCGACCAGGTGATGGGTGAACACGCCACCACCGAGCTCGTCCGACTCCTGGGCGTCTTCTCCTGCCGAGGACGACGTGATGATGGCCGTGCCCGAGGCGGCCAGGCGATCCTCGGTCGAGATGGCGAACGGCTCGGCAGGCGTCGCGCCCTTCACCCGGGTCAGTCCTCCGGACCGACATGCATCGACGATCAGCACACGCACGTCCACCGGCATGGCCTCGACCGCCTCGGTCAGCTCTGCGAACGACAGCCGTGAGCCGCCGAGGTGCAGTGCCGTCGAGTCTGCATGCCCGCTGTAGTAGACGACAAGCAGCGCGGAGGCGTCCGGATCGGCTGCACGATCAGCCTCGATGTGTCGCCCGAGGGACGCTAGCGCCTCGAGCACCCGCCGTCGGTCGGTGCGGCGGAGCACCACCTGGTCTTCGGGCCGAAAGTCACCGACATCGGCCAGCACGCGTCCCACACGATCGGCATCATCCTCCGCGAAGCGAAGCACGACCTCGCTCGGGTCTCCCTGATTCACGCCCAGCAAGACTGCATACCGCCGCTCACCGGCCTCTGCCGTGAGCCCGAACATCAGCGCAAGTCCGGTGAGCAGGGACCTCAGGGCTTCATCCGCGCACGCACCTTCTCCACCTCGACCACCTCGTGAACACATCCTGCCGCGAGAGGACCACCATCGCCCATGCGAGTCCGCACCGCCTCCGCCAGCTCATCCCATGCCGGCGGGGACTCACAGTGAATCGCCACGAACTGCTCTGTTCCGAGCACCGCATCGAGCACGACCGCGGCCTCCACGTCGACGGGGGCATCCGAGCGCGCGTGCGGTTGTGACGGGCCCGGGCGAGCAGGCAGGCACGGGTAGACACTGCCGGTCTCGTCGCGGCCCAGCACGATCAAGTGTCCGTCCTGTCCAGCACGGACACGGAAGCCAAGCTTGTCACCGGGAACCACCTCATCTCCAGCATCGAGCTGTCGAGGCGGCTCACCGTCCACGAACACCTCTAGGGCGAGGCCCGCACCCTTCAGCCGCACACCAGGATCGTCCGGCCCTTGCGACGCCGAGACCCAGAGCCCCGCGCCAGCGAGCGCGACTGCAGCGAGCGCGACAGCCCTGAAGCCTCCCCAGGGTCGATTCGCAGGCTCAGGCAAGACCGACAGATCCGGGGCCTGTAGTGCCTCGAAGGCCGGCACCACGAGCTGGGCCGCCGCGACGCGATCGGCGCAGTCCTCGCACTCCTCGAGGTGGGCCTCCACCTCGGCGAGCGCCTCGCCCTGAAGCTCCCCCGCCAAGAACCGCTCGAGCGCGAGATCAGTCAGATGACCATCCCGTCCGAGTACCTCCGACATCACCCCTCCTCCCTGCCGGCCGCAGCCCGCGCCAGCCTCTGGAGCTCCAGCACTCGATTGCCGACCGTTCTTCGCGAGACACCCATCACCTCGGCGATCTGTGCGTGCGTCATCCCATCCACGAAGTACAGCACCCCGACCATGGCGAGATCACTGTCGAGCTCCCTCCAGAGCTGGGTCAGGAAGACCCGCGCATCAGGATCACCATCCTCGACCTCCCGTGACCAGCCTGGCTGACCATGGGTGGTGAGCAGCTCCTTGCGACGCCGCGCATCTCGGAGCCGGTTGAGACAGTGCCGGGTCGCTACCGAGTAGAGCCACGTCACCGGCGATGAATCGCCGCGGTAGCTGTCTGCGGTGCGGAGGACGCGCAGGAACACCTCCTGCAGGACCTCCTCGGCCTCCTGCGCTCGGTAGAAGCGCAGGATCCGACGATAGACGGAGGCCCCATAGAGCCGGTACCACTCTCCAACATCCGGGCGGCCGGTGCTGCTGCGTTGGCCCTTCTGTGCTCGCATGGTCCCCGACCGCACCGCGCTCTGCTCCGGAGCGCGGCCCGCAAGGTACCACCCGGGCCCTCTGTCCGCCGTTGCGACCATCTCGCCTCCCGTCCTGCTCAGTGAGAACCGCGACGCGTCCGGCGGGGCAACAGAGGCTCGATTTTCTTTTCATTCCACGACGCAGCGCCTGATTCCGTGTAAAATCATAAGACAGAAGATCTCCTTACTCCTTCGTCATCAGAGAACCGAGAGCCATGACCCGATGCAAGACTCACGCCTTGCCGAACCCAGTGGTCGGCACGCTGCCGGCGCGGTCATCGAAGACCAGCTCACGCTCCGGCCAGCGCAGTGCAGCCAGTCCTCCCTCGAACGTCGACACCCCACTCCAGCGCTCCTTGAACCGTCGACCCACGCTGTAGTCGACGCAGAAGACGTTCCCCCTCGGCCCCGCCCAGCCATACGGCGGCTCGTCGTCCCACAGGTCCCGCTGTGAGCCCACGCCAGCTCTGCGATGACGCCGTCGCCAGTAGTGACCACAGACGACCGCCTGCGGCTCGTCGTACTGCTTCCACCAGCGCACCCGCTCCACGAGGCGCCACTTGCCGCCCGTGAAGAACATCTCCTCCAGCTCGAGCGGCGCCTCCAGCCCCGAGGTGACCACTCGCAGTGGACTTCCAAGCTGCTCCGCAAGCGACAGCTCCCGAGCCGCCGCGAGCGTCCGGGTTGGACGCACGGTGATGTCGCGAAGCTCTGCGAACTCGGACCGCTCGCGCCGTGCCTGCTCGAGGATGCCCCGAGACGCCAGCTCCGCCATCACCTGGGACTCCATGGCGTCCGCCAAGGCAGGCGCATCTCCGGTCGCTGGCAGCGCCTCGACCGACGACCGGTGCCAGCAGGCATGAACGACCCTCAGGTCCCCGCGCTCCAGCGTCAGCGGGAGAGTGCTGAAGAAGTCCAGGATCGATGCCGCCTCCTCCTCCGTCTCGATCGAGATGCTCTCGAATGCCCGACCTTCGTCCTCGCCGAAGCCATCGACATGCCCAAAGAACCAGCCGTTGCCCTCCTTTCGGTCACCACGAAGGAGGTTGAGCTCGTGGTTACCCATCACGACCTGCGCGACACCCGCCTCGACGAGTCGCTTCACGAGCTGCACGACACCAGGGCTGTCGGGTCCACGGTCGATCAGATCGCCGACGAAGACCAGCGGCCGCGAGGCCGTCGCGCGCTCTAGGTCGACCCCGAGTCTCTCTAGGAGGCGACGCAGAGCCTCCAGCTCACCGTGTACGTCGCCGATGATGTCCAGAGGCCCCTCTAGGAGCCGCCCTGCAAGTTCTGCCATGCGGAGTCGGTATTCTGCACCTCGGGATATGTCCCGCCACCGGAGGGACCATGACGTGGCTGTTCATCGCGCTGACCCTGACCTCGACTGCAGCTGAAGAGGCACCCGAGGAGGGGCAGGAGGAGGAGGTCGAGTGGAGTGTCGACGCGCCTCCAGGTCCGACGGCCGTGGTCGAGCTCGACACCGACAGCGGCACGTGGATGTCCGTGGACGTGTCTCCGGATGGTGAGACGCTCGTGTTCGACCTGCTGGGCGACCTGTACACCCTTCCGATCGGTGGAGGTACCGCTACCGCGCTCACCAGCGGCATGGCGTGGGACATGCAGCCCGTGTGGTCTCCCGACGGCAGTCAGATCGCCTTCACCTCGGACCGAGGCGGTGGCGACAACCTCTGGGTGATGTCCGCCGACGGCTCCGATCCCCGGGCAGTCACCGAGGAGTCCTTTCGACTCC
This sequence comes from Pseudomonadota bacterium, assembly GCA_002862545.1. Lineage (GTDB taxonomy): Bacteria > Myxococcota_A > UBA796 > UBA796. The sequence continues at coordinate 11,291 of PKDJ01000262.1, forward strand.
TGAATGGCCCAGCGTGGCACCCCGAGGGAGATGCACTCGTCGGTCGCAAGCACTTCACGGACACCCGCTCGCTGGGTGCCGGCGAGATGTGGCTCTACCGCCTCGATGGCGGCTCCGGACTGCAGCTCACCGAGAGGCCGAACGATCAGCTCGACGTGAATGAGCCTACCTTCTCTCCCGATGGTCGTTTTCTCTACTACTCAGGCGACGCGACCGGCGGCTCGACGTTCCAGTACAACAAGGACCCCAACCCTGGCATCTACGCCATCGACCGGCTCGAGCTGGAGACCGGCGAGGTTCGTCGGGTGACGGGTGGCCCTGGCGGCGCCTGCCGACCCACCCCCAGCCCAGACGGCAAGACCCTGGCCTTCGTCCGCCGTGATCGAGCCAAGTCCGTTCTCGTCCTGCGGGACCTCGAGAGTGGCCGTGAGACCCCTATCTGGGATGGACTGGACCGCGACATGCAGGAGGCCTGGGCGATCCATGGCGTCTACCCACACTTCGACTGGATGCCCGACGGCGACAGCCTCGTCCTCTGGGCGCAGGGTGGCCTGCGACGCGTGACGACCACGGGACAGGTCACCGAGATCCCCTTCCGTGTGACGGACCAGCGCGAGATCCGAGAGGCACTGCGGGTGCCGGTCGAGGTCAGCCCAGAGCGGTTCGACCTCAAGGCACTCCGCGACGTGGTCGTCTCCCCAGATGGCAGTCGCGTGGTCTTTCAGGCCCTCAACCAGCTCTGGGTGAAGGACCTCCCCTCCGGCGAGCCGCGTCGGCTGACGAAGGATGAGGACATCGTCGAGCTAGACCCAAGCTTCACCCTTGACGGTCGAACGATCGTGTACGCTACCTGGGACGACGCGGAGCTGGGCAGCATCCGCTCGGTGAGCGCTCGGGGTGGTCGCTCCAAGGTGCTCCACGATGCACCCGGCCACTATCGGGAGCCTCTCGTCACGTCCGATGGTGACCTGTTGTTCCGTCGAATCGGGGGCGGCTGGCTGCGCTCTCGCCTCTGGACCGAAGACACCGGACTGTACGTGCTGCGCCAGGACGAAGCCGAGCCCCAGCGCCTCGGAGACGTTGGGACTGGCTTGCACGTGCTCGCAGCCGTGCCCGACCGGGTCTTCTTCACCCGTCGACGAGGCGAGGCCGCCCAGCTCGTCAGCTTGGGAGTGGAAGACCGCGAAGAGCGTGTGCATGCCAGCAACCCGATGACCGTCACCTACCGCATCTCTCCCGATGGGGCGTGGCTGGCCTGGCAGGAGCACTACAACGCGCACGTCGTGCCGTTCCGATGGACCGGCCGACCTGTGGACCCGGGCGGTGGCGCGGTCACCAAGACCACCGTCTCCGAGGATGTGGGCAATGAGCTTCACTTCGCGGCTGGAAAGCTGTGGTGGACGAAGGGGCCCCAGCTGCTGGGCGCCCGCCTCGACGACGTCACTGCCGCTGCCGCCGATGAGGATCTCGAGACGCCAGAGCCCGCGACCTTCGAGCTCGGCTTCACCCATCCATCCGACCGAGCCGACGGCACGGGAGCGATCGTCGGGGCGCGCATCGTGACCATGAGTGGTGATGAGGTCATCGAGGACGGCACCGTCGTCTGGACGGACGGACGCATCGTCAGCGTGGGCGACCGCAGCGCAGTCAGCGTGCCCGCTGGTGCGCATGTCGTCGACGGCGATGGGCTGACGGTGATTCCCGGGCTCGTGGACGTTCACGCTCACGGCAGCATGGCCGACGGAGGAATCGTCCCGGAAGAGAACTGGATTCAGCTCTCCAATCTCTCATTCGGCGTAACGACCATCCACGACCCCTCCAACAACACCGAGACCATCTTCGCTGCCTCGGAGCTTCAGCGCGCAGGTCGCCTACTGGCGCCGCGAATCTTCAGCACGGGGACCATCCTCTACGGCGCCAAGGGCCCCGGCTACACCGCCACTGTCAACTCACTCGATGACGCGAAGTCGCACCTACGCCGACTCAAGTCGGTTGGAGCCATCAGCGTGAAGTCCTACAACCAGCCACGACGTGACCAGCGCCAGCAGGTGCTCGAGGCCGGTAGACAGCTCGACGTGATGGTGGTGCCCGAGGGCGGCTCGACGTTCATGCACAACATGACGATGATCGTCGATGGGCACACCGGGGTCGAGCACGCCATCCCGGTCAAGGAGGCCTACGACGACGTCCTGCAGCTCTGGTCGGGCACTCGGGTGGGCTACACGCCGACGCTGGGTGTGGCCTACGGTGGCCCCTCCGGGGAGCGCTACTGGTACGCCGAGACGCCCCTCTGGGAGAACGAGCGCCTGCTGGCCTTCGTGCCTCGAGAGCAGATCGACGCCGCGAGTCGGCGCCGTGAGACCATCCCGGAGGAGGAGTACAACCATGACGATGTGGCTCGCTTCTGCAAGTCGCTCGTCGACGAGGGGGGACTCGTCCAGATCGGCGCACACGGCCAGCGCGAGGGCTTGGCCGCACACTGGGAGATCTGGATGCTCGAGCAGGGTGGCATGACGCCTCACGAGGCCCTGCGCTCAGCGACTCTCCATGGGGCCCGCTACCTCGGGATGGATCGCGACATTGGCTCTGTAGAGACGGGTAAGCTCGCCGACTTCGCGGTGATCGAGGGCAATCCGCTCGACGATCTCAGACAGTCGGAGGCTGTTCGCTATACCGTCCTCGGCGGGCGGGTCTACGAATCGGCGACGATGAATCAGGTCTGGCCAGAGCCCGTCGAGCGGCCTGCCCTGTTCTGGCGTGCGGAGTCCGGCGGTGTCGACCCAGACTTTGCCGATGGTCACGCCTGCGGCTGCGGCCGCCACTGAGTGCTCAGTCCGGCCGAATCACGGTGAGCAGCCGCCGAGTCGGCAGATCCGAGTGGACGGTCTGCCGACCGTCTGGCCAGCGAACCTCGACACGCGTGATTCGCTCGATATCTCCCAGGCCGACATGGACCTCCGGCGGCCCGCCGGAGAACATGCTCACACTGCCTGCCGACAACCATCTTCTGTGCCGCATTTCGCCCACATAGACGTCAATCACCGCACCAATGGCATGGCGATTGGCCCCAGACTGCTCGAGTCGGATCTTGGTCCACGCGCGCGCGCCGCAGCGCGCCATGAGAATCCTGGA
>PKDJ01000005.1 GCA_002862545.1 Pseudomonadota bacterium
TCACCTGCTCGGCCAGCGCCTGTGTCAGCTCCGGCGTGGTCGCAAAGCTGGACAGGAACGTCGGCAGCACCTGGCGGACGGTGGTGGGGTCGAGGTCCAGATCCAAGGAGCGCCTCCGGCGGTGCGAGCAGTCTGGTCCCGCCCTCTTAAGCGCTCTCGTCCGAGGCGTCCGAGAGCAGCAGCTGCAGGGTCTTCTGGTCTGCACCCGGGAAGGGATAGGACCCGAAGTCACCGGCCTCGACCCAGGCCAGGGCGGCGACCCGCCGAGCCTCGGGCGGTGCCTCCAGATCACAGCGGTAGACCGCCATCACGACAGACCAGTCGTCGTAGTCGTGCTGCACCTCCAGCAGCTTCTCGTCGACGTGCGCATCGACACCGATGCGATCGGCGAGCGTGCGGCGGAGGGCGTCGCGGTCGTCCTCGCCGTCGCGGACGCGGCCACCGGGGAACTCCCAGAGGCCTGGAAGGACCGCGGTGGGTAGGCGCTGCGTCAGAAGATAGCGCCCATCCTGCTGGATCTCGGCGCTCACGACTCGGACTGTACGCTGGGCCATGTCGCCTCCGCGCCGCGTGACTAGCTCGATGGCCAGCGGGTGGCATACCCAATAGCTGACGCATCGGCTTGGAATGGAGGGCTCGTGTCGCTGTCTCATCGCATCCGTCGCCGGGTCGCACGCCGGGCAGAGCGGATCCTCTCGACCCTGAGGCTCGTCGAGCCACGTCCGGTGGCCGATGACGTGGTCGGCCCTCCACTCCACGCGGTTGCGCCGGCCCCTGCGGCCGAGGCGCCGGTCGTGGTCGAGGCTCCCGCAACGCCGGAGCCGGTGGTCGAGCCCGAGCCGGTCGTGGCGGCGGCGGCCGACGAGGGGCAGCGTCCCCTCTCCATGGAGACGGTGCAGGAGATGTTCGACGACATGGTGCGTCCGGCGCTCCAGGCCGACGGCGGTGACATCTCCCTCGTCAAGGTCGAGGGTGGCGACGTCTTCGTCCGACTGGTCGGGGCCTGCTCGACCTGTCCGTCGTCGACGATGACCATGCGGCTTGGGATCGAGCGGTTGCTGCGCGAAGAGTTCGAGGACTTCGGCGACCTGATCGCGCTGGGCGACTACGAGGTCTGACGCGCGTCAGTCTGCCGTGCAGCCTGGCCCAGGAAGCTCATTGAGCGTGCGCTGCTCCGCCCACCAGCTCTGCTCCTGGCTGTACTCGCCTGCGTAGGGGTCGAAGGAGATCCCATCGGCAGACTGCGTCTCGAAGTGCAGGTGGGGACCCGAGGAGATGCCAGAGCTGCCGACCTTGGCCAGCACGTCTCCACACCGGACCTCGTCGCCGACCTCGACGACGACGCTCTGCTTCATCAGGTGCCAGTACTTGGAGACCGTGCCGTCCGAGTGCTCCAGGATCACGTGATTCGCGATCATGTCGTAGCCGTCGCACGACACCCCGGTGCCCGCGATGTGGCAGCGGTCGTACTGATCCTGCTCGACGGAGGTGACGACGCCGTCGGCGGCGGCCAGCACCTCGACCGACCCGGCGTCCATCGTGGTGAAGCCGTCGATCAGCAGGAAGTCTGAGCCATCGTGCTGATCGTAGCAGTACGGAAAGGCCTCACCCGCGTAGTTGGTGCACAGGACGGAGGCGAGCACGCCCTCCTGGGCGACGGGGTCATGGTCGACCCCGATGGCAGCCGACACGATGAGCTCTGGCTGCGCCAGCGGAAAGCCGAAGCGCAGACCGCCTTCGTCGGGCTCGACGCTGCCCACGGGCCCGAAGGGCTCGCCATCGACCATGGGGTCGCTGGAGCACGCGGCGAGAACGCCCAGCGTCAGCAGGAGGTGCATGATTGGCTCCGAGTCCGTGACCGATGTGCGTCGTGCGAACCCGCTCGTCAACGATTCATCGTCAACGCATGGGTCTGTTGGAGCTTCAGGGACCTCTACCGCTCCGCGGCCACTCTGGTGTTCCTCATCCCGTCAGGTGAGCCTACCCTCGGCCCGATGCGGACGTGACTGCACGCCGCATGGGCGGCCTCAGCCCACGTGCTTCAGCCGAACGACCGTGAAGGCGTCTCCGCCTTGGTTCGCGTGCGCGGGGGCCCAGGCGTCGACGTAGGGGCAGCCCCGGAGCCAGCCGCGCACGCCGGTCTTCATGGCGCCCGTGCCGTGGCCGTGAAGCACGAACACCAGGCTTCGCCCGCTGCTCAGGGTGCTGTCGAAGAAGGTCTCGCAGGCCTCCAGCCCCTCTTCGACGCGCTTTCCGCGAAGATCCAGGGTGTTTCCGGGGTAGCGGACGGCCTCGTCGAGCTCTGTGCGGGGCGCGGCGGCAGAGGCGGCTGGGAGCTTGGGGCGGAGGGGAGGCGGCTGTCGAGGAGCCGGACCGACGCGCTCGAGGTCACGCAGCTTCGCGCGGACGACCATCCCGGAGGCCTCGACAGAGACCGTGCTGCCGCTGATCTTCCGGACGATGCCGACGCGACCGACCCCCTTCACCCGCACCTGGTCGCCCACGGTCAGCACCTCGGAGGCCTGACCCTCGGGAAGCGCAGGAGGCACCAAGGCGCCCAGGGCCTTCACCGAGGCGCGGGCCGCCTTCGCACGCCGATGATCCGGAGCCCGCTGGAGGTCGGCAACGACCCCGGCGATGGCCTTCTCGGCCTTCTTCAGCTTGTCGAGGAAGACCTTGGCCCCCTCCTTCTCCAGGCTCTTGGCGCGGGCCTCGATGGCGCTCTGCTTCTGAGAGAGCTTGTGGCGCTCCAGCTCCAGCTCGCCGCGCAGCTGCTCGGCCTCGTCGGCGGCCACCTGGGCGCGCGCCTTCTCGGCCTCGAGGGCCTCGAGCGTCTCGCGGAGACGTCGCTCTCCCTCGCCAAGCAGCGCGTCTGCGCGGGAGACAATGCTCTCGGGGATGCCCATGCGGCGCGCGATGCCGAAGGCGTGGGACTCGCCGGTCGTGTCAGCGAGCACCCGGTAGGTGGGGCGTCCGTCGACGTACTGCATGGCGGCGACGGCGAAGCGGTCGTCGATCTTCGCGCGCGCCTTGAGCGGCGCGAAGTGGGTGGTGACGACGACGCGAGCGCCCACGGCGGCGTAGTGCTCGAGCAGGGCAGAGGCCAGCGCGGCGCCCTGCGACGGGTCGGTGCCCGAGGCGATCTCGTCGAGGAGCAGGAGCGTGCCGGGGCCAGCGTCGGTGACCAGGCGTCCGAGCGTGACCAGGTGGGCGGAGAAGCTGGAGAGATCCCCCTCGATGGTCTGCTGATCACCGATCACCGCCTCGATCGTGTCGAAGCGGTCGACACGGCTGCCCTCGGCTGCGGGGATGAAGCAGCCATGCCGCACGAGCATCGCGCAGAGTCCGATGGTCTTCAGGGCGACGGTCTTGCCACCTGCATTCGGTCCGCTGATCACGAGTACGGGGCGACCCGTGTCGAGTGCTAGGTGATTGGCCACCACGTCGATGGCCCGCAGCACGAGCACGGGGTGTCGGGCAGCGCTCAGCTTGACGACGCCGTCTTCGCCCACCTTGGGGCGGGTGGCCTCCAGCCGAGTCGCCAGCGTGGCGCGGGCGACGGCCAGGTCGAGGGTGATCGCCGCGGCGACCGAGGCCTCGATTCCGTCCGCCGCACCGCCGACGGCGACCGAGAGCTGGGCGAGGATCCGGTGCTCCTCTGCCGCCAGCTGCCCCTCGGCGACGCGGAGCTTGTTGTTGAGCACCACGACAGCGGTGGGCTCGATGAACACGGTGCGTCCAGAGCCCGAGGTGTCGTGGACGATGCCGAGGTCCCAGCGCTTCGCGTGCGCCTTCACCGGCAGCACGTAGCGGTTGTCGCGGACGGTCCAGAAGCGGTCCTGGAGCAGGTCGCTCATGTCGTCGCCGTGCACCATCGTGTCGAGGGTCGAGCGGACCTGCTCGTGCAGCGACTGGATGCTGGCTCGGAGCGTCGCGAGCTGCGGGTAGGTGGCGGAGGACAGGCGCCCAGACTCGTCGAACGCGTCCTGCAGCTGCACGGCGAGGAAGTCGTCGACGATGATTCCCGAGCCGAGTGTGGCGAGAGTCGGGGCCCGGGAGGCGTTGGCGTCACAGGTCTCCTCGAGCCTCCGCAGCGCGACCAGGGTCGACCCGACGAAGCGCAGGGTCTCGGCCTCGAGCACCTGGCCCATGCGCGCGCGAGCCACCGCGTCGCTCACGTCTCCGACCCCGCCGATGGGCAGATCGACCCCCTCCTCGTCCAGGAGCAGCACCTCCGCGGTGGCGTCGAAGGCGGACTCGATGTCCTCCAGGTCGTCTAGTGGTGGAAGATCCAGGATCGTGGCAGCGCCGAGCGTCGTGCGCGCGCAGTCGGCCCAGGCGTCGCGAAGGACAGGCCAGTCCAGTGCAGTGGTGGAGAGGTCGGACATGACAGCGGTCTCACCGAGGAGGACGAGGAGGTCTTGGGCATCGTGAGGCGAGCCCCGGTGCGTCGAGGAGTTAGAGGAGACCCATGCGCACGTTCCTGCTCATTCCGTTGTTGGCCGTCGTAGGCTGCGAGTCCACCCAGTGCAAGGTCGGCGAGGTCGCCTCGGTCACGGTGTCGGTGTACGACGCCTCCGGTGCGCCTCAGTTCGCCGATTCCGTCACCTACACCGTCGACGGTGAAGAGGGCGGGGACTGTGAGCCCCTCGATGAGGCGGGCACCGAGTTCACCTGCGGCCTCGAGGAGCCTGGGGACTTCGTGATCACCGTCGAGGTCGGCGGGATCATGTTCAACGGAGCGGTCGAGGTTGGCATGGCGGCTGACGGCTGCCACGTCCAGGGCGAGTTCCTGGAGATCACCGCGGCCTGAGCGGCGTCAGCCCTCGAGCCTGCGTGGTCGTCGCCCGATGGCGCGGCCGACGCGCACGGTGTCGCCTGGCTGGACCGACCACTGCCAGCGATCCCGAGGGGCCACGAGCACCACGGTGCTGCCCAGGTGGAAGGTGCCGAGCCAGCTGCCGCGCTCGAGTGGCTGGGGTGGCTCGAGGTTGGCGCCCGCCGGTCCACCCCCGGTGTTGGTGACCAGGTCGGTCACGCGCGCCGTGATCCGGCCGACGCCGAAGGCACCGACCATCACCACGTCGAGGGGGCCATCGCTGGTGTCGCAGGTGATCACCAGGCGCTCGTTCCGTGCGAAGAGATCGTCGATGCGGCGGACGGCAGCGGGAAAGACGGGCCAGAGGGTGCCGGGCACGTAGTGCCAGCGCGTGGCCGCACCTTCTCGCGGGACGTGGACGCGGTGGTAGTCACGCGGGGAGAGGTAGAGCACGACCACGTCGAGGTCGTCCTCGATGGGATGCCCGAGCAGCGCCGCCACACTCAACGTGCGCTTCGGGGTGAGCTGAATCTGGCCGTCTTGGGAGGGACCGACGAAGGCGCAGGTGCCGTCGACAGGGGAGACGATGGCGTCGGGGCTCGGATCGACGGGCCGGGCTCCCTCCGCGAGGGTGCGGGTGAACAGGGCCTCCAGGGTAGGGTAGTCCTCGAGACTGCCGGTCGCCTCGGAGAGATCGACACCGTAGGCCCGCACGAAGGCCCGGGTCATCCAGCGGGAGGCCCGACTGCGGGCGAGGCGGCCCATGGCGCGCGCACCGTGTCGACGGGGCACCAGCGAGAGCACGGAGACGATGAGGGCGTCTTTCATGACCTTCCGAAGTCGGCGTGCTGCAGCGAATCGGGCACGCTCATCGGACCCCGAGACGCCAGGTTGAAGGCGATGCTCATGCGCTCCTGGGCCTCACCGAGCACCGAGACAGAGTGGAGGAACCAGCTGGGGACCACAGCGGCGTCTCTCGGTGGAGTCGCTCCGCGCGACGCTTCAGCTTGGCAGTCAGAGGGCCTGCGTCTTCCACCATGCTCTCGTGGATGCACGTCGGAAAGAGGGGGGCCGTGGTGGTCGAGCTGAAGCGTGGCACGGGCTCACTCGGTCTCGCCGCCGGTGGTTGGAGGCTCGCCGCCGCTGGTGGTGGGCGGGAGCATGGTCGGGCTGCCGCTGTTGAGCTTCGCCTTGCCCTTGCCCTTACCCTTCCGGCCGCTGCCCTGGGGAACGGCGTCCTTGAGGGTCCAGGTGCAGGTGCCCTCGGTGCAGGTGCAGGCATCGAGCACGGCGAAGCAGTCGCGCATCTCGGCGCTCGTCATCAGGTCGGCGGCCGCAGCAGCGGTGGTGCAGACCTCTCCGCTGGCTCCGCCGGCAGCACAGTCCTCGTCCGTCGTGCACTCGGCGTCGGCCTGGGGCTTCTCGATGCGGTCGACGCAGGCGTCGTACAGGCTCTGCGGGGTGACCTCGGGGGTGGGCTCTGGAGTCGGCTCTGGGGCGGGTGCAGGCTCGGCCTCTGGAGCGGGCTCGGGTGCAGGCTCAGGCGTCTCGGAGCCTCCGCAGGCGGCGAGCAGGAGGAGTGCAGAGAGCAGGCGCGTCATGCGGTTCGTCCGGTGTGGCGGGTGTCGTCGGGATGGCCCCGGGTGCTGGCAAGGTACTTCGCCTCTCGGCAGCGTCAATCCAGTGGGCCGGGTGAGGGGCCGCATACCTCCTGCACCCAGGGGCCGTCGAGGTCACGGATGAAGCGGGTGCAGCCCGGCCCGGGTGGCGGGAGCTCGGGCCGGTTGCGCTCGAGGCCTGCCGTGCACTCGGCGTAGTCCTCCTCGGAGGCCGCGTCGTACACGGTGGTGATGCGGTGGAGCTCGACGGCGAGTGCATCCGGCGTCACCTCCACCACGGCGAATCCGAGCGTGCAGTAGGACTCGATGGCCATCCTTGAGCGCCGCCGCGGTCCCTGGGGCCCGGGGGGATCGACCTTGCCGCCGGCGCCGACCACGATCGAGAGCACGCCGTCGTCGAGGTGCGCCTGGGTGCTGTGGTCATGACCCGACAGATACAGCGGGCTGGCACCGGGGACCTCCTCGTCGAGCAGGCGGCGGTAGGCGCGACCGGGCCAGAGCGGCAGGCCCTCGTCGCGATAGTGGCCGGCGTCGCCGTGCTCTCCGTTGCTGCGCCAGGGGTGGTGGCCGACGACGACGGTCCAGGGCTGCTCCCCGCTGAGGAGGTCGTGAGCGGCGGCCTGGAGGGAGATGTGCGAGCGCTCGCGCACTGCGGGGTCACCCTTGCACCGGATGCCCTGTGCTCCCCAGCGACGGCTGCAGCGTCGGACGACGTAGTTGCTGTCGAGACCGACGAGGCCGAGGCTCTCGCTCTCGGCACGCCAGAAGTGGGCATCGCCACCGAGCTGGACCGGACCCGTCGCGGCGGCCAGCTCGCGGAAGAGCCGCTGGGCACGGTCGCGCTCGGGGGCCTCGTAGTCTCCGAAGCGCACGGGGCCCCAGTCGTGGTTGCCCAGGACGAAGCGAAGGTCACCCGCCCAGGACCACACCTCGACGAAGTCCGCCAGCCACGCGGAGTCGTCGGAGTCATTCAGGCCGTTGGTGTAGAGGTTGTCCCCGAGGAAGACGGCGCCGCTGCAGGAGCCGCCACAGGCCTCCATTGCCGCGCTCGCCACGGCGCGGGGGCCGGCCGCGACCTTGGTCGGGTCGTCAGCCCGCCGCACACCGGCATCCGCTGTGAAGACCAGTCGAAGGGGCGCTGTGCTGGGGAGAGGAGGCTGTGGGCGCCACGACTGGTCCCGCTCCCGCTGGGTGATGCAGCGGGGGGTGTCCCACGTTGGGCTGGGGGGGGCGCTCGCATCGGAGGGGCGGCAGTCGGGCTCGATCACGGCCGAGCTGGGCTGTGGCTCGAACACCAGGCGGTGCATCCGAGGACCGGTGCAGGCCGCGAGCAGCAGCAGAGGGAACGCGCGCATCCACACCCCACGTCGGGAGCCCAGGGGCCAGGTCAGAGCAGGTTGGGAATGTATCGCCAGCGGACCTTCTCGCGGTAGGCCACGTAGTCCGGGTTCGACGCTCCCATGAACTGATCGTCTCGCTCGGAGCGCAGGAAGTACTTCACCGGCCACACGAGCGCGATGGCGTAGTGCATCGGGGTCGCGTACCCCGTCAGTCCCAGCGTCACGAACATCAGTGCCTCGAGGGTGTAGCTCGGGTGCCGGACGAAGCTGTAGAAGCCGCGGGTCTGGACGCCCTTGTCGACCATCACGCCGAAGCGGGTGCCCAGGTTCCAGATCGACAGGGTGTAGAGGAGGTTCAGCAGCAGCTCGGCGACCAGCTGAAGTGCCCATGCGGGGCCCGCCGTCAGGCTGGGGTCGACGACGACGGGGGGGGCGCCGTGCATACGGTAGACGACGCCACCCAGCAGCGGGCCGTAGCACATCGCGTTCACGATCCATGCCACCGGCGTGAAGTCGATGTTCCGCACGGGGACGCGCTTCCACAGAATGCTCACGACGGTGTGGCCGTAGCCGACGAGACAGCCTGAGATGGTCGCTGACCAGAGCGCGAGGCGAGCGATCGCGAAGGCCTCGTCCCAGGAGCTCACGCTCGGCGCGTGGGTCAGCATGTGCCCGAGGCCCGTGGGCAGATCGCGGGCGGTCCGGACCAGGCCGGGAGCATCCCACGCGGAGGTCAGGATCCCGTTGACGTTCCCGGCCAGAAAGCCCGTCAGGGTGCTGGCGAAGGCGTAGGCGACGGCGAGGTGGAGCGCCCAGATGACGCCGCCCCGCAGCCAGGGCGGCCAGTGCTCGACCCGCGGCCGGAAGGTGGCGGCGCGCCATGCGGCGACGGCGGGAGAGCGGGTGGTCTTGAACAGGACGGCTGCCCAGGCAGTGCCGAGGACGGCGTAGCCGACACGCTGGGCGGAGTCAGTCCAGGGCTTCAGGAGCGGCTGGAGATCGAAGAGCTCGCGGCCGACGTGGACCAGTGCGCCCCAGGTGAGCTGAACGACCAGCGGCACGAGGACGACTCCCAGGGCCGCGTGCACGAGAATCCGGAGGGGCGCGCCACCACGCCGCCAGCCAGCGATCAGCCCCTCGCGTAGAGTGAGAAGGGCCCGCCCGGGTGTCGGGCTGAAGATGCCCCAGGCCCAGAGCGAGAGGACTGTGAGCAGGGCTCCCCACTCCAAGGCCGCGACCCCTGGTGCATGGAACCACGACAGCTGGTTGGCGACGGTGTAGCCGGAGACGGTGGCGCCAGCGGGTGCGCTCCCGCGGGTGCGCCGTGCGACCGCCGAGTCCGCCGTGGCCTGGCCGACGCGCAGAGCCCCCACCTTGTGACGCGCTTCGAAGACATGCAGCGTGGCCCTCTCCGCTACCCCCTGCTCGCTGCCGATGTTCAGCTCGACGCGCCCTCCGTCGCTCGCATCGACTCGGCCCTGCATGCCGAGGGGCCACTCGTACGTCCCGCGGGCCACGGCCGAGAAGCCGTCCTCGCGAAGCTCGGTGACCTCCGCTGCTCCGATGGGCCGGGTCCAGCCTGAGTGGAATCGGTACACCGGGAGGCGGTCTCCGACCTGCAGGCCGGTGGGGGCGCCGGCGGCCTCGATGGTGTCACCCTCGACGCGCACCACGTCGGCGGAGTGGGTGGAGGCGCGGTGCAGGGGGGTGAGAACGACCGCCAGCAGGCCGAGCATCAGGGCCAGCCGATAGGCGTGGTAGAGCACCAGCTCGACACGCTCTCGCAAGCCTCCTCCATGGCCGACGCGGGCGGTCGAGTATCCGGCGGCGCGCTCACCGTCCCACATCTCGGCTGCCACAAGGTCCATCGGTGGTGGCAAGATATCTGCGCTCAAGGTGCATCTTGACCGTGCGCGCCAGGGCGAGCTGTCCTAGGGGAGTAAGGCGTAGAGGGCGGTCGCCGGTCCATTTTGACGGTGATGGCTCACATGCGTGAGGGGAGTGGAGCCGAATGGTGCCTTGGCTGCTGATGCTCGAAGCGCTCGCGACCACGGGCCCGATTGCCTGGTCGGAGGCGATCCGTGTGGACGACGAGCACCTCGGCGCCCGTCAGCACCATGCCACCAGCGCGATCGACGACCGGGGGCATGTCGCGGTGGTCTGGGACCAGACCGGCGATGACAACAGCATCCGGGCGAAGATCTTCGGCCCTATGATGGAGCCCCTCACAGCGGCCATGTGGCTCGCAGACTGCCCCAGCAGCCAGCCCTGTCGTCCTGACGTGGTGTCGGTGGGAGACACCTTCTGGATCGCCTGGTCGGATCCTCTAGGCATCTACCTGAACTCCATCTCCGCCGAGCACGGGGAGGGCGACATCATCTTGGTGGCTCGCCCCGCAGAGGGGCACTCAATCATGGCGCCGGCCTTGGCGGCGAACGCCAGGGGTGGGGTCACGGTCAGCTGGACCGACAACCTGGGTCCCATGGGTGATACGACGACCCAGTACTACCGTCGCTCCTTTCGTCCCGATGGCTCACCGGTCACAGAGGCTCTGCCGCTCGGACGCGAGACTCCGTACGGCGGTACGCTCGACGTCACGGCGTTGGACTCCGGCCATATCTTGGCGGCCCACAGCAGCTACCAGGAAGATGCGCTGGGCCGCACAGCGCGTATCGAGGGGACGGTGTTCGCCCCGGGTGGCGAAGAGCGCGGCACCTGGACGCTCGTGGAGATGCGAGACGTCTTGCTCACGCGGCCGATGGTGGCTGCCCGGGAGGGCCGCGTCGCGCTGACGTTTCAGCGGGAGACCTTGCGCACGACCCTGGTGGACTCGTGCTTCGTGATGCTGGACGAGCTGGACCCGGTCATTGGTCCACACAGTCTCGGGTTGCGCACCGCTCACCCGATTGCCGAGTTCGTAGGCGACACACTGGTCTTGGACTGGGACATGTACAGGGGGCCCGCTGACCTCGACACGGTCTGGGAGACCCAGCTCGGTCCGGGTGGCGCGGTCCTGGTCGAGCCCGACTGGGTCGATGGTGCGACGCCCGGTGCCGAGCGCACCTCGCTGGCCTACCACGAGACCGAGCGAGGGCCAGTGGCGGTGCGCACTTGGACGGGCACGCCGCTCGGTGGGTATCGTCCGAAGCTCTTCATTCAGCGAACACTGCCGGACTGATGGCAGCACTGAATGGCGCTAGGCGTGCTAAGCCCTCGTATGCGCTCACTGTTCCTGCTCGTGTTGGCTGCATGTCCGTCGACCACCCCTGAGACGCGGTCCGTCGACGAGACGACCTGGGTGTCGGTACCCACAGAGGCACTGCCGGACTTCGAGGGTAGCCCGCCGAAGAACGTTCTGATGATCAGCATCGACACGCTTCGGAAGGATCACCTCTCCCGCTACGATCCCCTCGGACGCGACCTCACTCCCTTTCTCGACGATCTGATGGAGACGGGCTTCGTGCTCGACGACCACCAGACGTGCTCCAACTGGACCTTCGTCGGCGTCACCTGCACGCTGGCGGGTGCGAACCACACCGAGATCGGCTTCATTCCGCAGCTCGAGCCGCCTTCCATGCGCATCCCGTTCCGGGCGGGGCAGGAGTTCTTGTCCGACTGGATGCGGGATGCGGGCTACGCCACGGTCTTGGCGAGTGCCAATGGCTACCTGTCTCGGGACTGGGGCACGGCCGCTGGGTACGACGCCACCTCGGGTGTGGCGTTCGACTCGGCGCAGACCATCTACGAGGGCGGGCTCGCCGATCTGCAGGAGGCCATCGACGGGGGCGCGGACAAGTGGTTCCTGCACCTGCACTTCCTCGAGCCGCACGCGCCCTACCTCGTGCACGAGGGCTTCACGCCTGACACCTCCGATCTGCCCGACGTGCGCTGGGACCTGTCGGTCAAGGGGCAGCACTACGAGGCCACCAGCCAGTGGGGAGTGCTGACGGATGCCGAGCGCGACACCCTCGGAGAGCACCTCCGGCGCCGGTACGAGGGTGAGGTGGCGTGGCTGGACCACGTGCTCGCTGGCTACTTTGCAGACCTCGGTGAGCGCGGCTTGCTCGCCGACACGCTGGTGGTGGTCTGGAGTGACCACGGTGAGGCCTTCTGGGAGAAGGGTCACCAGAGCCATGGCTGGACCCTCCATCGGCCCGAGAACGACGGTGTGGCCTTCTTCTGGTCGCCCCAGATCGTGCCCGGCGCGTGGAGTGGGCCGACGCACGCGACCGACCTGGTGCCCACGATTCTCGGGCTCCAGGGGCTCCAGGTGCCTCCGAGTGTCAGCGGCGTCCATGTCGGGCTCGCTTCGCCGTCGAGGCCCCGGTTTGCAGCGACCGTCGCGCGTGCCGGAGTGCATCAGAGTGTCCGTCGAGGGAACAAGAAGCTGATCTACGAGTGGTCCGGGCCGACTCGCGTCTACGACCTCGCCGTCGACCCGCGCGAGCAGCTGGGTGTCTGGGACCCTGACGATCCCGAGCACCAAGAGCTCTGGGAGCTGCTCTCGCCCGAGGTCGCTGCACTCCTGCCCCTGGTCGAGGGCTTCGCGCCCCCAGCGCCGCCGACCTGGGCCCCCTGAGCGTCAGGCCTCCTCGACCCAGGTGATCTCGGTCGTCTCTGCGTCACGCCGCCGCAGGTGATCGCCATAGCGTGCGATCAGCACGGCATCGCGCGGTCCGCCACCCAGCTGCTCGGGGGTGATCCACGTCAGGATGTCAGGGTCACCACCCAGCGCGAGCCAGGCCCCGCCAGTGGTCGGCATGGCTCCCAGCTCGACGTTCGGTCCCATGTCGATGGAGTCGGCGAGTCGGACCACAGCCTCCTCGGGGGAGGCCGAGCCGGTGGGAAACACGACGATGGTGCCATGACGGAGCAGGACCCAGCTCGAGGCGGTGAGGGCCTGTCGGATCGCTGCAATGCGTGGGTCGAGGGGACTGGACGTGTCGGACAAGGCAGGCGCTCCGGTGACAGGCCGGCGGTGACTATCCTGTCGTCGACCGCGTGCAGCCGCGGACCGCGATGCTCTCGCGACCGCTCGGGGGCGGTCGAGGTCCGAGGGATTCTAGAGCCCATCGGCTCACCACGATAGGCGCGGGACGACACGCCGGCCATCGGGTGTCGCTAGAGCCGGAGGAACTCATGGTCACGATGCTCGCCGCTGCCGCGCTCGCACTGCCGCCGTCCGATGCCGCCTGGGAGCCCCTGCAAGATCGGCCCGTGCCGATCGTGTGTGCGGCTCACGGTGGCGCTACGTGGTGCAAGTCGACCGGCGTGCTCGCCGCGAGCGTCGACGCGGTGGCGGGCTCGCTCAAGGACATGCGCGCCAACGCCGATCGCTTCGAGTCCATCGTGCGGATCGACGTGCTCTCGGATGATGCCCTGCGGGTCGTACTCGACTTTCCCGCTCTGCTCTCGGACCGAGACTACGTGGCCAAGTACACGCACCGCGTCGAGGCCGACGGCGTACAGGTCTTCGCCTGGGCCCCTGTCGCTCATCCCGACGCGCCTCCCGTCGACGGCATCGTCCGGCTGACGGACTTTGCAGGGGAGTGGCGGCTGCGGCCGGAGGGCGGAAAGACGCACGTGACCTACCTCTGGCACGCTGACATCGCCGGCTCGTTCCCGAGCTGGGCGCTGCCCATCGCGCGGAAGAAGGCCGGCCACGAGGCGCTCAAGGACCTCGCGAAGGTCAACGGCGCGGCGCTGACCCATCCCTGAGCACCGTCCTCGCGACGGCCTGTCTAGAGCGCGAAGCAGCTGTTGACGCTCTCACAGCTGTGGTCGTCGACGTAGGCACTGTAGCTGCAGCCGGCGAACCCGCAGTTGTAGGTTGCGTTGAGCTTGAAGTGCTCGGGCAGCGGTGACGTGCAGTACGTGTCGTCGGCCCAGCCGTCGACGTAGGCGAGGTGGTCGACCTCCCAGTCCCTCGTGGAGCAGGCCCACTCGGACGGGTAGCCGCCGAAGACGAGTGCGCACGCCTCCACGCAGGAGCGGGTCGGGGGGTCGGTGTCCCAGCGTGCGCCGTCGGTGACTCGAAAGCTGCCGACCAGGGCTGGCTCACGAGGGCACAGCGGCACGGCACGACTGGTGCTGCACGTGTCGGGATCGACCGCTTGGAGCCATCGTCCGCCTGGTGGTCCCTCGATGACGACCGACGCCTCGCCGTCGGCGGCGGGCAGGACAGTCACGGCACGAACCGTGTCGAGGCCTGTCGCGAGGTCGCCGCAGGGCGTGCCGGGCGCGACGGCTGCGCCGGGTCCGGAGCCGATCAAGAGCACAGCACGGTCGCTCTCGAGGGCGCTGACGGACAGGGTGACCGCACCTCCGCAGGCTCCCGTGGTCAGGAGCGACTGCGCAGCGGCGGCCACAGCGAGGGTCAGCAGCATCGACACGCTCTCGCGGGTGATCGGACGGCGGGGAGCGCCGTGGCCCGATCAGAAGCCAGAATCACCGGAGTCAGCGGTGTCGGCGCCAGAGTCGCGATCGGGCGGGTCGGTCGGGCTCGGGCCGGTGTCAGGAGCCGTGTCGTCGGCGCCGGTGTCGGTGTCCGTGTCCGAGTCGGTGTCCGAGTCAGAGTCGGTGTCCGAGTCGGTGTCCGAGTCGGTGTCCG
>PKDJ01000106.1 GCA_002862545.1 Pseudomonadota bacterium
GGATGTTCGGCGACTGCCGCGCAATGGTGAGCACGGCTGGTTCGAGCCTGCGCTGTTCCTCGTCGCGCTCTCGGTGCCCCCGGGGCTCGAGGTCGCGACAACCGGAGTCGAGCTCGAGCGTCAGACCTCCGCTGGGCAGACGACCCTCGTCGCCGTCGCTGGAGGGGTGCGCGAGTTTGCCGTGAACGTTGGCCAATTCGACGTTGTCTCTCAACAGGTCGGGGAGACCACGGTGCGGGTGTTCCACCCGGTCGGCGAGCGGGAGATGGGTGCACATCTGCTGGGCTACGCGGCGGCTTGCCTGGCCTTCTTCGAAGAGCGGATCGGCGCGATCCCTGGTCGTGAGCTGGATGTGGTCGAGGTGCCTGTCTCGGTCGCCGTCGGCAACGAGTTTCCCGGTCTCGTGACGATCGACACGGGTCATGGCGAGGGGGCCTACAGGCGGTCGCCGCAGCACGAGTGGACCGTGGCGCACGAGATCGCCCACCAGTGGTGGTACAGCGCTGTCGGCAACGACGCGCAGGCCGAGCCGTGGGTCGATGAGGCACTGACCTCGGCGACAGCCGCGGTGTTCTGGGAGCACACGCACGGCAGGGACTCGCTGGAGGGCCTGTACGAGGTCGATGTGCTGGCGCCCTATCGCGAGATGTGGGAGCGAGGCATGCCGGATCTCCCAGCCGATCTTCCAGGCGCTCGGTACGATCTGCTGCGGTACAGCGCTGTGATCTACGGCAAGGCCGTGCTCTTCTTCGATCGGGCTCGGAGCGAGATGGGGGACAGGGTGTTCCTCGCCCTGCTCGCTGCTCACTACCGCAACCATCGCCTCGGCAACACGACGGGTGAGGATCTACTGGCGACACTCCTGCAGCATGTGCAGACACGACCTGCGGTCCAGGCTCTGTACGATCGGTGGATCGCCGGAGCACATGGGTTCGAGGACATCCTGGGACGAACGCGGTAAGCCGCCCGGACCCTCCCGGAGGCTCCATGAGCGTGGCCGACTTTCCCACTGACTACGCCGAGTCGCGGAGGCGCTTCCGCCAAGCGGCGATGCGGCGTGGAGCAGCGCTCGAGGCGCACCCGATCGGCCTCGATGGGCCGGATGGAGAGCCGCTGACGATCGACGTCGCCCGGCTGGGTCCTGACGACGCCTCCCAGGTGGTGGTGATCTCGAGCGGACTGCACGGCATCGAGGGCTTCCTGGGCGCCGCCGTGCAGCTTGCGGTGCTCGAGGACGAGGAGGGGGCGCATGTGGGTCCCGATCGGGCGATCGTGTTTCTGCACGCACTCAACCCCTACGGCTATGCCTACCTGCGCCGGGTGAACGAAGACAACGTCGATCTCAACCGGAACATGCTGCGACAGGGGGAGGACTACTCGGGAAGTCCACCCCTCTACGGGGCCATGGACCCACTCCTGAACCCCGAGCAGCCACCGCCTGGCGGCTTGTCGTTGTTCTTGCCGAAGGCGGCGTTCTACCTCGCGCGGTACGGCCTGCCTGCGCTCAAGGACGCCGTCGCTGGCGGGCAGTATGACTTTCCCAAGGGGCTGTTCTACGGTGGAGCAGGTCCGACCGCGACCCACCGGATCCTGGCTGCCGAGCTTCCACGCTGGGTGGCGGGTGCCCGGCGCGTTCTGCACATCGACTTCCACTCAGGGTTGGGCCGCTGGGGCAGCTACAAGCTGCTGGTCGATCACCCCTGGGGATCCGAGGGATTAGCCGCCTTGGAGAGCGTCTTCGGTGCGGATGTCGTCGAGCCGTGGGAGCCGGAGCAGGGCGTGAGCTACGCGATCCGCGGCGGCCTCGGCACGTGGTGCAAGGCCCGCCTGCCCGACGTGGAGTACGACGTTCTGTGTGCTGAGTTCGGAACGACCAACATCTTGGCGGTCATCTCGGCCTTGCACCATGAGAATCGTGCTCACCTCTGGGGCGGCGAGGGCGAGTCGACGACCGTGGCCGCGAAGGCGAGGCTCCGAGAGGTCTTTGCGCCGGAATCGGCGAAGTGGCGCGGTCTGACGCTCGAGCGAGGGATCGCGATCGTCCAGAGGGCATGTGGGGCTGCTGAGGGGGCCTGATCGGGCGATTTCAGCCAGTGGCTCTACAGTTTTTCGACACCAAGTCCTGCCTTAGACGCTTGTGAATCGCTCGGAAGGGGAAAAAAGATTTGGACTGTCGCCGAGTGGGATGGCTATGCTGCGGCCGTCATGTGGAGGAGACCCATGCGAATCACGACAATTTTTGCGACCATCGCGCTGATGGCTGCCCCGGCTGCGTTCGCCGGCGGCGACTCCAGCTCCACCTACAGCTACGGCTCGGACTCCGGCTCGACCTACGGGACCTACGGTGACTCGGGCACGACCATCACCTTCGGTGACTCCGGCTACACCACCCCCGGCACGGCTGGCACGGCCACTGGCACGGCCACTGGCACGGCCACTGGCACGGCCACGGGCGGCGCCACTGGCACGGCCACGGGCGGCGCCACTGGCACGGCTGGCACGGCTGGCACGGCTGGCACGGCTGGCACGGCTGGCACGGCTGGCACGGCTACCGGTGGCACCACCGGCGGCACCACCGGCGGCACCACCGACACCGGCGACTCCGCTGGCGGCAAGGACACCGGCTGCGCCTGCTCCAGCAACGGCAGCGTCGGTGGCTGGATGGGCCTCGCCCTCGCCGTGGGCGCCCTGGCTCGTCGTCGTCGCTTCGACGCCTGAGTCGACTAGAGGCTCTGCCTCAACGGGCCGGAAGGGCGACCTTCCGGCCCGTCGTCGTTCGAACCCCTCATCCCCGCAGGGCCTCGTGCAGCGGGACTGTCGGTGCAGCGTCACGATGGCGCTACGCCAAGCGGGTCTCGTCCGGCTAGACTGCTGCCGATGAGGAGACCTTGATGATCCTGTTCGTGCTCTCGAGCCTCGCGATGGCGGATGCTCCGGTCGACACCGGTGATGCTGTGGCTCTGCGCGGTGCTGAGACCACCGGCCGTGTCTTGATCAACGAGCTGCTGCCCGCTGTGGGGGGCTCCGACGAGGGTGCCGAGTGGGTCGAGATCGTCAACATTGACGATGTACCTATCGATCTCGCAGGCTGGACCATCGAGCAGGCCAAGGGCGACTGGGCGCTGGCGTATACCTTCCCGCCGACGATCATCGGTCCTGGCGAGTATGTGGTCATCGGTGGGCCACTGGTCGAGGTGGCCGACTACGTCGCGGATGGCCTCGACCTCGGCAACGCCACGAGCAACGGCGATGGTGTTCGCATCATCGATGGGATCGGCGCCGTGCGCGACACGGTGATCTACGGCCCGAACAACGACGACGGACTCGAGGACGACGCGGCGGTCGCGAGCTCGCTTGCGCCGAGCCCCTCGGACGACGCCTCACTCGCACGCCTGCCCGATGCCACCGACACGGACGACAGCGGGCTCGACTTCGCCATGTCGGTGCTGCCGACGCCTGGCTCACCCAACGACGCCGAGGTCGAGGACTGTGGGGCTCGGGCCAGTGGCATCGTGATCAACGAGCTACAGGCCAATCCCGAGGGAGCCGACGAGGGGCTCGAGTGGATCGAGCTGTACAACGCCGGGGAGGCAACGGTCGAGCTGGACGGCTGGGAGCTGACCGGTGGCACCAAGCCCGGCGGTAGCCTCGTGATCTTCGAGGCCGTGGCGCTCGAGCCTGGTGGCTTCTTGCTCGTCGGAGGGGAGCTGCTCGACGCTGTGGACGTCGACCTGCCCACCTCTCTCGGCAATGCGTCCTCCAACTCGGACGGTGTGGTCCTCGTCGACTGCGCTGGAGTGCCCGCTGACGTGTTCGTATATGGGTCGCCCAACGAGGACGACTGGTGGGACGAGCAAGGGGTGTCGCTCGACAGTCTGGCGCCCAAGCCCCAAGAAGGAGCATCTCTGGCGCGTCTCCAGGATGGCTACGACACCGATCTCCCCGGCGACGACATCGTCGTGCAGCCCGAGCCCAGTCCAGGCGGGCCAAATCCGCCGATCGAGCCTGTGATCTGCGAGCCATCCACGGGTGATGTCGTCCTCAACGAGATCCTGCCCAACCCGGCGAGCACCGACGAGGGGCTGGAGTTCATCGAGCTTCACAACAGCAGCTCGGTCGAGGTCTCGGTCGCCGGCTGGCAGCTGGCCTTGGCTACGCAGGCCGACGACTACCTCGACATCGACGTGCAGCTTCCGGGTGGGGCCGTGATTCCAGCAGGGGGGTTCTACGTTCTCGGTGGTGAGTTCGTGCCAGAGGCGGACCACGTCGCTGTGTTCTCCATCGGCAACGGAACCGGTGGCGACGGCGTTCGTCTGTACGACTGCGAGGGCTCGGTGGTCGACACCGTCGTGTACGGCGACGACAACGAAGACGGCATGACCGACGACACCGAGAGTGTCGCCGACCCCTCTCCGCTGCCCGACGAGGACCGCTCCCTCGCTCGTGAGGTGGATGGCCTCGACGCCGATCTCTCCGACGACTGGGTGGTCGCAGTGCCCACGCCGGGCGCGACCAACGCGCGAGAGCCGGGCGACCTCCCCGAGCAGGAGATCGGCTGCGGCTGTGGGAGCGGCCCGGGGGACGAGTCCAGCGATGCTCCGTCGAGCTCGAGTCCGGGAAGTGCTCCCGGTGAGGGCTGCTCGACGGCTCCGAGTCGCTACCTCGGCCCGCTGTGGCTCGCAGGACTGCTCACGCTGGTGCGTCGACGTCGTTCTTGACGCAGCCCTTTCGTGATGCCATCGCGTCCGGGAGGGCAGCTCCGTTAGTCGCCGCCCATGAAGACACTAGCAATGTGGCTGTTGGCTGGTCTATTCCTCGCTCCCGTCGCGCACGCGGCCGAGGAAGAGGCCGAGGAGTTTCTGCTCGGCGACCTCGGGGTTCGCATCGATCTGCCCGAGCAGTGGCGAATGACTCGCTGGTCGGACTGGGACTTCAAGGCCCAGGACGATGACGGGCCCATTCTGCTGTGGGCGTGGGCGACCGAGCTCCAGACCCCGGTGGGTGATCAGGCCGAGCTCTGGCAGCCCGTCTACGAGGACATGATCGCGTCCGAGAAGGGCTTCGACGCGAAGCTCGTCAAGGCCGAGACCCACAGCGTCGCGGGCATGGACGCGGCCTTCCTCGACTGGACCTGGAAGGTCGGCAAGAAGGGCCTCGACCTTCACATGTACGGCGCCACCATCGAGATCGGTGGCAAGAACATGCACTGGGCCGTCGCCGCGATCCCGAAGCATGCGGAGCGCGCAGAGGAGGCTCGCAAGGCTCTCATCAAGCGCGCGGAGATTCGGAGCCCCGCTGTGATCACGCCGCCGGACCTCGTGCTCGAGGCCGAGGGCATGGGCATCGAGACCCGCATTCCGGGCCTGTGGCGTGAGCCGCAGAAGGGCGAGCTCGAGGCCACGATGAAGGTCGTCGGCACGCTCGGGCTCGAAGATCTCACGCCCTGCTGGGTCGCGATGCGCCCCAAGCCGGCCAATCCCGAGCCCGAGGTGATGGTCACCTGCCAGGGAGGTCTGCTCCTCGGCGTTGTCGACGAGCACAGCTTCGCGGGTGCCGACGAGCTGATCCGAGCCAAGATGTTCGGCAGTGCACCGGTCGAGCCAGCTCGCATGCTCGACCTCGACGACCGGGTGGGCTTTGTCTACAAGCCCCGGCCCGGTCTGGTCGTGGGCGTGGTGCCCTACGACAAGGGGCTGGCCCGCACCTGGGTGCTGGGAGATCCAGAAGACGCCTCCCTCGAGGCCGACCTCGAGGCGGCCCTCACCGGGTCCGAGTGGTCGGGTCTGCACCCCGCGTCCGTTGGCGACCAGGTGAGCTACTGGGTCACCTACCGCCCAACGTCGCCGATGGTGCTCGGGCCGGCGGCTCTCCTGCTCCTCGGGCTCGGCGGTGCCGGCTTCGCCGGGGTGCGGATGATGGGGGGACGCAAGAACAAGTACGAGCTGCTGGACGACGACGACTGATGGCCATTCTCGACGAGATTCTCGACCGGGTGTCTCGCACCCGGGCCTCTGGGCGCCTGCCGGTCGTCGTGTTCGATCTCGACTCGACCCTGATCGAGACGGCACCTCGTCACCTGGCCATCCTTCGCGAGTTCGTCGCCGAGGCCTGGCCGGATCCGAGCGTCGCCGAGGTGGTGGCGGGTCTCACCACAGCCGACTTCGGCTGGGCCGTGGGCGCGCCGCTGCGGCGGCGAGGCGTCGATTCGCCGGAGCTGCACGAGGCCTTGATCCGCTTCTGGTTCGAGCGCTTCTTCGACAGCGACTACCTTCGCCACGACACGGCAGCCCCCGGAGCAGTGGAGTTCGTGCGGGCGGTCGTCGAGCGGGGGGGCTTCGCCTACTACCTGACGGCCCGGCACCTTCCCGAGATGGGTCTCGGGACGGTCCAGTCCCTGATCAAGCTCGGCTTCCCTTACCTCGACGGCTGCTCGACGCTCCAGCTCAAGCCGAGCAAGAGCGACGGTGACGCGCCCTTCAAGCGAGCCGCGCACGCGGCCATCGCTGCGCTCGGAGGCGAGGTGATCGCGACCTTCGAGAACGAGCCGGGGCACCTCAACGCGCTGCTCGACGACTTCCCCGCGGCGGCGCACGTACGCTACGGGCACGTGCACTCGCCCGACGCGCCAGCGCCTCGGCCCGAGATTCATCACATCGAGAGCTTCCGTCTCGCGTGACCCTCAGAGCGCCTCAGCGACCTTTGCTGCAAAGTCCGCAGGCGCGACCGAGCAGGGCTGCGTGCCCCCGAGGAGCACCGACTCGACGGCTGCCTGCAGGCGCTCGGCCGCGGCCGGCTCGTCGAGGTGGCGCAGCATGTGGAGGGCGGGCAGCAGCACCGTCAGCAGGTCCGGTGTGTCGCTGGCGGAGCCATGGCCAGCCGTGCACAGCACGGTGCCGTCTGCGCCGATGTTGATGGCCGGCGCATTGCTACGTCCGCCGACGAGGCCCGCGACGAGGTCGCCCACGATGTCGCCGAACAGGTTGCCGCAGAGCAGGACGTCGAACCAGCTCGGATCGAGGACGACCTTCATGCACAGCGCATCGACGATCACATCGTTGGTCTCGATGTCGGGGTAGTCGGCGCTGACCTCTCGGGCGGTCCGCAGGAACAGACCGTCGGAGAGCTTCATGATGTTGGCCTTGTGCACGATGGTCACGCGCTTGCGACCCTGCATCCGGGCAAGCTCGAAGGCGTAGCGCGCGATGCGCTCACAGGCGGTGCGCGTGGTCACCTTCAGGCTCTCGTAGACGTTCGGGATCGACTCGTGCTCGAGGTGGGCGTAGACATCCTCGGTGGTCTCGCGGACGACGAGCAGGTCGGTGTCGGCGAAGCGGCAGGGGAGCCCTGCGACGGGCTTGGCTGGACGTAGCTGGGCGAAGAGGCCCAGGTCGCGGCGCAGGACGACGGAGGGCGGGAGCTGCCCCTCGTCACGCTGGCCTTGCTGAAAGCCCATCAGGGCGCACTTGGTGCGCCGGACAGAGGCCAGGAGGCTCTCGTGGGTGGCCGAGGGGGTTGGCTCGTCCCACGTGATCGAGACGCCGGCGCGGGCAATCAGGTCCTGGACCAGCGGCATGAGCTCGGGTCGGTCACCCGGGACCAGGGTTACTTCGTGGTTCACGATGGCCTCCTACAGCGCGTCGATGACGGCCTGGGTGAACTCGGCGGTGTTGGCTGTGCCGCCGAGGTCACGGGTGACGTGAGTGCCGGCCTCGAGGACCTCGGAGACGGCGTCGCGAACGCGGTTGGCCACCTTTCGCTCGCCCATGTACTCCATCATCAGGCAGCCAGAGAGGAGCACAGCGAGCGGGTTGGCGACTCCCATGCCCGCGATGTCGGGTGCGGTGCCGTGGACGGCCTCGAAGACCGCACAGCCGTCGCCGACGTTGGCTCCGGGCACGACCCCGAGTCCGCCCACGAGACCCGCGCAGATGTCGCTGATGATGTCACCGTAGAGGTTCTCGAGCAGCAGCACGTCGAACTCGGATGGATCCTGTGCGAGGCGCATGCACACGTCGTCGAGTGCGGCCTCTTCCTGCTGGATGAACGGATACTCTGCGCCCACCTGCCAGAAGGCGTCGACGAAGGCGCCGTCCGTCAGGGGAAGAACGCCCTTCTTGTGGCAGACGGTGATCTTTCTGCGCCCCGCATTCTTGGCGTAGTCGAAGGCCCACCGGGCGATGCGCGCGCCGGCCTCGCGGGAGGACAGCTTGAGGCTCACGACGGTGCCGGGGGTGACCTCGTGCTCGATTCCGGCGTACAGGCCCTGCGTGTTCTCGCGGAGCACCACCACGTCGACGTTCTCGTAGCGGGACTTCACGCCAGGAAGGGAGAGCACGGGCCGCCAGCCCGTGTACAGCTGCATGCCCTGACGCAGCTGGACGTTGGCGCTGCGATAGCCCTTGCCCTTAGGCGTCGCGAGGGGCCCCTTGAGGCCCACCCGATTGCTCCGAAGAGACGCGAACACCGCCTCGGGCATGGGGTGGCCGAGTGACTCGAAGGCACCGAGCCCGGCGGGGACTTTTTCCCACTCCACCGGAGCCCCTGCGGCCTCCAGGATGCGACAGGTAGCCCCTGTGACCTCGGGCCCGATCCCGTCGCCTTCGATGAGCGTCACGCGGTACGTCATGCGATCTCCCGGCTGTTCGCACGGCAGAGGCTCCCAGCGGGTACATTCCACCGCCGGGAGGGCCGATGCGGAAGGCGAGGGCGGTAACCCTTACAGCAGCAGTCGTGCACCTGGCTTCGTGCGATCTGTCGACGCCCGAGCCGGAGGTATCGGTCGACGTACCGCAGGTCGAGGTCTCGCCGGCCCCGCCCTCACCGCCGTCTCACGATCGCCTGGCCTTCGCGCCGCTGGCGCTGCAGGCCGGAGTGACGGAGCCGACGACCACGACGACGGCATGGGTCGGGGGCGAGGCCGTCGCGCTGTCGTGGAGCCCCTTGCTGAAGGTGGGAGCCAAGGTGGGCTCATGGCCCTTCGGGCGCCTGCTCGACAGCCGTGGGCTCGGGCTCGCGGGGCCGGACGGGGTCTGCGGGTATCCGGACTTCAGCGGTGTCCTGCCCAAGGCGGGTGGGGCCTGGTGGCTGACGCACTTCGAGTGTCAGCCGGGAGGAGTCGCCCTGAGCGACATCGCTGCGGCGCCAGACGGCACGCTGACGGCCCTCTCCACCAAGCCGGTCGACTTCGGATCCGTCGACGGCACCTGGGTGAACTGCGCTGGCTCGGTCACGCCGTGGGTCACCCATCTCGGTACCGAGGAGTTCGAGCCCGATGCACGGGGGTTCGAGCCCGGAGCACCCATCGACAAGTACTGGGCGCGGATCCATCGCTACCACGGTGGTGATCCGACTGTTGCGCGTCCCTACCACTTCGGCTGGATGATCGAGATCGAGGTCGACGAGGAGGGGAAGCCCAGCGTGCACAAGCGCCGTGCGATGGGCCGCTTCAGCCACGAGATCGGTGTGGTCCTGCCCGACCGTCGCACCGTCTACATGACCGATGATGCCCGTCAGCACGGTGGCCTGTTCATGTTCGTCGCTGATCAGGCCGACGACCTGTCAGCCGGACGGCTCTATGCCGCGCGGCTGACGCAGACTGCGACCGAGCTTGGGGGCGGGGCGAGCCTGGCGTGGGTCGATCTGGGCCACGCCACCGAGTCCGAGCTCGAGCAACTGCTCGATCGTGACCCCCGCTTCGACCAGCTCTTCGATGTCGCTCCCGAGGTGCAGGGAGCTTGTCCGGAGGGGAGCCGGCGGGTCGTCACCGCATCCAACTCCGAGCCCGAGTGCCTCACGCTGAAGGAGGGGATGGACAAGGCTGCGTCTCGCCTCGAGACCCGCCGCTACGCCGCCTGGCTCGGAGCGACGACCGAGCTCGTCAAGGGGGAGGGCATGGCGTTCGATCCTGATGAGGGACGCGTCTACGTGGCCCTGTCTGCCATCGTCGGATCGGCCGCGGGCGAGGGAGAGCCGACCGACACGGACCACCTCGTGCTGCCCCAGAATCCCTGCGGTGGAGTGTATGCGCTGGACCTGGCGGCAGGGCAGGTCGACACGACCGGGCAGCCGATCGATTCTCCGCACGTGGCGACGTCGCTCGAGGGGCTGGTCGTCGGCCGGCTGCAGGGCAAGGGCTGCGCGCCCGACGGCCTCGCGAACCCCGACAACCTCGCCTACCTCCCGGGCCATCGCGCGCTGATGATCGCCGAGGACACACGCGGCCACGATGTCGCGATGCTGTGGCACTTCGACACGCTGGAGAAGACGCTGACGCGGGTCCAGACGGCGCCCGCGAAGGCGGAGGTCACGGGGCTCTCCTGGGTGCCGAACCTCCATGGTCATGGCTACCTGGCCGTGACGCATCAGACCGACGGTGACCGGCCCAGCGAGGTGGGGGTCCTCGGTCCGTTCCCGGTGCTGGAGCGCTGAGCAGCCTCGGTACTGGCTCTCGGCCCGCTGCGTAGGTAGGCTCCGCCCACGGAGGACTCGTGTCCCGACCTACTCGCCGTGACCTGCTCTGGACTGCTGGGCTTGCCACCCTCGCGGGCTGCTCCCCGGCTGAGGCACCTTCAGTGCCCCCTGTACCGGTGCCTCCCGAGCCGCCAGAGCCATCTCCTCAGAGGGCGCCACTACCGACGGTGGAGGCACATGGGGGGCCTCGCCGGAATGTGATCGTGATCTTGGTCGACGATCAGCGGGCTGATGGGATCGGACTGGCGGGTCATCCCTTCCTCCAGACCCCGAACATGGACCGGATGGGCAGTGAGGGTGCGTGGTTCACCGACGCCTTCGTCACCACCTCGCTGTGCTGCCCGAGCCGAGCTTCCATGCTGACTGGGCTCTACGCCCATGCCCACGGGGTCGTGAACAATAAGGCTGAGCTTCGAGCCGACGTGCCCACGTGGAACCAGCTGCTTCAGCGGGCCGGCGTGACCACGGCCTACGTGGGCAAGTGGCACATGGGGGGGCGGAATGCCTCCCCGCGGCCGGGCTGGGATCACTGGGTCAGCTTTCCGGGCCAGGGGCGCTACGTCTACCCAGGCGAGAAGGGGGAGCCCGAGGAGAAGGCGTTCAACGTCAACGGAGAGCTGACGCCGGTCGAGGGCTACGTCACTGATCTCGTCACCGATCAGGCGGTGAGCTGGCTCAAGACGCGAAAGAAGGGCGAGCGATTCGCGATGGTGGTTGCTCACAAGGCGTGCCATGCGCCGTTCGAGCCGGCGCCGCGGCACGCCGATGCCTTCGCGGATGCACCCGTGCCGCGCCCGCTGCCCGACACCGACGAGGCCTACGAGGGGCGTCCACAGTGGCTTCGCCGGATGCGTGAGAGTCTCTTCGGTGCGGAGAAGCTCTATAATGGTCGTTGGGATAGCTTCGAAGACTGGTACCGCGACTACCATCGGACCCTCCTGAGCGTCGACGAGGGCATCGGTCGGATTCTCGCGACCCTGGAGGAGCAGGGCCTCGATGAAGAGACGCTCGTGCTCTACACGAGCGACAACGGCTTCATGACCGGTGAGCGGGGTGTGCTCGACAAGCGGTGCTTCTACGAAGAGTCCATCCGCGTTCCCCTGCTCGCGTGGGCGCCTGGGATGATCGGGCCGAAGACCACCTCGTCGGACCTCGTCCTCAACATCGACGTGGCCCCCACCATCCTTGATGCGGCGGGCTTCGGTCCTCTGGAGACCATGCACGGGGAGTCGTTGATGCCTCTGCTGCAGGGCCGAGAGACGAAGTGGCGGGACGCCTTCCTCTACGAGTACTTCTTCGAGCGTGCCTTTCCACAGTGTCCGACCGTGCTCGGTGTGCGCACGAAGAAGGCCAAGCTGATCAGCTACCACGGCGTGTGGGAAGCACCCGAGCTCTACGATCTCGAGGACGATCCTGGCGAGACGCGCAATGTGTTCAAGGACGAGGCCTTCGCGAAGCGAAAGGCGGGTCTGTGGAAGCGGCTGCGTGGCCAGATGAAGTCCACGGGCGGTCTCTGGTCACCCGTCTGGGGTCTCGGAATGGCCGAGCAGGCGATCGACGGAGCCTCCGGCTAGCGAGCTCGGCGGCGGCGCGCGGCGGGTGTCACTCTCCGGAGGTGAGCGGCAGGTGGAGCGTGAAGCATGCTCCGCCGTCGGTCCCACTCTCCGCCTCGATCGATCCCTCGTGTGCCTCGACGATGGCCCGCACGAGAGCCAGGCCGAGTCCGGTGCCCGTGTTCCGAGTCGTGTAGTAGCGGTCGAAGATCGCGGGTAGCTCGTCTGCAGGGATGCCCGGGCCATCGTCCTCGATGCACAGCGTGACCTTCCGCTTCCCGACAGAGCCGTGAATGTCGATGCGGCTCTTGGCGAAGGAGGCGGCGTTGCCGATCAGGTTGCGCAGTGCGGTCTCGAGGCGCTCCGGCGCTGCAGTGATCTCGGCAGAAGGGCACGCGATCGAGATGGTGAGGTCTGCGAAGCGAGGGTCCGCGCGCAGCGGTGCAGCGATGGCCTCGAGGAGGTCCCGGACGTCGATGGACTCCCGCTCGGCAGTGAGGAGTCCGGACTCCGCTCGCGCGAGGTCCAAGAAGCGGTCGATCACCACCTGCATGCGGTGACTGCTGTCTGTGAGGACGCGTGTGAGTCGCTCGCGTCGCTCGCCCTCCAGGGGGTGATCGGTGGTCATGGCCTCTGCGGCTGCGCGGACGGCGGCGACGGGGTTCTTCAGCTCGTGAGCGAGGTCTGCGGCGAACGCTTCATTCGCGCGACTGCGCATCTCCAGGGCGCTCAGGAGCTGATTGAAGGCGCTGGCGAGGTCGCCCAGCTCGTCTGCGCGGTCGAGCACGACTGGCTCAGTGGACACGCGACCGCGGGTCCGATCGACGACCTGGTCGCGCAGGTGCTCGATGGGTCCGACCAAGCGCCAGCCGAGCCAGAGGCTGAGGAGCACACCAATGCCAAGCACGACCAGCATCACAGCCGTCAGCGGGTAGCGATCCGCGTACAGGGACCTGATGAGCCGGGACGAGCTGCGCTGTACGTGGACGATGCGTCCGTCGGGGAGCACTGCGGCTGCTGCACAGACGAGCATCCAGCCCGCCTCGGAGACGGCACAGTGCGTCGCTGTCCCGTCGCGTCGAGCCGCTTGAGTCTCCACCCTGTCGGGTAGTGGGGGCAGGGCGGCGTCCACGGTCGCCCGATCCGGTGGGCCCGATGGCCCGTAGAAGGGGCTGGAGACCGGGGCGTGCCACGGATCGTCTGGCTCCCGGTCGACATCGTGTGTCACCGAGTGTTGGTCGAGGATGCGGATGCGGATGCGGTGGCGCTCTGCGGAGCTCACGAGCGTCTCGGGAGCACCCGCGAGCTCGCTCGCGACGGTCGTGAGCTCTCGTGTCTGTCGGCTCAGCTCACTCGCTTCATCGAACCCAGCGGCCCAGACCCAAACGATGGGCAGCACCACCACGAGCACCACCACTGCAAGGGCCCGAAACCGAAGAGAGCGCGGCCTGATGCGGGTGTCGAGCGCTCGTGGCATCCGGTCCTCAGTCGCGCCAGCGGTAGCCGGCACCAATCACGGTCTCGATGCCGTGGAATGAGGGGTCGAGATGTTCGAAGGCGCGGCGAAGTCGGCGGATGTAGGTGTCGACGAGACGCTCTGCGACGACCGAGTCATCGCCACGAACGCGCTCGAGCAGCTGTGCTCGGCTGTACACGACACCCGGACGGCCAGCCAGGACCTGCAGCAAGCGGAACTCGGTGACCGTGGTGCGGAGCGGGATCCCACTCCAGCTGGCCTGCATGCGATCGGCGTCAAGGCGGAGCGCGCCTACCTCGATGAAGCAAGCGGCCTTGGAGGCTCGGGCCGCTTCGCGGCGCAGCAGAGAGGAGATTCGGGCCAGCAGCACTCTCGTACTGAACGGCTTGGTCACGTAGTCGTCTGCGCCCAGCTCCAGCCCGAGGGCCTCATCGATCTCGCTGTCGCGGGCGGTCAGCAGAATGACCGGGACCTCGTTGCCGGCTTCCCGGATGCGACGGCAGAGCGAGAACCCGTCTCGCCCCGGCATGTTCACGTCGCTGACGACCAGGTCGGGCTCGAGTCGCTCGATGCGTCGCTCGCCGACGATGCCGTCCGGGGCGGTGAGGGCATCATGCCCCGCGTCCTCGAGCGCCATGGCGAGCATGTCGCGCAGCGAGCGGTCGTCATCGATGATGAGAACGGTGGCCATGAAGGTGGCCTAACCTGGGCCTCGGTCGGCAGGTGCGAGGACCGCCTCTGCCAGGGACTGTGGGGCGTCGGGGGCGGCTGGGGGCCATCGAATGCGCGCACCACGACCGTGACGCCCGGACCTGTGTGATGCCGCGTGAGCGAGGGGGGGGGGG
>PKDJ01000159.1 GCA_002862545.1 Pseudomonadota bacterium
CTCATAGGCATCTGACTGCTCACCCATGACAGCTGCGGCAGCTGCGGCTACGGTGCTGCGGTGCACATCGTCCTGCTCGCACTGCTGCTCGGGTGTGTCGGTGGTGAGGGCGGAGACCGTGGGTCAGGGTCTTCGCAGGCCTCCCTGCCGACCGGGCTCACCGTGCTCGACGTGTGGGAAGTCACCCCCGACGCGCTGCGCAGCCCACAGCATCATCCCGCCCTCGATCTCGACCAGAGCGACACTCTCGCCGTCACATGGGACGAGGAGACCAACCCACCCGGCGCCTATCTGCGACTCTTCGACCCGAGCGGCATGGCGCTCTCGGAGTTTCAGCGCTTCACGATGTGCCCGGAAGATGTCCCATGCCGGCCGGACATCGTCGCGGCCGGTGGGCGTTTCTGGATCGGCTGGGCCGACGACGAGGGCGTGAAGCTGGCGCGCTTCGATGCCTCGCTGGAGAGAGATGGCGACACGGTCCTTCTGGAGGCCACTCCGGAGGGCGAGCGCCTCGAGGCCCCTGATCTGGCATCGCTGCCCGATGGCAGCGTGGTGGCCACGTGGTTCGGCAGCGACCGCCTCGAGGGGGGCGAGACCGCTCGGTATCGACTCGTTCGGGTCACGCCGGACGGTGTCGTGCAGCCCCGCACAGAGCTCGACGTTGGCCTAGCGGGCGGCTCTCCACCCGACGTGACCAGCACCGACCGCGGTGCGGCCGTGGTCTGGGTCGCCAGGGAGAGCGGCGATGACGGCATCGTGAGCAGCACCGTGTGGCTGGCCGAGCTGGACGAGCAGGGAGGTGAGCTGACCCGGCTGCCCATCTGGACCACAGACACCGTCGCGACTCGACCCATGGTCGCCGCTGCGGGTGCCGACCGCGCGATCACCTGGCGCGAAGACCGACCAGAGCGAGTGAGCCTCCTGCAGCTGCGGCCCAGCGGTGCTCCTCCCCATCCCCCCCTCCTTCTCGACGACGGGCGCGCAGACAAGCCTGTCGTCCAGATGCTGCAGGGGCGCGCCGTCGTCGCCTTCGATGTCGAGCCAGCCCCCACCCAAGGTCGGGTCTACCTGCAGACCTTCGACATGCGGTCCGCCGCCCCCCTTCACCCGCCCCACAGGGTGTGGGGCAAGGGCGGCGGTGAACAACGTCCTGCTCTAGGCACTGATGGCGACACCTTCTGGGTCGCATTTCGAGAGGAGCCGGAGGGCACCGGCACACCCGGTACGATTCGGGTGGCGAGATGTCAGCTGGACTGAACGCCACCGAACGCCGGGTGGTAGCGTGTCACCATGCCCACCCGTCTCGTCCGCCGGTGCCTGCCTGAGAGCCTCGATTTTCGAGATCGAGAGCACGTGCGCGACTGGCTGATGAGCGTCGTCCGGGACGAGGTGATCTACACAGGCGCACCCGCCCCGCGGCTCGTGAGAATCACAGGCCGCTACTTCGACGTGCTCGATCTCGAGAGCCTGTCGCGCGACGACCCCGGCTTCGACCCAGGCGCCACAGTGGCCCTCTTGGCCCGGGAGGCGAGCCACGTCTTCGTGATCGCCACCCTCGCCGCACCCGAGCGCCCTTCTCGGGCACTCCTCTTCCACGCAGCCAGCCCGCCAAAGACGCTCTGGTGGGCGGCCACCCTTCCGTTCACGCGCCACCCGCGGTCCGGCCTCAGTCTGCCCGACGAGTCCTGGACGACCACGCTGGAGACCGAAGACCTGGAGTCCCTGCCCGAGCTTCTCAAGCCATGGTGCGCTCGCAGTCCACGCGGTCGCGCAGGACGCTTCGGACCACCCGACCCGCTCTCGGAGGTCTGGGCCGCCTTCGGCTCTCTGCCCGACTCGGCGCGCATCCCGACAGATGCCAGGACGCTGATTCACCTCGCGGCTGCGCTCACCCTGGAGGACCTCCTCTCGGGGCGTGTTCATGGCTCGGTCATCGTCAGGGTCTCTGGGCGGGACTGGGAGTCGTGGATCGTCGGAGACGACCTTCCACTCTCTCTGGACGATGCGATCCGAGCCATCGCCAGCAACGGAACGCCCGCCGAGTCCGTCGCGCTCATCCATCTGGCGCTGTTCGACGACGAGTACCCACCCCGTCCCGGACTCCAGTGTGTCGCCCAGCATGGCGAAGAACGCCTGGAGAGCTGGTCACTCCTGTCCTTCCCCAGCGAGCCAGGCGCTCCTCTCACCCTGGCTGGCTCCGAGCGCTGGCGCCTCCTGCCGCGAGCCAGACACGACAGCTGGCTGCGCCCTCCCGACGACCCGGTGTCCCTCGTGCCCCTCGACGCCGTCGAGGCCTGAGCACCCCGCCCCTGCACTCGGACCGTCGCCTCGTCGTTGACCCGCTGGCTCGGCGCTGCGACCATACGTTCATGAGCAAGCCATCGCCCCCCGCGCCCTCGGGCGCGACGTACCAACGCGTGCCCGACTTCCTCGAGCACTGGTCCCGCACCGCCTTCGTACGCACGACAGTCGCCTCTGGCGTGGCCCTGTTCGCAGGCGGCTGGCTCTGGTGGCCCCTGTGGCTCCTGCTGCTGCCGTGGACAGCCTTCGCCTGGCGCGGGTGGGCCGACATGCAGCAGACCCATCACGCCCTCCTCCGCAACTACCCCGTCCTCGGTCATGCGAGGTACATCCTGGAGTCTGTGCGACCGGAGATCCAACAGTACTTCGTCGAATCCGACTCAGGCGGTCGGCCCTTCGACCGCGAGGACCGCAGCGTCGTCTACCAGCGCGCGAAGGAAGCCTCCGACACGGTCCCCTTCGGCACGCGCGACGACTACTATGAGCTCGGCGCAGAGTGGCTCAGGCACTCCCTCTACCCTGCCGCCGTGCCCGAGGAGAACCTTCGTGTCCGGGTCGGTGGCCCCCGCTGCACGCAGCCCTACGACCTCGCCCTCCTGAACGTCTCCGCCATGTCCTACGGCTCCCTCTCCCGGAACGCCGTCATGGCGCTGAATCAGGGAGCCCGCATGGGCGGGTTCGCCCACAACACGGGCGAGGGCGGCATCGCGCCCCACCACCTGCAGGGCGGCGACCTCATCTGGCAGGTCGGGACCGGCTACTTCGGATGCCGCACACTGGATGGAGAGTTCGATCCAGAGGCCTTCCGGAGCAATGCGACTCGCCCGTCGGTCAAGATGATCGAGCTGAAGCTCTCACAGGGCGCGAAGCCGGCGCACGGCGGGATCCTGCCGGCCGCCAAGGTCACTCCCGAGATCGCCACGATCCGCGGCGTACCACTCGGACAGGACGTGATCTCTCCCCCCGCGCACACGGCCTTCCGAGGACCGCACGGCCTCCTTCGCTTCATCGAACAGCTGCGAGAGCTCTCTGGAGGGAAGCCCGTCGGGTTCAAGCTCTGCGTCGGCGACCCCGTCGAGCTGATGGCCCTCGTGCACGCCATGCTCGACCTCGACCTGACTCCTGACTTCATCAGCGTCGACGGCGCCGAGGGCGGCACGGGCGCAGCGCCCATGGAGTTCAGTGACCGCGTAGGCACACCGCTGGACGAGGGGCTGACCCTGCTAGACGATGCACTCCGGGGCGCGGGCCTCCGCTCTCGGATTCGCATCCTCTCAGCAGGCAAGATCGCCACGGGTTTTCACGTCATCCGGCAGCTCGCACTCGGCGCCGATGCCTGCAGCTCGGCCCGGGCCATGATGTTCGCCCTGGGCTGTATCCAGGCTCTCAAGTGCAACACGAACCACTGCCCGACCGGAATCGCGACGCAAGATGCAGAGCTGATGAAGGGCCTGAACGTCTCGACGAAGGCCCTGCGCGTGCGGTCCTTCCAGAGCAAGACCGTTCAGGCCGTGGCCGAGCTGGTCGGTGCAGCCGGACTCGAGCGCCCGGGCTCCCTACAGAGACGACACATCGTTCGCCGCTGCTCCACAACCACCGTCCACGACCTCGCCCACATCTTCCCGCCCTGCGCGGACGGTGCGCTGCTCACCGACGACGGCCCGCCGGAGCTCCAGGCAGTCTGGCGCGAAGGTCGGGCAGCCGCCTCCCGCTGGCACGACGCCGAGCCCACCTGAGGCCCCCTTGCTCACCCTGCTCCTCCTCGCCTGCAGCGGACAGACCATCAAAGGTCCGGCTGCTCCATCGTCACCCACGGCTCACCTCGCGCCCACTCGCACGCTCGAGGGTCCCGTCAGCGCCTTCGCGCCGACACAGACGGGTGCCTTGGTCGCCCTCGGCCGCACCATCACCCGCATCATCGACAGCGATTCCGTGATCCCCGTCGATGAGCTCCCGCCGGGGTCTGTGGTGTTCCTCGGAGAGCTCGGCGACACCGTGTTCGCCCATGTCAACGGGAAGGGCCTGTTCCGCACCACTCCGACCGGCTGGACTCCGTCGTCGGAGGGACTGTCCAATCCGCTCCTCGGACTCGCCGGCAACCGCGCCCTCCCGACCCCCTTGTCGATGACGAGTGACGACGACGGGCGCGCCTGGCTCGCCACGGTCGGTGGCGTGTTCTACTCCGACGACGCCGGGTCCACCTGGTCCCTCGCCGGCACGACAGCGAGCGGCAGTGTCGCCATCCTGTTCACCGACATCGCCGCCTCGGATGACACCGTCGTGGCGACCGCCCAGCTACCCTCCGGGATCATGCCGGCCGCGTTCGACGGGACGCTGAGTGGCACGGTCTTCCGCTCCAGCGATGGCGGAGACACCTGGGAGGACATCAGCTCAGGCCTCCCCTCCGACCACGCGACCAGTACGACCTTCGGCGAAGATGGCTCTCTATACGTCGGGACCATGGACAGAGGCAGCTTCGTGCGCTCCGACGACACCTGGACTCCGCTCGGCGGACCGTCCGACGTGGTCGACCTCGCCTGGGGTCCAGCGGGGCTGCAGGTCGCCTCCGCGAGTCGGGGCTTGTGGGCGCAGGACGGCAGCTCATGGACCGCAACGCTCACAGAGCACGCCGCAGCAGGGGTCGCGCCATCGGGGGGCGTGACGTGGGGCGGACAGGTGGTCGAGACCCTGCCCGGACGAGGCGACCCTGCTCCAGAGAGCAAAGCTGGAACCGTCCACATCGCCCTGTCCCACCACGTGAACTACTACCACTCGTACCGCGGAGACTCCCCAGACGACGACGGCTTCGGTCAAGATATCGATGTCATGAGGCGCACCCTGACCTGGCTCGAGAATCATCCCGAGGTGCGAGCGGACTGGGACAGCGACAATGCGTGGACCACAGACCTGTGGATGCCCCAGCACGCACCCGACGTGCTCGCCCACATCGCCGAGCGGGTCGCGGACGGCCGCGACGATGTCCGCCTCATGAGCTGGAACAACGCTGCCATGGCCGCATCGAGCCTCGCTGAGTTCACCGAGGCGGTCGAGCGGGGGCGGACGAGCAACACCCTGGCCTTCGGCGAGATGGTTCCCGGCGTTCAGCCTCAAGAGTGCATGTTCGGGCCGGACCATCTGTCCTGGTACCCCTCCCTCGGCATCGACTGGGTCACGCTCTTCTACGCGGCGAATGGCTTCACTGCGCTGCGACAGGATGTCGACCTGGAGGGCATCGAGGCCTTCTCCCCCTTCGATCTCACCGATCCGGCATCCGACGCGTCGATGGTCGCGGTTCCGGTCTGGCATCACGCCGACGTCCTCGACCACGGCGGCCTCGCAGGCTGGGCCCAGCAGCTTCACGATCGCTATGCCGAGGACACCCTGCTGGTGATTCACTTCGACGCCGATGCAGAGACCTGGGAGAACTTCGACCGCGAGATCGTCGCAGCCAGGGCACTGCCCTTCGTCGAGTGGACGACCATCGACCGCTACCTGGAGAGCCACGAGCCGAGGGGGGCGCACCCTCTCCCTGGCGACGTGGCGGACGGCACCGGCGACGGCTTCCAGTCGTGGGCCGAGAAGAACTGGAACCAGGAGCTCTTCGCGATCGTGCAGCACGCACGGCAGCTCGACGCCGTCGCTACGCTGCTCGCACCTGAGGACGAGGCGGTGGCCGAGCTGCTGCAGTCCGCCTTGGAGAGCCGCCTGCTCGCACTCTCCACCACCAACTACGGTCTCGCGGCACCGACCCTGCATCCCGACCGCATCGAATCCGGGTCCGCGCAAGCTCATGCTGCCCTCGACACGTCGACCGAGGCGGCAAGCCGTGCTGCGGCCCTGGTCGCAGCCCCTGGGGAGGTCCTGGTCGTCAACCCACGCGCGTCCTCGGGCTCGACCCTGCTCCACCACCGCCAGCCCGCCGCACTCTGGCCAGACACCGACGATCCCCTCGGCCTGACCGGCCCCTCCGGCGACATCATCCCCCTGGAGACTAGTTTCTACGTCGAGGATGATCGAGAGATGGTCGAGATCGAGGCTGTCGTCGACGCATCCCCCCAGGGTGTGTCGTCCTGGTCGGTCGTCGTTGCCCCTGAGGTGTCCGAGGGCAGCCTGACCGAGGCGGATGCGCCTGCGCCAGTCGCGCTGCAGGCTCCGTTCGTCGAGTGTGCGGACGGCACTCGGGTGGCCGCCCTGCTGAGCAGCGAGGTCCTGCTCGCGCCACACCGTCGCTGGGTCACCACCGAGGAGACCTGGTCCGTCGATGTCTGCGGCCAGCCCGGCGCGATCACCCGAGAGCTGACCCGCTGGGAGGGGCTCGAGGGCGTCGTCGTGGATGTCGTGGCCTCACTGGGAACGAGCGGGCCGGATGACGACCTCTTCAGCGTGGTCCTCGCCCCACTCGCCTGTGACGGCGAGGTGGACACCCTGACGTGGCGAACCATGGGCGGCGCGATCCGTGAGCGCCCTGCACGTCGTGACGTCGAGACCTGGAATGGACTCGCGGCGGATGGCTACGCGGTCGCGACCTGCGACGGGGGGGCGACCGTCGCCGTGTCCCATGACGTGAACGTCCGCAGCTCGATGGCCTTCATGCCCATCCGGAACGAGGGGGGCTCAGGTCTGCTCGCCCCTCTCGGCACGCTCTGGGGGGACGGGCCTCACCACGAGTCGAGGCGCACCGGAGGACTGGGTACCGGCGACTGGGTGGTGCCGATCGTGGGCAGCCAGTTCAGGCCGGCCGGCCCCGACTGGGCTGGCGCAACTGTCGAGCTTCGGATCTTGGTTCACGATGCAGTCGATCACGACCAGCTGGACCTGTTCGCGCACCCCCCCGAGCTGATTGTGGTGGACTGACGTGTTCCGCGTGCGCCTTCTCGGAGGACTGTCGCTCGAGGGACCGGATGGCCCTCTGCACATTCCGACGGACGTTCGACGCCTCCTGCTCGTGCGCCTGGCGATCGCGGAGCGAGGCTCGGTCGCGCGGTCGCGTCTGGCGACCGACCTCTGGCCCGATCAACCGGTCAACAAGGGTCGCCGACGACTCTCGGAGACACTGAGTCGTGCTCGTAGCCTCTGGGGCCCGGAGCTCATCGTCGCCGACAGCGAGATGCTTCACCTCACAGCAAAGGTCGACCTGGGGTCCTGGGAAGCCGCTCTGCGCAAGGCTCGAGCCCTCCCGGAAGATCTGGAAGCGCTGCAGACGATTCGAAGCGCCTACACGGGCTCCCTCGCGCCGGGTGTCGTGGCCGAGTGGCTCC
This sequence comes from Pseudomonadota bacterium, assembly GCA_002862545.1. Taxonomy (GTDB): domain Bacteria; phylum Myxococcota_A; class UBA796; order UBA796. Next base: position 7,560 of record PKDJ01000159.1, read on the forward strand.
ATCCGACACGCGACGCCGTAGAGGAGAGCCTGGAGTGGGCGCTTGGAGCGCTGGCCTCTGCGCTGCGCATGGCAGGCCGGCCGGCCGAGGCCGAGGGGGTCGCGAGACAGCTGCTGGCGCGCGCACCGCTCCGCGAGTCCGCCGTCCGTGAGCTTCTCCAGATCCTCGCGCTCCAAGGGCGCCGCGCGGACGGACTGGAGCTCTTTCGCCGCTTCCGGGAGCGACTGCTGCTCGAGCATGGCGATCAGCCCGACATGGCCACGCTGGTCATCGTCCGAGAGCTCCGACGGCAGCCCGTCCTGCCGCCACCGGTGCCCGCGGCCCATCGCCTGCCGCTCGTCGATCGAGAAGCGGCGGTGGGGACGCTGAGGAGCCTCATGGAGCGCGCGCAGCACGGAACCCGCACTCCGGTCGCGCTCCTGGGACCCCGCGGGTCTGGGCGAACCCGGATCCTGGAGGCGACCTCCCGTGCCGCTCGCTGGCGTGGCTTCTGGGCCATTCGAGCGACGAGCGAGCCCTTCTCGCGTGCGGTGCTCGCATCGCTCGACATGGATGCCAGGGAGCGACTCGCGCTCGCACAGAGTCCCAGCGACCCCATCGATGCAGTGCGGGCCGTCGCGCGCACCCGACCGACGATTCTGCTCCTCGACACCGACGCCAGCCCATCGGCCCGAGCCGCAGCCGCACAGCTGTGTGAGGCGGCCTGGGTCGTCCATGTAGGTACCTGGAGCCACGCCTTGGCCACCGTCGAGCTCATGCCTCTGAGTGTTCCCGGCGTGCGGCACCTGGCGCGTGAGATCACCGGCAGCGACGAGCACGCCGAGGCGGTTCATCGCTGGTCCGGTGGACGTCCGGCGCTGGTGATCGACGCCCTCGAGGGTGGCCCCCCCTGGCACAGCGGCTGGCTCGCCGTCGCGCGGTCAGCCAGCATGAGCACCGACAGAGCCCTCGCCGAGGGATGGCTGGTCCAGACAGCAGACGGACCGCGTCCCGCCTGTCCGGCCCTGGTCGACACTCCTCTCGACGCTCCATCCGCGTCCCCCCAGCCTCCCCTGCCCGAGGGGCCTCTGCCTCAGGTCTTGGCCTCGGAGCTCTCGCCCGTCGAGCGCTCCCAGGCAGGCGCACGTCTGGCCGAGGTCTTGCTGGAGCAGGGCGACACGGCCTCGGCGCGCTCCGTGCATCGAGCCCTGCTCCACCACGCAGGAGCCTGGCCGGGCGAGGTGCAGCGGCATCGGGACGGCCTCGCGAGGGTCGCCCTGGCCGAGGACGACCCTGTCTTGGCGAGCCGACACCTCGGAGCGTGGAGCGCACCGGAGCTCTGGCAGGCCCTCGCGCTGGCGAACGGCGACGCAGCCGCCATCGACGGACCGGACCCGGACCTCGCAGCGGCGTCACTCGCGCGCTCGGGTCGGACGCTCGCCGCCCTGGAGCGTGCGCGATCTCCGTACCTGATCGCAGCACTGGCCGCTGATCGAGGAGACCCACGGAGAGCACGGGCTGCGCTCTCCGCCGCTGTGAGCCCCCCCGCATGGGTGAGCGCAAAGGTTCTCGCCGCGGAGGGGCGCCTGGGTCTCGCGCGTCAGGTCCTCACTCCCGACGCCGGCTCGCACCTGGAGGCCTGGTCGACCCGGGTCGCACTGGGCGACCTGTCGAGCGCTGCCCTCGACGCCGCCGAGACCGCCCTCGAGGCCTCTCTCGCGCGGCGAGCCCCCGCCCACCGGGCCAGCTGGCTGGGGACCTGGAGGTCTCTTGCCTTCGCCATCGTGAGACACCGGCAGCGGTATCCAGCGCACTGGCCCGTGATGCCCGGTCACTGTCGGCAGAGCGTGCGCGACGCCGCTGGCGCTGCGGTCTCGGTCGTCTGGAGGCCTCGGCCTCACGAGAGCGCATCAGAGCGACGCAGCGTCCTCATGGAGCTCGTCGCAGACGCCACCGCACAGGGCGCCCGACCGACAGCCGCGGACTACGCGACCGCTCTGGGGGTCTCGCCGCGGACAGTCAGCCGGGACCTCGACACGATGTCGCTCGACAGCGTCGGCTGAGGCGACCGAGTGACGCGCTGTCACACCCTCGAGCGGAAGCCACGTCTCTAGCCGCCAGACGAGCCGGCACCGACATTGCATAGGGTCCCGCCGGAGGTCACGCATGGCTCAGGTCGACACCCTTCTCCGCATGCTGTCGCAGCATCAAGGCGACGAGCTCATCCTCACCCCCGGCAACCCACCTCGCCTGCTTCGCAGCGGCGGCCCCCTCCGGCTGTTCTTTCCCCAGGTCGACGACGCCATGTACGACCTGTTGCTCGGTGACCTCCTGACGGCCGAGCGGAAGGCCGAGATCGCCCAGGGAGAGACCTCACGCTTCGACTACTCCCCCAGCGGTCTCGGACGGTTCGAGGTCGAGCTGGGTGCCTCACAAGCCCGCTTTCGCCGGCGGCCCGAGCCGCCCCCCTCCTCCCATCCGAGGGACGGCGAGGCCACCCCTCCCCCGGCCGCTCCACCTGCCGTCGACATGGCCCCACCAGCGCCCTCCCCTCCACCGACGGCGCTGCCAAGTCCGCGAGCCCACGAGCCAGCTAGCCGGCAGCTCGAGGCCTTGGTCGAGCACGTCCTCGCGCTGGGGGCCTCCGACCTTCACCTCGCAGACGGAGAGCCAGCAAGCGTTCGTGTCGACGGCACGCTGCAGTCTCTGGAGGGCACCCCTGGAGACGTGAGCGTCTTGCTGAGGGAACAGCTCGACGAGGAGGCGCGCCAGCAGCTGGCCTCGGGGGTCGGTGTCGACCGTGCCGTGACCGTCGCGGGCACCAGGCTTCGACTCCACATGTACGTGTGTGACACGGGCCTTGCAGCGGCGATGCGCGTGCTCCGAAGGCGCGCCCCTAGCCTGAGAGAGCTCGATCTACCGGTCGACATCTCGGGCCTGGCTCGCCTCAAGAACGGGCTGGTGATCGTCACCGGACCGACCGGCTCCGGGAAGTCCACGACCCTCGCCGCCCTCGCCCAGGAGGCCCTCCGCCTCCGACGAGGCCTGCTGATCACCCTCGAAGACCCCATCGAGTACACCTACGAGCTGCCCCGACACGGCGCGCTCGTCCGTCAGCGTGAGCTCGGTCGTCACGTCCGAGACTTCCCCAGTGGTCTCCGTGATGCCCTCCGAGAAGACCCCGACGTCCTGCTGATCGGTGAGATGAGAGACCCTGAGAGCATCCAGCTCGCGCTGACGGCGGCCGAGACCGGACACCTCGTCCTCACGAGCCTTCATGCTCGGACGGCGCCCTCCGCCATCGAGCGCATCGTCGACGCCTACCCTCCGGAGAGACAGAACCAGATTCGCGTGCAGCTTGCAGACTGCATGCAGGCCGTGATCGCCCAGCAGCTGCTGCCTCGTGCATCGGGGAGTGGCCGCATCGCTGCGATGGAGGTCCTGCGAGGCACACGCCCCGTGCAGCACCTCATCCGAGACGGACGAACGGCGCAGCTGCTGAGCGCGATTCAGACCGCCGCTGCCGACGGCATGATGCCGATGGAGCGCTGCCTCAGAGACATGGTCCGAAGGGGCTCCATCACACGGGACGTCGCTCACGCAGCCGCAGGCATGACGCACCGCGTAGCCCCCTAGCTTGCCGAGCTGCCGCGTCAGGCGCCCGGTGCCCGCCAGACCTGCTCGCCGCGGACCCAGGTGCGCGCCATCGGCCGAGCGTCGTGATCGAAGATCAGCGACGCCAGCACCGCCGCGGCATCCTCGGACCAGGGAGGAGGAAGGAACAGACAGGCATCGGCCTCGAGTCCCACCTCGAGCGCCCCCACCTGCGGATGACCGAGGGCGAGAGCACCGCCTCGCGTCCCCATCCAGAGCAGCTCCTCGGGAGTCAGCGTCACCCCGCAGCGCAGGCCGTTGTCGTAGGCCGAAGACAGAATCCGAGGGACGCGAAAGGAGCGTCCCGCGGCTACGTCCGTGCCGATGGCGAGCGGAATACTTCGCCCTCGCACTACACCGACGGGCATCCCACCGCTGCCGAGGAAGTCATTCGAGTCCGGGCAGTGGGCCACGACCGCACCGGCTGCAGCGAAGCGCGACCACTCGTCGTCGGACAGGTGGATGCAGTGCGCATAGACGCTTCTCTCCGTGAGCATCCCTGCATCCTCGTAGATCGACAGGTAATCTCTGGCTCCGAAGCGCTCGCAGGCGACCTCGCACTCCACGGTGTTCTCGGACAGGTGCGTGCTCACCCAAAGCCCATTCTCTGCGGCCAGGCGACCAGCCTCGCGCAGCATCCTCGGCGTGCACGACAGTGCAAACCGGGGGATCACGGCGACCTCGAGCCGGCCATCGTGCCCATGCCACCGCTCGACCAGACCCAGGAGATCGGGCAGAGCCCGCTCGACTCTTCGCAGCAGCGGCTCCGGACTGTGTGCATCCATCAGGACGGGGCCGGCGATTGCGCGCAGGCCTGCACGAGCGAGCGTGGCAAAGAGCGCCTCCGCGGCCTCGGCATGAACCGAGCCGTAGGCAAAGGACAGGGTCGTGCCCGCGGCAGCCAGGCGCTGCACAAAGTGCTCCGCCACCGCCGCTGCATGACCAACATCCGCAAACCGCGCCTCCTCCGGAAACGTGCTTCGCTCAAGCCAGTCGAGGAGAGGACCGCTCGCACTCCCGACGATGCGCGTCTGCGGAAAGTGCACGTGGGCGTCGACGAAGCCGGGCAGCAGGACCCCCGGTCGCAGGTCCTCGTCCACCGGGCGTCCATCATAGGGGCCGATCTCTGTGAAGCGTCCGTGCTCGTGAACGACCGCAGCGTCGTCGAGCCACCGAACCTCGGTGGGAGAAGCGGGTGTGAGGACCCGAGCCCTCCACGTGGTCATCGGTCTCTCCGTGAGCATGCAGCCAGCGAGCCAGCGTCGTTCATGCCTCTCCTCTAGCCGGGGCGAAGCGGTAGACCCGCGCAGGCTTTGTGCCTGTGTGGCGCCTGCCGGGAGCCTGCACGATCAGGCCGTCCGTCACCATACGCTTGAAGCGCCTGCGAAAGTTGCCGGGGTCATGCGTCGCACCCTGGACGGCCTCGTGGACCGCGCGAAGCTCAGCGACGGTGAACGTCTCTGGAACGAGTGCGCACGCGACCGCCGAGTCATTCAGGCGCCGTCGAATCCACTGTACGGCGCAGGAGAGGACCTGCTCGTGGTCGAACGCCAAGGCACTCGCGTCGAGATCCTGGCCGACGCTGAAGAAGCGCGCCTCGGCCGCATCGCTCCCTCCGACGACGACCATCGCCTGCTCCGGAGCCACCAGCGCGGCGTAGGCCACCGAGATCACCCGCATCCTCGGATCGCGCCCCGGCGCTCCGAAGGCGCGCAGCTGCTCGAGAAACACCGTGCCTCGACGAAGGCCCGTCTCCTCTTCGAGCTCCCGATGCGCGGCGGCATCGAGATCTTCGCCCTGGTCGGAGCGGCTGGGGCCGACCCTCACGAACCCACCCGGCAGCGCCCAGAGGCCTGCATACGGCGGCTCCTTCCTACGCACGAGCAGGACCTTGAGGTCAGCGTCTCGTACCGTGAAGACAGCGAGGTCGACCGTCACGGACGGCCGGGGCCACTCTCCCGGCTCGTATCGCTTCAGCCACTCTTGCTCCGCCGGCGTGAGCGGTCGCGCCATCCCATCGCTCCTCGATGTGCACTGCTCACCGGAATATGCCACGGGTCATGGATCGACCGTGGACCAAGTGGCTCGTCGCCGCGCTGGCGGGGCTCTTCGCGCTCGGCCTGCTGTCGTGGACGCGGCCATCGACCGAGCCTGAGTCCCGCCGTCCGCAGCCCGTGTCCAAGCGGCCAGCACGTGCCCCGGCACTCCCGACCTCACGACCCCACCCCTCGCCGGAGCCGCGTCCCGTCCCGACGCGTCCCATTCCGACAGCACAGCCCGCGCCCGCCGCGGCGCCTACGCCGGCGCCGCTACCGATCGAAGCGCGAGTTGCCTTCAATCGATCCGCCTGGGATGCGTTGGTCGCCATCCAGCAAGACTGTCTCGCGGACTGGGCACGGGAGTCCGGCACCGTCGCCGAGATGGTCGTGCATGCGCGCGTGGTCGACGGCCAGCTCGACCAGGTGCACCTTCGCGACCTCGGAGAGCTGCCCCAGGAGGTCGTCTCCTGCGCCTACGACGCAGCCTGGTCCGTCGACTGGTACGTCGACGACGCCCTGCAGGGTGAAGTGCAGCTACAGCGGCGCGTGACGGCCTACCCCGACCAAGAGCTGCAGTAGGCCCTCCTGAAGCTCGCCTGCCCACAGAAGAGTGAGCACCACGGGCCTAGGGCTCCGCCAGCACGCGCGAGTTGGTGACCCAGGCGAGGTAGAGCGCCCGGAGCACGTGCTGCATCGACACGATCGCGGGATCGTCCGACCGCTCACCGAGACGGAGCTGCGTCCGCTCCAGGCGCTCTCGCGGTGTCCGCGCACTCGCCAGACCGGTAAGGTCTGCGTCGGTGAGGTCGGAGGGACCGACGCCGTCGATCGACACCGCACCAAACCACAGAGCCATGCCGAGGCAGTTGAGGGGCTCGAGGAAGTCACTGCCACCGAGGAGGAGCGCCTCGAAGACCTGGTTGCTGTCGGCCGACGTGTTGAACAACCAGCCCTTCTTCACGACCTGAGAGACCGGGCGCCGTGCCTCGAACATGCCCTGCTTGCGATAGGTCGCGAGCTCTCGG
>PKDJ01000316.1 GCA_002862545.1 Pseudomonadota bacterium
TGCAGGGCCGCATTCGTCTGAAGGTCTCTGGAGGTGTCTGCGAAAGCGCCTCGTTACGCAAGCGAGTGCCTACCTTCGGAGCGAACGAGCCCCGGAGGTCACCATGTCGATCAGTGATGCACTTCGCGCCATCGCCGAGCCCCGCCGCCGCCGCATCCTCATGCTGATCTGGGAGCAGGAGATGAGCGCCGGCGAGATCGCGTCCTACTTCGACATCAGTCGGCCCGCGATCTCGCAGCACCTGCGTGTTCTCCGCGAGGCCAGGCTCGTGCGGGAGCGGCGCGAGGGCACCCGACGGCTCTACAGCATCTGCGGTGCGAGCGCGGCGGAGCTGAGTCGCTTCATGGAGCACTTCTGCGAGGGAGACTTCCTGTGGGACGAGGAGGTCGACGGGGAGCTGCTCGCCGTCGCGTGAGTCGCTCCTTCGTCCGGCGTGACACCTCGAGAGGTCGTCAGGGTGTGCAGGTCGCCTCGGATGGGGTGACGATGCCCCAGGCCTCTGCACAGGATGGGTCGCAGAGGCGCAGGTCGTCGGGCGTGCAGGCGCGGTCGCCCAGTGCACTGAGGCGCTCCTCGCCGTCGAGGTACAGCGGAGGCATGTCGGTGGCGCTGCAGTCGCAGCCGGCCTCGTGCTCGACCCGGGTGCCGGCGCTGCCGAGGAAGCGCGCCGTGAAGTCCACCATGTAGGCGTCGGCGTCGAACACACGGAAGGGCTGGGCGTTGAAGATGCCGTGCTGGCCCGCAGGGCGCATCATCGGCACTCGCAGGGCGTCGAAGCTGCCGTCACCGCGTGGGCGGTCGGCCCGGAGCGCGCCACCGGGGGGCGGGTGCGGCACGCCGAAGAAGACCTCCTGGTCTTCCAGGGACTCGGGGCAGGCGTTCTCGCCGATCACGGCGCTCCAGTCCGAGGGCCCGCAGGACCACTCGGCGGTGCCGTCGCTGACGTTGTCGGGATCGAAGAGGACGTTCGGGTTCACCGGGTTGTCGGCGTACCGCTGGAGCGGCCCGATGCCCTCGAGCACCCAGGTGTCGGTGAGCCACTGGTCGGCGGAGACCCCGTAGCGGGCGTCGCTGGCAAACAGCTCCCGCCAGCCCTCCTCGGCGGGTCGGGCATCGTCCCGGCGCCAGTCGCCGAGCAGCCCCGCGGCGCGCCCCATGGACACGCCGGTGCTCACCGGCACGTTGGCGTCGCCGGCGGTCGGCATCACGAGCACCCGCGTGTTGCCTCCAGCGGTGTAGGGGTCGTAGTCGACCTCGAGGGGCTCCATCCACACGTGAGGCATCCACACGGCCGGGTCGGCCGGGGCGATGGCGTGCTGCGCGAGGCCCATGAAGCGGCGGTAGTCGGGCGTGTTGCGCTGGAAGCCGAGGCCCTCCTGCAGGGCAACCAGGGGCGTTCCCGAGGGGTAGATCGTGCCCTGGAAGGTGACGGGCACGTCGAAGGTGTCCACCGTCGCCCGCACGTCGTCGCTGTCACCCACGAACACGGTCAGGCGGAGTGCATCGCCGACCTCGGTGTTGTCGGCGGGGCTGCCGGTGCCGGCGTTGTCGCCGGTGAGGCCGATCAAGGAGCGCCGGGCGACAGGATCGAGGGCGTCGGAGGCTACTGAGAGCCGGAACCAGCCGCGGGGGCCGATCAACGCCTCGGCGCTCTCGCCGTTCACCAGGTTCTCCAGGAGCACCCGGTCGCCCTCCCGGGCGCCCTCCACGGTGGCGAACTCCCGCATCGTGTCCGTGGCGGTGTCGTTGAGCAGGAAGGCGAGGCGCAGCGAGCCGCCGAGGTACGGCGCTGCTGCCTGGCCGTCGCCGTCCAGACAGTCATCGCCCTCGGCGCCGTCCTCGACGGGGCGCTGGTGGCTGTCGGTGGGCAGGCAGCCGACCACGAAGGGGCCGAGCACGGGCATGCCGACGGCCTCGGGGACGCCCTTCTGGGTAGAACGAGCGCTGATCTGGGTGAGCCCGCCGCCGCCGGCGTTCGGCGAGGCGGCGTCCAGGGAGGGCTCGGCGCCGGCGAGGACGCCCGAGAGGACGCCGCCGAGGCTGATGCCCCAGTGCCCGAGCACGGTGTCGGGGCCGCCGAGGTCGACCACCCCGTCTCCGTCCACGTCGCCGAGGAGGGAGCCGTCGGACGCGCGGGTCTCCCCGTCCATGTGACGGAGGATGCGGACGAACTGCATCGCCTCGAGCGCCGACTGCCGGACCATGTCGCGGGTGTGGAACACGTCGGCGGTCCACATGTCGGCGCCCGGATCGGGCAGGCCGTCGTTGTTGAGATCGCGGTCGCGTCCCGCGAGGAACATCGCCCCCAGCTCAGGCACGCCGAGTCCGGCAAACTGGCCATCGGCGATGATGAAGCCGGCGGCCTCGGGGTTGGTCGGGTCGAGCCAGCGGGAGAGGCCATGCCCGTAGGCATCGAGCGCACAGGCCGCCTGTCCCATGGCGGTGTGTCGGCCCATGTGGAGGGAGACCTCGGCGCGGGAGCCGCCGTACCCGTGGGCGTAGATCACCGTCGGGTAGGGGGGCTCGGCGTCGGGAAGGGCGCACCAGAAGGTCACCTCGGTCTCGCCCACCACCGCCTCGCCGGTCAGCGGGTCGAGCTCCCAGACCTCGTCCTGGGTGTCGGGGTAGGCCGGCGTGGCGCGTCCGTCGCGGTCCGTCAGCAGATCCGGCGCCGTGAAGCTGCCGCCGAAGAGCCCGCCGATGGAGGCGACGTCGGCCTGGATGGCGCAGAGGTTTGCGCGCCACTCGCCCTGCCCCTGTCCCCAGAGCCAGGTGAAGGCGTCGGCCGTGCAGCCGCCTGGCGCGACCACGCGGTCGGCGGTGCCAGGGTGAGGCTCGCCCCCGCGAATCGCGGTCAGCTCGCCTGCTGTCCACAGGCTGAGGTCGGTCACGGGGAAGGACTCTGCGAGCCAGGCGAAGGGGCCGTCGGCGTAGAGCCCGCGGCGGAGCTGCTCCAGATCGAGGGTCATCGAGCCCGTCGTGAAGGTCCAGGCAAAGGCCACGTCCTCGAGGGCGAGGTCGTAGCGCTCGAGTAGGCCGGTCGCGGGCTGGAGGCTCTGGGTCTGGTCACGGTGGTTCACGGCCGGGAAGGGGGACATGACGGGGCTGCCGTCCTCCCCGACGAGCCGCTTGGTGAGCACGAGGGCGTGGGTGCACTGCTGCTCGAGGGGCCACAGGGGCCACAGGACCAGGGTGTTGGTCTCGCGCTCGTAGAAGGTGAGCAGCTCGTCGGCGAGGCAGCGGTGGTGCTCGACGGAGTACCGGTCGTAGACGTCGCAGACGCCAGGCTCGAGCAGGTTGGCGACGTCGAGCACGCCGTCGAAGTCCACGTCCTCGCCCGGGTCGAGCTCCCCGTCCCCGTCGAGGTCTTCGTTGCGGTCCTCGAAGAGCAGGTTGGCGCTGTCAGCGTGCGGATCGAAGGGGAAGTAGAGGTTGCCGCCACGGAGGACGACGCCGTCGGGGGCCTCGGGGTCGGGCTCGGCGGACTCCCGCTGCCACAGGGTGAGCGGATAGCGGCCCTTGCCGATGTCGAGGGCGATCTCCTCGCCGTAGCGCTCGCAGGAGCGGTCGACGTTGAGGAGCAGCAGGGCGTCATCCCGGAAGTCGTCGTTGGCGTGCCGGTCGATCAGGTCGGCCACGTCCAGCGGCGCGTCGAAGCTCACGAAGAGCGGGGCGAATGTGCCGAAGCCGTCGAGGGTGTTGAAGGTCTCCCGGACGCGCCGCTCGTAGGCGGTCGGGGCGTCGAGCGACACGTTGATCCGCCGACCGGTCGGGCTGCTCGGATCGAGCCGCGTGGCGGCGTCGTTGGGGAGCGGAATGTCGGGGAGGGGCTTGGCCTCGATGTCCCACAACACCGTGGGGCCGCCGGTGTTCTCGGCGGGGGCCCACCCCTCCGAGCGGGGGCCAGAGCAGGCCAGGAGAAGGGCAATCACCATCGGTAGTCGAGCCTCCCGCGGACGGTGGCCAGGGGGCCCAGCGCGAGACCATCGAGCGCGGGACCAGGAAGGAAGAGGGCACCCTCGGCGCCTAGGTCGAGCCGGGTGATGCCGACGGGCAGGGTGGTCCGGGTGCCGAGGAGCACCTCGGAGCCGAGGCCACGACGACCGGGCGTGCGCCCGCCCGGCGTGGTGTTGTAGCCGCCGCTCAGCGCCGACTGGTACACGTCGACGAGGTCGCCGGCGGTGCGTGCAGTCATCACGCCGAGGCGAGCCTCCGCGGCCTCGACGAAGCGCCACCGCACCGTTGGGTAGAGGTACAGGGCGTTGGTCACCTGACCCTGGTTGACGGCGAAGCGGCCCGACGGAGACGGAACGCCGGTGAGGGCGGGGTCAGCGGCGCGATCGACGGCGCGCGCTGTCAGCAGCGGCAGCAGCTCCTCGAACAGGATCAGGCCGACGTTGTGGTCGCTGTGCATGGAGAAGCTGCGGACGACGGCGTCGCGACCGTCGTTGTCGCCCGAGGCACCGCCGCCCTCGAGCAGGCCCGTCAGGCGGAGGTCGGCGTGGTCGTAGCGCACCCGGGCCACGAAGCCACCACCGCGGATCCGGGCGCCGTCGCGCACGGTCTCGTCGGTCCACGTGCGCTCGGTCGAGCCCAGCAGTCCGACGACCTCGCCCTCGAGCCCGACCGTCTGCGGGGCCTCGGGGTCACTCAGCTGGACCCGCAGGTGGCCGTCGACGGGGAAGGCCCAGGTGTGGGGCTGCTCCAGGGGGTGGTAGGGGTCGAGCCGGTCACGCTGGTAGCGTCCCACGCCGAGGACGCCGCCCTGCCAGCGCGGACCGTCGGTGCGCACGCCGACCACACCCTGCAGGGCGAGGTCGCCGCGGAACAGGTCGGCGTTGTCGTCACGGAGCACGGCGTCGAAGGCGGTGAGGAAGGACAGCCCCTGCAGGGCGCCGCGCTCGGGGGTGCCGCGCCAGGGGGTGAGCACGCCGAGGGCCCGGGCGACGACCGAGCCCCGAACGGCATCGCCGAAGACCGGGTCGCCCGCGCCGTCGTTCGCGAGCATGCCCGTGCCCCAGGTGAAGGTCTGGGCGCCGACCCGTGCGAGGCCGCGACGCCCCCCGACGCTGAGCCAGGCCTGCCGGGGCATCACCACTGCGAGCTCGGACCCTCCGCCGGTGCGGTCGATGGCGAACACGTCGGGGGCGTAGTCCGTACCGAGTGGCGTCCCACCGCCCCAGCGGGCCGAGAACGCCTCGAGCTCGAGTCCGCCGCCGAGGAGGCCTCGGCTGTACTCGGCACCCACGCGCAGGCGAGACGTGCCCCAGGCCCGTCGGCCCGAGGGTGTACCCAGATCGTCGACCACCGGTATGCCGAGGTGGTCGGCGCGCAGGCGGAGCTCTCCGCGGATCGGCAGCTCAGACGCGAAGGGGTGGTCGGCGCCGAGGCTCTGTGCGGCCAAGGGAGCCTGCGCGAGGGCAGCGCCTGCGAGCAGTGCGAACAACGTGTCTCCAAATCTACCGAAGGGTAGATAATGTGTCTAGAGCAGGACGGCACGTCGGCTCGTGGTCTGCTCCCTGCTCCGTGGAGACGGCTCAGGGGGGCGGAGGCCGTCGCTTCCCGGTGCTTCTGTGGGCCAAGAAGTGGACCGCCGGGCTTCCTGGCGAGGAAGTCCGGCGGTCGTTTGGGGTCACGTCGTCTCGGGTTGGCGACGTGGAATGCGTGGTCGGGGTGGCAGGATTTGAACCTGCGACCCCCTGCTCCCGAAGCAGATGCGCTACCAGGCTGCGCTACACCCCGACTGGCCTTCGGCACGTAAGTTCGGCCCTCGGGAGCGTCAAGCACGGTCCGCACGATTCGCGTGCGCCAGGCGTCTCAGGCGGACTTCAGCGCTGCGATCGCGGCAGCACGATCGGCGGCCTTGAACACGCCCGAGCCTGCGACGAGCACGTCGGCGCCCGCCTCGGTGAAGAGGTGCGCATTGTGGGGCTTCACGCCACCGTCGATCTCGATGTGCGGAGACAGGCCTGCTGCATCGAACATCTGGCGAAGACGCCGGACTTTCGGGATCACCGGCTCGATCAGCGACTGCCCGCCAAAGCCGGGGTTCACGGTCATCACCAGCACGAGGTCGATCTCCGCGAGCACGTACTCGAGGACCTCGGGCGGAGTGTGGGGGTTGAGGGAGACGCCCGCCTTGGCACCGAGCGCGCGGATTGCCTGCAGCGTGCGGTGGAGGTGGGTGCAGGCCTCCGCGTGGACCGTGATCACGTCGGCACCGGCCTTGCGGAAGTCCTCCAGGTAGCGATCTGGCTCGACGATCATCAGGTGACAGTCGACCAGGGCCTCGGGCTTCGCGGCGTCGACCGTCTTGCGGACGGCCTTGGCGACGAGCGGGCCGATGGTGATGTTCGGCACGAAGCGACCGTCCATCACGTCGACGTGGACCCAGTCGGCGCCCTTGTCGAGAACGTCGCGAACCTCGGCGTCGAGGCGGCCGAAGTCAGCGGAGAGGATAGAGGGAGCGACCAACGCCATGAGAGCCTCCTGCGGGGGCGGGGCTGCCGACTATCCCGGCGGTTGACATGCCGGGCGAGTCCGGCTTCCATGGGAGCACAGGTGGGAGACGCCATGAACCGTTCGACGCTGATCTTCGCCCTCGCCGGGCTCCTCGTCGCGTGCGGCGGCAAGGACGCCGAGGGCACCGACACCGGCTACGACCCGACGTTCTCGACCGATGACGACGGCGGTGGTGGGGGCACGACGATCCCGACCACCACGGAGACCAACACCCGTCCGCCCGACAAGGACAACGACGGCTTCCCCGAGGACATCGACTGCAACGACGAGGACGGCACGATCTACCCGGGCGCACCCGAGCCCTGCGACGGCATCGACAACGACTGCGACGGGGTCATCGATGACGAGGCGCCCGAGTGGTACGAAGACGCTGACGGCGATGGCTTCGGCAACGAGGAGTCCTTCGTCAAGGCCTGTGAGCAGCCCGACGGCTACGTCGATGTCATCGGCGACTGCGACGACGAAAACCCGGATGCAAACCCGGGCGAGTTCGACGAGGCCGGGAACCTCATCGACGAGGACTGCTCCGGCGCCGCTCGGTGTCCGGCCATCACGGAGGTCGACGGACCCTTCGAGCTCACGGGCCCGACGGCCGAGGCCGACATGGACGCCTTCTGTGACGGCGGCATCATCCTGCTCGGCGACCTCCATGTCCACGACACCGAGCTCACGGGTCTCGATTCGATGCTCTGCCTGTGCGAGGTCCGCGGCAGCGTCACCATCGAGAACAACCCGGAGATGGACGATCTCACGGGCCTCGACGAGCTCGCAGTCGTCGACGGCGACGTGACGGTGGCCGACAACGAGCGCCTGGCCAACCTGCTGGGCCTCGATGGCCTGCGCATCCTCGGGGGCGGCCTGCAGCTGGAGCGCAACCCCAACCTCGCGACGATCAACCAGCTCGAGTACCTGATCTCGGTCGGCGGCGACGTGGTGCTCGACGAGAACGAGCTGCTGTTCACGGCGGATGGTCTCGAGTTTGCCACCGAGCTGCCCGGGGCTCTCATCCTGCGGTCGCTGACCAACCTCACCGATCTGGGCGGGCTGGCCAACCTGACGAGCGTGGGGGGCGACTTCGTGCTCGAGGACAACGTCTTCATGTTGACCCTCGATGGGCTCGAGGGCGTGACCACGGTGGGCGGCAGCCTCCTGATCAACGAGAACGACGGGCTGGAGGACGTGTCTGCGCTCGAGGGTGTCGAGTCGATCGGTGGCAACCTCGAGATCACGGCGAACGGCAACCTCCCGACAGCCGACGCGGAGGCACTGGCCGATACCATCGGTGCTGACAACGTGGCCGGCGACGTGATCATCGCTGACAACGAGTAGGTCGCCCGTCTCCGCGCCCGTGGGCTATGTCCTCGGGCAAGGAGGGAGTCCATGTCGGAGCCCGTTCGTCTCACGCGCACCGTGGAGTGCGCGGGTTGAGCGTCCAAGCTCGGGCCGGAGGATCTGGCCCGCGCCACGGGCGCCATCCCGAAGATTGATGACCCTCGCGTCCTCGTCGGCTTCGACCTCGCCGACGACGCTGGAGTGGTGCGCACGCCGGACGGGCGCTGCCTGATCCAGACCACGGACTTCTTCACGCCCGTGGTCGACGACCCGTACCAGTTCGGTGCCATCGCCGCTGCGAATGCGCTCTCCGACGTGTATGCGATGGGGGGCGTGCCCCTGTCCTGCCTGAACATCGTGTGCTGGCCGCACCGCGACCTCGAGCCCGAGATCCTCGGGGAGATCCTGCGTGGCGGGGCTGACAAGGTTCGCGAGGCGGGTGCAGTCGTGGTCGGGGGGCACTCGGTCACCAACGCCGAGCTGCTCTTTGGGCTCGCGGTGACCGGACTCGTGGACTGTGACCGAATCTGGGCCAACGCGGGTGCGCGCGACGGGGATGTCCTCGTGCTCACGAAGCCGCTCGGCACGGGCGTGCTCTCGACCGCCATCAAGCGGGGGATGTGTCCGCCGGAGGCAGCCGAGGCGGCGACGCGAGCGATGATCACGCTCAATCGCGCCGCAGCCGACGCAGCACGGCCGCTCGACGTACACGGCTGCACCGACATCACGGGCTTCGGTCTCGTGGGCCATGCCTGGGAGCTGGCCCGGGCCTCGGGGCTGCAGGTGCACATCGCGTCCGCCGATGTCCCTCTGCTGCCCTTCGCCCTCGAGGCGGCCGAGGCGGGTCACCTCACGAGGGGCGAGACGAAGAACCGCGCCTACGTGGGGGAGGCGCTGCACTGGGCGGAGACCGTCTCGGGGCCGCTGCAGTCGGTCCTCGTCGACCCGCAGACCTCGGGTGGGCTGCTGCTGGCCCTGCCGTCGGAGCAGGCGGCGACGCTCGAGGCGCAGGGTGTCGGTGTGGTGATCGGGAGCTGCCGGGCTGGCGAGCCTGGGGTGTGGGTCGGCTGAGAGGCGTGACGCCCTCGCCCCGGCGGGCTGCGGCGGCATACACCGGCATCGATGCAGGGGGGAGCATGGCCTGGCTGGTGTTCCGATTCGTGAAGTGGGTGGGGGTGGCGTTGTTCGCTGCGGGCGTCATCGGAGCGTTCTTTCCCGCGTCGATGCGTGACCGGCAGCGGGCGGTGTACCTGCTGGCCACGCCGGGCCTGATCCTGTCTTGGACCGCCGGCTACGGCCTGGCTCGACACACCGAGGTGTCGCTCGGCGCCCCCTGGATCTCGGCCTCGCTCCTGCTGTCGCTGGGAACCCTGTCGCTGCTCGCGCGCTTCGTGGAGCGCGATCGTGTCGCTGCCGCACCCTGGGCGCTGGCCGCGACGCTCGGTCTGGTCGGCACGCTCGCGCTGATGGTGTGGAGGCCCGCATGAGCTCGGACTCGGCCCTCACCGCCAAGTGGTTCACGTGGATCGCCCGCCTCGAGGGCGTGTCGCTGCTGCTGCTCTTCGGCGTGGCGATGCCGCTGAAGTACGTTGGTGGCATCGCCGAGGCCACGGTGTGGACGGGGTGGGCCCACGGCTGCCTCTTCCTCGTCTACCTGGTCGCCCTCGACAGTCAGCGGCGGGTCGCGGGCTGGTCGCTCGGCTGGGCCGCCGTCGGCTTCGTCGCCTCCCTGCTGCCGCTCGGTACCTTCCTCTTCGAGTGGAAGAGCGATCTGTAGCTGCGGTGAGTCAGCGGACGTAGCCCTTGCCGCGGTCTTGCTTGCTGGCCCATGCGACGAAGCGAGCGATGTCGGGGTGCTCGCGAAGGGCGTCGAGGGTGTGGTACCGCTCGGCGAGCTCGAGGTGCGGCACAAAGTGGTGCACGGCGCGGTGGCACGGACGGCACAGGTGGATGCCGCGCTGCAGCTCCTCTCGGTCGAAGCGAAGCTTCACACGTCGCCGGCTGTGTACCTTCTTGGGCACCAAGTGGTGAAACGTGAGCGGGCGATCTCGTCCGCAGAGCGCGCAGCGGTCGGGTGTCATGGAGGGGGCGTAGCCGGCCCACCGTCGCCGGGGTCCGGAGGAGGCGTCGGCCGCGCAGGAGCCGGTGCGCTGAGCCGCACATGTCTCTGCCGGACGGGCATCGGGCTGCCGCGCCGAGTCCGATACACGGCAGGTGATGGAGGCAGACCCCGTGCCCACGCCACACGAAGCTTCACCGCGACGCTCCTGGGCCGCCCCCGAGCGCCTCGTCGTCCGACCGCCGAGCGCGGCCTTTGCACGCGCCCTCACCAGCCACGAGGGTCCTCTCGACGCGACCGCCGCCCTCGCGCAGCATGCGACCTACGTGCATGCACTGCGCGAGCTGGGGCACGCGGTGACCGTGCTGCCTGCCTCCGCGCACCCCGATGGGTGCTTCGTCGAGGACCCGGTCGTGGTGCTCGGCTCCGAGGTCGTGCGCTGCCGGTCCGCGGTGCCCTCGCGGCAGGAGGAGGGGCCCGCGCTGCTCGAGGCGCTCGCGCTCCCTGTGGTCGACCTGCCGGCCGATGCCACGCTCGACGGAGGTGACGTGCTTCGGGTCGGCGACCGGCTGCTCGTCGGGCTCGGAGCCCGCACGAACGAGGCTGCCGCTGCCGCTCTCGCGCAGCACTGCGCGCGCCATGGAATCGACGTGCATGCGGTCCCCGTCCCGCGGGGACTGCACCTGAAGAGCGCCTGTGCGCTGGCCGCACCGGACTGGCTCCTGTACGACCCTGGGGTGCTGAGCGCAGAGGCCATGGCGCCTGCCGGCGTGCACTGCTCGGCGGTGGACGAGCCGCTCGGCGCCAACGTGCTCGCGCTGGGTGACACAACCCTGGTCTCGGCCTCCGCCCCGCGGACAGCGGAGCGCATCGCGCAGCGGCGACCCGTGCGGGTCTTGGAGCTCTCGGCCCTGCATGCGGCGGACGGCGCGCTGACCTGTCTGTCGATCCGAGTGCCGCGCCCCGGCACCTGGGTCACCTAGCGCAAGGTGCGACGAAGACAGGCCAGCAGCTGCGCTGGAGGGGCGAAGCGCATGTGGACCTCTAGCGCAAGACGGCGCGACCCCGCTCCGGAGATGCCGAAGCGGGGTCTGGGTGTTGGTGTTGGAGGCGCCGCCGGGGCTACCGGCTGGCCGTCCCGGCTACCCGGGTACGGATGGTGCGGATTTCGTCGATGATCTCTCCCTGCTGCTGCTGAATCTGTACGTCTTCGACCGACAGGGCCGCCGTTGCGCCAGTGAGGCTGTCGATGTTCTGGATGGCGACGAAGTTCATCGCCAGCGACGTGAGGCTGATGGCCGCGACGGCGACGAGCAGGACGTTGCTGCGGATGGACTCGAAGAGGGCGGTGGTGTCGGTCATGTTCATCTCCAGGGGTGGGAGGCTCGCTGGCCTCGAACACATCATGGTGAGTTGATCTGACCTCGATCTGTGCGTT
The DNA here is from genome assembly GCA_002862545.1 of Pseudomonadota bacterium. Lineage (GTDB taxonomy): Bacteria > Myxococcota_A > UBA796 > UBA796. Next base: position 11,352 of record PKDJ01000316.1, read on the forward strand.
CCCTGTCATCTGGGCGTCAGGGCTGGGGGGAGGGGGCTCCCGTCAAGTCAGGGACCGCCGCATCGCCCCGATAGAAGAAGCGCAGAACTCCAACTGCCCGAGGTGGGTCTCGGGACCGCCTCGCGGTAGCCTGCGCTCGCTGCGGTCGCCGTCGATGCGCGGCGGACAGGTGGGGGCAGTGTGACGGATCGGTCGGAGGCCTACGTTCGGCTTCGTCTCCCTGGTGAGGAGCCACGGACGCTCCGCCCTGGTGATCTCATCGGCCGAGGCGCTGTGTGCGCTCTGCAGCTGAACGACCCCTGGGTCAGCGAGGCCAACGCGCTCGTCAGCCTCAGGGGTGGCGGGCTCACTCTCCTGCGCCTTCGGGGGCACCTCGGTCAGCCACCAGACACCCGTGAGTCGGTCGACGAGATCCTACTGCATGGAGGCGAGCAACAGGTGGTCCTCGGACGCGACACCACGCTGGTGGTCGAGGAAGTCAACCTGCCCGGAGACCTTTTTGCCCTCGAGAGCCCCTCTCTCGGGCGTCGCCGGCACGCGCTCGAGCCTCCGCACGCAGCCGTCGTCCACCGTGACGGCAAGCACCGCCTCGTCGCCGGTCACCCCGACGATGCGGTGGTCGTGCTCGCCTGCACCGACGGCCGCTGGTCAGCGCGAGCGGTGAGCGAGCGGGTGGCCTACCCGCTGCCGCGCGGCCGGGGAGTGCGAATCGGGGAGCTGACCCTCACCCTGTGGCCCTACCGCCGCGCCGAGGGGACGACACTCGTGGCGCCGCCTCGATTTCGCATCGCCTTCACGGGTCTCGACAAGGTGGAGGTGGAGCGCGACGGCGAGGTCCATGCCCTCGCGGGTCGGGGGTGGGCCTACTTCCATCACTTCGTCGTCCATGCGCCCGACTGGGACCACTGGCTCACCGCGGTCGAGACTACCTACGAGGCACTCGGGGTGCGAAAGGCGCCTACGAAGTCGGGGTTCCACAAGGCGCGCACGGCGATGCTTCGCCAGCTGGCGGCCGTCGGGATCCATCGAGAGCTGTTCGAGAAGAGCCCCGCCGGTGATGGGCAGTACCGCTTCAAGCCGCGCCCTGGTGAGTACATCCAGCTCTGGGACGGCTGACACCATGACCTGACGGCATGCTCCCCGTGGGTGCACGTGGCGCCTGGAGCCCTGAGCAGCGACGGCTGCAGGCGGGCTTGGGACAGTCTCGTGTCGGGCTCGCGACACGCGGCACGCCTGCACTGCGGGTGGACTAACCAGCGGGCCTGGAGGACACGTGACCATGACCCACCGCCTGCTCCGCAAGGCCGCCGCCGATGGTGTCGGCACCTTCGCGCTGGTCTTCGCCGGGTGTGGTGCTGCAGTCGTCGACGCACAGACTCATACCCTCGGGCACCTGGGGGTGTGCGCCGTCTTCGGGCTGGTGGTCGGCGCGATGATCTTCTCGACGGGACATGTCTCGGGCGCGCACTTCAACCCAGCCGTCACGCTCGCCTTTGCGGCGGTCGGGCGGTTTCCGTGGCGAGAGGTTCCGGCCTACGTCCTCGCCCAGAGCGTCGCTGCGGTGCTCGCGAGCGCCGCGGTGCTCGGCTTGATCGGCTCGGAGGCTGCGCTCGGCGCGACCGTGCCGAGCGTGGGGCTGGGGCCAGCGGTCGGCCTCGAGGTGGTGCTGACCTTCTTCCTGATGTTCGTGATCACGTCGGTCGCCACCGACAGTCGCGCCTCGGGCAACGTGGCGGCCATTGCGATCGGCGGCACGGTCGCGCTCGCCGCCCTCGTCGGCGGTCCCCTGACCGGCGCCTCGATGAATCCGGCCCGCTCCCTCGCCCCCGCGCTGCTCGCCGGCGTCACGGAGGCCCAGTGGGTGTACGTGATCGGGCCTGTGATCGGAGCGTGGCTCGGGGCCTTCACCTACCAGCTCGTGGCCTGTGGTCCGGCGGACAAGCCCGCGTCCGGGTGTTGCTGAGCCGGGAGCGCTGTCTGCGCGTGGCGCCCACGGCTGCAGCCGCTAGAGCACGGTCAGCAGTCCGGCGTCGACCAGCTCTTGGTGGCGCACACCGCCGGGAATCACCCAGTCTTCGCCGCTCGGGTCTAGGCCGAGGCGCCAGGACGAGAACGCGGCGATGAAGGTCGCGACCACGGGCGTCACGCCGGTCTGGCCACCGCAGAGGAGGGTGCACAGACCGTCGGTCGGTGACTCGAAGTCACAGTGACCGGCGCCGGGGATGCCGGAGAGGTGTGCACCCGCGGCGTCGAGCGGCCCCGCGAGAGAGCCCCGCTCGTTGCAGCTGTTGGGCTCTCCGAAGAGCGCGACGATCGGCACGCCGAGGGAGCCGGCAGCGGCGGCTGCGAGACCGTCATTGTCCACCGGGTCGAGTCCGAGGACCCCGACCGCGTCGGGGTCGTGCGACGCGGCGAGCACCGCTGCCAGGCCCCCCGCGGAGTAGCCCGCATGGACGGTCGGACCGCCGGCAGCCAGCGAGGCGGCCAGCTCGGCAGCTTCTTGGCCATTGAGGGCGTGGTCGACGTCGAAGATGGAGGAGTGGCAGGCGTCAGGGGTCGCGACGCGGAGACCGTGCGAGGCTGCATGCTCGGCGAGGTCCGCCATGTTGCGCCGGCTGCGCTGAAAACCGTGCTGGAGCACGACCAGGGGGGCCGCTGCGTCACCGTCGGGCAGGTACTCCGTGTAGTCGAGCGCGCAGGTGGGGAGGCG
>PKDJ01000369.1 GCA_002862545.1 Pseudomonadota bacterium
CTGGGCAGGTGGTCGCTGGGCTGACGGCACCAAGCTGGACGCCCGAGCCGTCTTCGCCGAGGACACCCGGCATGTCGAGCGTATGACACTGGCACCTCCGCACGACCGCGGCTTCGAGGCTCACATCGCCTGGGACGAGCTACGCGCTGGGGGTCTCGGCGAGGGGGCGGCGGTGCGACTGTGGGCCTTGGAGCTTCGCACCACATCCGATGATGCCGGCGACTATCGAGCTCTCGGGAAGCCTGTTTTGCTGCAGTTCAACGCCGTCGGAGAGCTTGTCTCGGCACAGTGATGGCGGGTTGCGGAGCCTTCTCGGGTGGGACATGTGACTCGGTAGAGAGGCTTCGAGGGAAACATGCGCTCGCTTTCGCTTCTGATCGTCCTTGCGGCCTGCGGCCCGAAGGACGACACAGTCATCGGTGACACGGCTGCGGGCACGACCCCAGCGGCGGGTCCAGCACTCGACCCCGACGTGAACACCTACGTGCCAGAGGGCTGGGGCGCGTCGGAGCCGGTTCGCATCGTCTTCCTCGGCGACAGCATCACGGCCGGCGTGGGTGCGTCGAGGGGCTCGCTCGCCTACGACGAGCTCCTCGTGGAAGACACCTCCAACAAGTGGTCCGACTACGCCGACCTCGACCTCGAGTCCCTCTACGGCGAGCTCGAGGTCATCGACGTGTCCCAGGGCGGCGCGACGACCAACAGCCTGCTCGCCCAGCAGCTTCCAGCGCTCGCCGCAGAGGTTGGTGACTCCTCGCCCGGCGAGACCCTCGTGGTGATGACCATCGGCGGGAACGACGCGCAGAACGCCCTGAACCCCCTGGTCGATCCGGAAGCCATCATCGCAGCCATGGTCGACAACATCGAGACGGCGATCCTCGACATTCAGGGTCGCTTCCCCGACGGCGCCTACATCTACTTCACGAACGTGTACGAGCCGACCGATGGCGTGGGCTCCTGGGGCGGCTGCTTCTTGGGCCTCGACTTCTCCGACCGCCTCCCCGCTCTGTATGACGGTGAGGCTGACCTCTACGCGCTGGGTGAGCGCCACGGAGCGGCGGTGATCGACCTGAGAGGTCACTTCCTCGGGCACGGCTTCCACCATCGCGACGACTCACTCGACGTGCATCACCCCGATGATCCCTCGCTCTGGTTCGAGGACGACTGCATCCATCCAAATAACCGCGGCCACCACGAGATCCGCCGCCTGTTCCATGCGGCCATTCAGGGCGTGGACCTCCCGCTCGACCCGTGAGACTCGACCGTCGCCTCGCAAACCTGGGGTACGGATCCCGGAGGGACGTCACGCGCATGCTGCGCGCCGGCCGCGTGACCCGTGTCGACGGCACACCGTTCGCGCGCGACGCCACCGACCCAGGCGAGGGCGTGCTCGTGGATGGAGAGCCCCTCGACCCCCGCACCCTCACGCTCGTGCTTCACAAGCCGGTCGATCTCACGTGCTCCCACCGTGACCCTGGAGCGACGGTCTACGGGCTCTTTCCGGCCCGCTACAGCTCGAGGCGCCCGACCTTGTCCACCGTCGGACGACTGGACAAGGCGACCTCGGGACTCCTGCTGCTGACCGACGACGGGGCCCTCCTGCATCGCATTGCATCACCTGGAAAGTCAGTCGAGAAGTCCTACATTGCCGATCTCGACAGGCCTCTTCCCGCCGATGCTGCAGCGCGACTGTCGCGTGGCGATCTGGTCCTCAGGGGTGAGTCGACCCCCTGTCGGCCCGCGCGCCTGGAGACCCTCGACGAGCTCTGCGTCCGACTGGTCGTCACCGAGGGCCGCTATCACCTCGTGAGACGCCTGCTTGCCGCCCTCGGGTCACACGTGACGAAGCTGCATCGGGAGCGCATCGGCGCGCTGACGCTGCCCGCCGAGCTCGAACCTGGCGCCTGGCGCACAGCGTCTGCCCAAGAGGTTCAAGACGCGCAGCAGCCGGCGCCCTGATTGTCATCACCCAGAGAGGGTGAGGTACCCTCCGCACTGGAGTGACCTTGACCGTCCCGCCAAACGACCCTTGGGTGGGCCACCTCCTCGCTGGCCGCTACAGCCTGAAGCAGCGGCTCGGTGCTGGGGCGATGGGTCGCGTCTACTTGGCACGTCAGCAGCCCTTCGACCGGGTCGTGGCGGTCAAGCTCCTGCGGACCGACACCACTCCGGAGCGCCTGGAGCAGAACCAGATTCGGTTCAGGAATGAGGCGGAGCGTCTGTCTCGGTTGTCCCACCCGAACGTCGTGAGGCTGTACGACTTCGGGTACGCCGACGAGGAGACGGCCTTCCTGGCCATGGAGTTCCTCGAGGGCCGAACACTCGCCGAGGCCATCGGCGAGCAGGCCGTCCCGGCCCATCAGGCCGTGGCGATGGGACTTGAGATCCTCAAGGGGCTGCGACACTGCCACGACCGTGGCGTGGTCCACCGGGATCTCAAGCCCGCAAACGTGCTCCTCGTGCAGGACGACGGCGGCGAGCGGCCCATCCTGGTCGACTTTGGGATCTCCAGGGATGTCGACGACACGTCTGACATGACGAGCGGGATGTTCATCGGGACGCCGACCTACGCGGCTCCCGAGCAGACCACCATGCAGCCGATCGACAACCGATCCGACCTCTACGCCTTCGGCGTGCTGCTCTTCCGCATGCTGACGGGGCGGGTACCGTTTCGTGGCCAGTCTGGCGCCGCGACCATGTTCCTGCACGTGAACTCCTCGGTGCCCAGCATGCACAGCCGTGGCGTCGAGGTGGACGAGGTACTCGAGGGCATCGTGGCTCGCTGCCTCGCCAAGCAGCCCGAGGATCGGTGGCCCGACGCCGCGACGCTCCGCTCGGCCTTGCGCTCCTGGGCCGTCGGAGAGCGACCCGTGCTCACCTCGGTCGAGACCCGCACCCGCAACGTTGCACCACTCCCCCCTGCGCCGGTTCCGATCGGTCGAGAGGGCGACACTCGGAGACTGCGCCAAGACCTTCGGACAAACAGGTTGCTCACCCTGACTGGCCCCGGTGGAATTGGAAAGTCCACCCTCGCTCTTCACCTGGCAAGAGAGCTCCACCACGGCCAGCACGTGGTCTACGCCTCTGCGGAAGGGCTCATCGAGACGCCCGACCTGACCCGCTCCATCGCACGAGCCTGCGGCGACACCGACTCGCGTGAGCGCACGTGGTCCATGGCGAGCTCCCTGCGGAGTCTGGGCCCCACTCTGCTGATCATCGACGACGCCGACGCCCTCGGCCAGCCGGCCTGCAACGCGCTCGCGAGCTGGATCGAGGGGGCTCCCGAGCTACGGATCGTGGTGACCCGACAGAGACCACTCGCGCTGGAGGGTGAGGCCGTCACGCGACTCGGCCCCCTCGACTGGGAGTCGGGGAAGAAGCTCTTCCTCGAGCACTCCAAGCACTCCGTCGCCTCCACCGACAAGCCGAAGCTCGTGGCGATTCGACGGCTGGTCGCCGCACTGGACGGCTCACCTCTGGCGCTGATTCTGGCTGCCGAGCATCTCGAGGACCTGAAGACTGCGTCGATCTCGGCGTGTGTAGAGCAGCCACTGAGGCTGCTCCAAACCGAGCGCACCGACCTCCCCGCACGGCAGCGCTCTCTCGGATCCTCCCTCGAGAACTCCTGGCAGCAGCTCACGCCCGAGCTGCGACGCACACTGACCCTGCTCTCCCTAGCCGAGGGCCCTCTCCGATCCGATGCCGCGAGCGCCCTCCTCGAGCTGGACGACCCAAGCCAGGCCGACGCCTTGCTGGAACACCTCGAGCGCTCGAGCTGGATCCACTCGACCGACACTGTCGGGCCCACCCCGCCTCAGCTCGGACGCGTCGCCCGGGCTTGGCTTCGCACGCACTGGAGCGCCCTGCCCGCACTGGAGCGCGGCTGCGCGGAGGCTCGGTACGTGGCCTGGGCCGTGAAGCGGGCGACCGAGCTGGACCAAGCGGCCGTGGGGCCACAGGCCATCACCATCTCGCAGGAGCAAGACCAGGAGCTGGAGAGCCTGCTCCAGGCCCACGAGCTGGCGGGAGACGACTCGGACTCGGCTGCCGCGCTGATGCTCGCCCTCTTCTCACCCATGCGCCGCGCGATCAGGCCGCGGGAGCACACCACGATGCTCCGACGTACGCTCGATCTCGATCTGACCGTCGACGCCCGTGTGCGGCTGCTCAATCAGCTCGCCCAGCTGCTCGCGCACTCGGATCGTGAGAGCGCTCGCCCGACGCTCGACGAGGCGCTCGAGCTCCTCGGCCAACATCCAGAGCTCGACCCGACGGCGACGTGGCTGACGCTCGGCAACATCGAGCTCCTCGCGGGTCGGCGAGAGGCCAGCCAGGCCTGGTACGAGCGTGCGCTGGCCCTCGTCGAGGTCCGAGGAGGCCAAGACCGCAACCTTCCCACCATCCTCAACAACCTGGCGGGGGTGGCCATCAGCTCGGGACGTCTCGGGGACGCGAGAGAGCACTTGCGACGCGCTCTGGCAGCCCACGAGGATCTGGGCTCACTCCAAGGTGTGGCTCTCGCGAGACTCAACCTCGGTGATCTGGCGCTCGCCGTGAGGGACCACGACGAAGCCCGTCGACATCACCGGGCTGCCTCCGATGCCTTTGCCCAAGCGGGAGACCGAATGCGCTCGATGGTGGCCGTCGCCCGTACTGGGCTCGTCGAGCTCGATCGCGGACACCCGCGGGGCGCCGAGACGACCCTTGGCAGTGTCCTGGTCGGGCTGCGATCCGGGGGATTCCTTCCAGGAATCGGCGAGACACTCACCTGGCTGGCTGTCGCGCGTGCCGAGCAAGGCGCTCACGCTCAAGCTGAGCGCCTGCTCTCGGACGCCGCAGAGGTGTACGAGCGAATCACTCGTCGTCGCGATGAGGCCCGAGTGCACGTCTTCTTAGGCGCTCTCCAGGCACTTCGTGGCGCGACCGACGAGACCGCCAGCTCACTGGACCGCGCGACGGCCCTCCTCGCGGCCTCACCCGACCCCAGGCTTCAGTGGTCGACCGCGCTCGTCCAAGCGCTAGCCGACCTCTCGACAGGGCAAGACGCCGACCCGATGAGCGTCCTCGATGCAGTGCACCAGCGCCAGGGCAAGCGCACTCCCGCCGGCACCGGTCTCGAGATCCGCGTCCTGGCCCGCTGGCTCGAGCGAGCGCTCGCCGAGGCGCGTGACTCATCCCCGGGACTTCCCGCCGCCTCCCCGGGCAGAAGCCGCAGCTGAAACACGTTCCTCCCTCGACAACGGATGGCTGCGGCCTAGCCGCGGGTTAGTCCGCCCACCCAGGAGGTCACCATGCGGGCTGCACTCGTCGTCGCTCTCACCATGGGCACCGCAAGCTGCAAGGGAGAGGTCGAGCGTGGCTTTCCCGATGAGATTGCGCCGCTGGAGGACAATGTCGCCGAGCCGGTCGCATCGCGGACCGAGGGCAAGCTCAACTTCGAGTGTGGCGAGAGGACCGACGAAGATCCGAGCTACTACTGGTGCCACGCTCGCGGCTGGGTCGAGGCTCCCATCGCCGATGTCTACGCCGCGACTCAAGTGCCGGAGGTGAACATCGACCGGCGTGAGGTCAGCTCTTGGGACGTCACCTGGGATGTCGACCCGAATGCCGAGGTGTCCTACCGAATCGACCACGTCGTCAACAACATCATCACCGTCGAGTACAGCTCCGTCTACGGGCACACCGTCCACCAGGGCACCCCCGAGGAGCCGGAGATCACCTGGTGTGTGTTCGATGTCGTCGAGGGTGACGACGTGATCAAGGTCTATCGAGGCTCGATCGTGCTGGTCGCCGAGGAGGATGGCCTGACCGAGTTCCAGTTCATCGAGCATCTGAAGACGCCGATGCGCGACGAGGCACAGATCGAGCAGACCATCCGCGACATCTACGCCGACGTACTCGACACGGTGAACGGCCGACCGCTCGCGTCCTTCTGAGGACTCCAATCAGCGCACGAGCGTGACGATCTGACGCGCGACCGCGAGAAGCTCGCCGCTCGGTGTCCACAGCCGATTCACCTCGTCCGAGAAGCCCGCCTGCGTGTGCTCGGAGTGAACCGTCAGCCCCCAGGGCGTGTCCGCCGGGAGCCCCGCTGGCGGCAGCTCACCCACGATGTGCAGAGCGAGGGCGGTGGTGCCCATCACATGAGGGGTCTTCACCCGGGTGTACACCGCCGGTGGCCAGGCATCGAGAAGAGCAACCGCCATCGCGGCGTCGAGCGGACTGGGCTCCCGCAGGCGAATCCAGCCGCCACTCTCTGCGCGCTCTCCGCCCGAGAGCGGAGGTGGACCCCACGCGAAGCGATACTCGACGTGACGCTTCGCAAAAGGCGGCAGGAGGGGAACGTCGCCGAGGACTGGAGCCGCCGAGGCACCTGCCATCTCTGGCATCCTGGCCGTGGACAGATCGAGGGTCGCGGCGCGGTCTGTTCCCACACTCCCCCCTCCAAAAGCCACGACCTTGCCCCGCTGGAGCACACGACACGACACGAACGTCAGCGCGAGCGAGCGCCGCTCTACCTTTGCGAACATCCGGGCCTCGCCGACAGCGAGGGGCGCGCAGAGGTGGAGGTGCAGAGAGCGCAGACGCCCCCCCTCGACACCGGCCGTCTCCTCACAGGCTCGCACGACGGATGCCGCGATCAAGCCGCCGAAGGTACCTCGACCCTGGCTCCAGCCCGAATCGACCGTGGTCGCATAGGCCCCGGGGGCCAGACGCGTCCAGGTGGAGGCGTCGAGAAAGGACGTCATGCGGTCCTCCAGGTTGCGAACCCGCTCGCGGCCAGTAACGATCCCTCGTCGACGGGGGTAGCGATGGCATTCCGACTGGCGGGCCTGGTGTTCCTCGCCGCTTGCGGGACTACGGATGCGCCAGAGGCGCCACGGGTCGCCGTCGATCCGGCCGCTCCGGTCCTCCGGCGGCTCACGGCTCCGCAGTACACCAATGCGCTCCACGACCTCTTCGGCGACGCGCTCGTGGTGCCGGCGAAGCTGGAGCCCGATCTGTCGATCGACGGCCTGGTCGCCATCGGGGCATCGCGCGGCACCGTGAGCAGCCGCGGAGTCGAGCTGTATGAGGAAGGCGCCTTCCTCGTCGCGGAGCAGGTGGTCGTCTCCCCCGTCCGGGAGATGTGGGTTCCCTGCACACCCACCTCCGCCGTCGACAGCGCATGCGCCCGAGAGGCCCTGTCGTGGCTCGCCTGGCGCGCCTGGCGCCGACCAGTGACCGAGGCCGAGCAGCAGACGCTCGTGGCACTCGCCGACGAGGCTGCTGCCCAGCTCGGCGACTTTCACCTCGGCCTGCAGTACGGGGTGGCCGCTGTCCTCCAGGCGCCGAGCTTTCTCTACCGGGAGGAGGTGGGTGAGCCGCGCGACGGGGGGCGGCTGTACTCATCGCACGAGATGGCCAGCCGCCTCGCCTTCTTCCTGTGGAACACACTGCCCGACGAGGAGCTGCTCGAGCTGGCCGATTCGGGCGATCTGAACCGAGAGGGCGTGCTGGTCGAGCAGGTGCACCGGATGGTCCACGACGACCGCGCCCGACAGGGCCTCAGGGCCTTCGTCTCGGAGCTCTACCACCTCGATCGCCTGGACGATCTCACGAAGGACCCAGCGCTCTACCCCCACATGAGCGAGGCGCTCGGACCCGCCGCACGCGAGGAGACGCTGCTTGCCTTCGAGCACGTGTTCCTCGCCGACGAGGACTACCGCGACCTGCTCACCACCCGCCGCGCCTACGTCGACGCTACCCTCGCATCAGTCTACGGCGTGCAGTCTCCGACGCCCGAGGGCTTCGGGCTGGTGATGTTGCCCGAAGACGAGCCTCGCGCAGGCCTGCTGGGCCAAGCCGCCATCCTCGGACAGCATGCGCATCCGACCAGTAGCTCGCCCACCCTACGCGGAAAGTTCATCAGAGAGACCCTCCTCTGTCAGGTGATCCCACCCCCACCGGCCGATGTCGACACGTCCATTCCCGAGCCGAGCGGAACCGCTCCGACGCTCCGCGACCGTGTCGCAGAGCACCTCGAAGACCCGACCTGTGCAGGCTGTCACCTCCTGATGGACCCTCTCGGACTCGCCCTCGAGCCCTTCGACGGCATCGGCCGCTACCGCCTGCGCGACAACGGCGTCCTGATCGATGCCTCCGGGGATCTCGACGGAGAGACCTACGAAGATGCCGAGCAGCTGGGCCAGGTCCTCGCCTCCGACCCCGACCTGGGCCCGTGCTTCACCGAGCAGATGTACCGCTACGCCACAGGCAGGAACCCCGAGCTCGGTGAGCTCGACCTGCTGGAGCACCTCGGAGAGCGCTTCACTGCCAGGGGACACTCCATCCAGCGCCTCATGATGCTCATCGCCCTCTCTGAGGGGTTCCGCACCGCAGCGCCCCCCTCGGGTGAGCTACCCACGACTCAGGAGGAGGCCGGATGAAGACCATCCTAGACCGGCGAACCCTGCTCCGAGGCGTCCTCGGAGGCGCCACCGTCTCCATCGGGCTGCCTCTGCTCGAGTGCTTCCTGAACGCAAACGGTGACGCCCTCGCCGCGGGCGGCGCTCTACCCGTCAGGTTCGGCCTGTTCTTCTGGGGCAATGGCGTCTTGCCCGACCTGTGGAATCCCATCGGCGAGGGAGGTCTCGACACCTTTGCCTTGTCTCCGCAGCTCGAGCCCCTCGCGCCCCTCAAGCACAAGGTCTGCGTCGTGAGTGGCACCGCGGTGAAGATGCCCAACGTCGTGCCCCACATGTCCGGTGCGGCAGGGATCCTGTCGGCGATCCCTCTCATCGGGAACACGGACGTCGACAACACCTTCGGCGGCCCGAGCATCGATCAGGTCATCGCAGCCGAGATCGGTGGCGAGACTCGCTTCCGCAGTCTCGAGATCGGCGTCGAGCCACGGGAGGGCCTCTCCTTCAACGCTCCCTACAGCAAGAACCCGCCAGAGGACAGTCCACACGCACTGTTCGAGCGCGTCTTCGGGGCAGGTTTTCGCGAGCCCGGAGAGGATGCGCTCGTCGATCCGAGCATCGCCCTGCGACGCAGCGTGCTCGACGCGGTGATGACCGACGCCGACCGGATGTCCAAGCGCATCTCCGCCAGCGATCGCATCCGCCTCGAGCAACACCTCGACGGCATTCGCGAGCTGGAGCTTCGGCTGGCTCGCCTCGAAGAAGACCCGCCGGACCTCGCCGCCTGCATGCGTCCGACCGAGCCCGACACCGAGTTTCCCGACATCGACGGGCGGCCGCAGCTGCGAGAGAAGAACAGGGCGATGGCCGACATCACCGCGATGGTGCTCGCCTGCGACCAGACGCGCGTCTTCAGCAACTGGTTCACCTACCCCGTCGCGAACACGCTGTTCCCCGACGCGACCGCCGGTCACCACAACCTCACCCACGACGAGCCGGGCGCTCAGCCCGAGTGCCATGCGATCAACACGATGATCATGGAGGAGTGCAGCTACTTCCTCCAGGCACTCGACGCCGTCGAGGAGGGTGAGGGTACGCTGCTCGACCACTCCGCTGTGCTGTGCACTACGGACGTCTCACTGGGACGCACCCACAGTCTCGATGACTTCCCCATCGTGATTGCCGGCGGGGCATGTGGCCAGCTGCGCACCGGCTACCACTACCGCTCACAGACGGCGGAAAATAGCTCCAAGGTCCTGCTCACTCTGCTCCGCTCCGTCGGCATCGTCACCGATGCCTACGGCGAGGGCGAGGGGCGGGTCACCGAGGGCCTCGCTGCCATCGAGATCTGACAGCGCCACACCCGCGTCGTCATTTACGGTAAGGTCTCCCATGCCAAAGCCAAAGCAGAAATCCAAGCCGGCGTTGAGCGAGCGAGTGTTGGCCGAGCTAACGAGCGCGACGGTGCCTCTGACGCCCTCTCAGATTGCGAAAAACCTGGGTCTTCGCAAAGACACTGCTGTGCGCTCCCAGCTTCGCAAGCTCGCCGAATCGGCCATCGCTCGTGGTGAAGACCACCAGGGCGACATGGTCTGGAGCCTCGCGGGCCGCGAGAGCCCGTCGAGCGGAGCCCCTGCCTCGCACGTCGACACAGCACTCACAGAGCGCTTGGTCGAGGCTATGGCTGCGAATCAGCACCCCTGGAAGTCGCGAGACCTCGCCACGCAGCTCAAGCTCGATCCTGCGGTGATCCGCAAGGAGCTGATCGAGCTGGAGGGCCTGGGCTTGGTGTACCGCACAGGCCAGACCCGAGGCACCCGCTGGCACCTCGGCTGAGCTGAGGTGCCGCGAGGCGACGACCTCTAAGAGCAGCTGCGAGCGCTACTCGATGGTGATTCGCTTCACCACGTCGCTCGTCTTCGACAGGGTCACGAGATCGTCCTGCAGCTTCTCGTAGAGCGCGAAGTTCTGCGTGCTGCCATCACCCATCTCGGCCTCACCACCCTCCTGCTCGCGAGCGGGAAGCTTGAAGCCATAGAACTCGACGACGTGACCGCCCTCGAGCTCGAACTTCCACTTGTTGCGCGTGGTCAGGTCCCAGGTGCTGCCGTCCTTGAGCACGGCCTTCGACTTCGTCTTCATCGTGCACGTGTACATGATGGGGGTGAAGTTCGAGTCGTAGTCACAGCCGATCGCGCTCCGACCCAGGTACTCGATCTCGATCGTCTTCACCTCATCCCAGGTCACGTCCTTCGCGGCCTCTCCGCGCTCGAGGGAGAGGGTGAGCTTCACGGGCTTGTCGGTCCACCCGCTCTCGCCGTACCAGTCGGACGCGCGCTCGATCCGATGGACCTTCCCGCGACGACCCGAGCCATCGCCGAAGGAGAACGAGACCGAGATGTCGGTGTTGGAGGGCTTGACCTCGGGCTCGGGGGCCGGCGCCTCGGGCTCCCGATCAACGACGTTTGAAGGCGGAGCAGGAGCAGGGGCAGCCGCGGGCTCGGGCTCGGGGGCAGCCGGGGCAGCCGGGGCAGGGGTCTGCTTGCCACCACACGCAGCGAGCAACACGACGAGACAGGCCAGGCGATTCACACGGCCCTCCATTCGAGAGATGGTGAGTGTTCGAGCGAATGGGTCGCTAACCGGTTCGGCGCCCCATCGTCATCGAGGCGGCTCGGAGTCGTCTTCCCGTCCAGAGTGCCTCGCGAACGCGACGGCCTCCGGAACCCATGTGGCGAGCGCATCCTCACCCAGTGCTGTGAGCACACTCCTCGCCGTCTTCTTTCCTGACCGCCACGCAGGACGCGTGCGCTCCTCGAGTGTCATCATCCCCGTGTCGAGGGCGGTGACGAGTGCATCGACCGAGCCCGCTCGACGAGACAGGCGCGCCAGCAGATCTGCAGACGGATGCACGACCCGATGCACATCCGGACGCACCTCCAGTGCTCTTAGCAGCGCGAATGGGTAGCGACGCTCGCCGAGGGACTCTCCGCCTTCGAGACCCGAGACGGGGAGACTGCTCTGGAGCACCAGCGTGCAGTTGGTCGACCACCACCGATAGTCGATCTCCGCCAGCGGACTCCGCGCCTCGAGTCGCTCGACCTGGTCGCGCCAGGCTCCATCGAGAGACCGCCACATGCGGTTCGCTCCGGCTGGCGACACCGGCAACCAGAGCTCGTAGATCTCTCGATTCCGCGCGATTGCATCACCAAACCAGCCATGATCGACCGTGCCGCGATTGCGGTAGAGCACCAGGCGACCATGCTGCGATCGCAGGTAGGTCCGGTCCTCGAGAAACGGTCGAGCGCCATGGGCCTCGGCAAGGCGCTCCCGGTCATCGGGACCCATCTTGTAGGCCTCGTACTCGTAGTCCTCGAGCACGCCATCCTCACAGGCGAGCACACGCACACTCGCGTGTCCCCAGGACGACAGGCCGCCCTTCTTCGCGTAGACCACTGCGGCCACCGCGAGAGCACGGTCGCCACCGGTGTCACACAGCTGCTCGCCGTGCTGACGCACAGCCCAAGCGCCGACGTTCTCGGGCGCCGATGACAGATCGAGCGTCCAGGAAGCAAGGGCGGTCAGGGTGGTAAAGAGCAGCATCTGCGCGCTCTATCCCGGCGGCAGGACCCCGCGCCGGCGTGCAGCGAGCACCTCGCGCTCACCGAGGAAGAGCCCGTATGGCTCCCGCCCATGCTTGTGGTGCAGGCCATGGGCGTCACGCAGCGACCGCATGTAGGCGAAGCGCCCCAGGAAGCTGACGGGCAGTCGCCCGTGGATGTACCCGTCATGGACGATGGTGTACGCCACTCCGAACAAGGTGGCTCCGAGCCCCACGCCGAAGAGCACCTCGCTCAGCAGCGCTCCCTCGAACCAGGCGCGCTGGATCATCAGCCCTGCAGCCAAGGGGGCATGAAGCACGGGAAACACGTCATTGAGCTCGATGGGGCCACTGGGCCGATGATGGGACCGGTGAAACACCCAGAGGAAGCCGTGCCATGCGCGGTCATGCATGAGTCGCGCCCACCACTCCATCGCTACCGCGACCGGCAGGGCTATCGCCATCCACAGGATCAACGTCGTCAGCACGCATGACCTCCTGGCGTGTCTTGGTGGAGGTTATTCAACCCCTGTTCACACTTCAAGACGCAGAGACATGGCGCGACGATGAGCACCCGATCACGCTAGAGTGATGTGCGGAGGGCAGATGCGCTTCTTGATGGCACTCTTGGGTCTGACCCTGGCGAGTCCCGCGCTCGCCGGCGGCAAGCTCGTGGTCTCGAGCGACCGGGCTGTGATCATCACGGTCAATCGGGTGCCCCATACGCTCCCAGCCGGCGGCAAGACCACCATCCAGATCAAGGATGGCAAGGAAGGCAACCAGTACTTCACCATCACCAGCATGCTCGGGGAGATCCGTCACCAGGGGCAGGTGATGGTCCCGAAGAACATGCTGATCAGGGCGCAGTGGAAGGGTCGAATCTGGTCCGTGACCGACTCGAAGCGACTCGACGTGAAGTCCATCCACTCCGACCGCCCCTTCGTGTTCCGAAAAGGCAGCCGCCAGCCTCCAATTCCACCACCGAGTGACGGACTGCCACTGCACGACGGCTACTTGATGGCCGTGCGTGACGCCGCCGACTACCTCGCGCGAACGGGCAAGGATCCGGGCTTCCCCGGACCCACAGACGCTCAGTAGGGCAAGCCCTCGAGCTCCCGCGTCCAGGTCAGGGTGGCAGTGAACGGATCGAACTCGACGGTCGCCGTCTCGTCGCGGACCCAGGTGCCGTCGCCCACGCCCGCCCCGAACTCGTAGTACGCGAAGGACACACCGAGATCGACACCAGAGGCGTCCTCCCAGCGCGTGGCGTAGCCGACGCCATGCGTGGTCGGACCGGGTACGGCCGCGAAGGCACTGCAGTCGCCCCCGATGACCCTGCCCATGTTGCGCACGACGACCTCGGACAGTGCACACGGGTTGCCCATCTCGTCCTGGCACGGCGAGACAATGGGTGACGGCCCATCAGCGGACGGAGCATTCAGCCAGTCGAGGATGCCCCACTGGTAGCGGCAGAGCTCCTCCGCTCCGTCTTCCGAGACACCGATGTAGTCCTCGGTACCCTCGAACAGCCCCGGGCTCGCGACTCCAGTGCCCTCGATGCGCACTTGGTACGTCCCGGTGGCCGCAGGGGTACCGGTGTCGGTGTCGGTGTCGGTGTCGGTGTCCGCGTCCGCGTCCGTGTCCGTGTCCGCG
>PKDJ01000366.1 GCA_002862545.1 Pseudomonadota bacterium
TGGTGTAAAGCTCCACGACATCCCCCACTCGGAGGACCTCCCCCTCGAGGGTCCACACAGCCTGGCCGTCGAGCTCTGCTCGCACCAGCGGAGCCGTCGCTGGGCCCGGAGTGGGCGCAGGAGACGCAGGACTCGGGACGTCACCGCGCTCGAGAGCACCCGCCCGACGCCGACCGTCTTGGCGGGCCGCTCTGGCGAGCGCATCTGGGACGCGACGACTCACGCGTCCACCGGCTCGGGAGGCTTGACGGCCGGCTTGGTCCTTGGCTTCGACCGAATCACGACCTCACCATCCACGAAGTCGATCTCGGCCTGCCCACCCTGGCTCAAGGCACCGAACAAGATCTCATCCGCGAGGCTCTTCTTGACGTGCTCCTGGATCACGCGGCCCATCTCACGCGCACCGAACTCTGGCTTGTAGCCCTTCTTCGCGAAGAACTCGCGCGCGGCGTCGGTCGCGACGATGGACACGTCGCGCTCCGTGAGCTGCCCCTCGAGCTCGAGCAGGAACTTGTCGACGATGCGCAGAATCACCTGCTCCGGCAGGTTCTTGAACCAGACCGTCGCGTCGAGCCGGTTGCGGAACTCAGGCGGGAACATGTCCTTGAGGGCCTTGTCGGCGCGCCCGGAGGCCTCGGGCTTCGAGAAGCCGACACCCGGCTTGGCCGCAGCGCGGGCCCCTGCGTTGGTGGTCATGATCAACACGACGTTGCGGAAGTCGGTCTTCCGACCGTTGTTGTCCGTCAGCGTGGCGTGGTCCATGACCTGGAGCAGGATGTTGTAGATGTCTCGATGAGCCTTCTCGATCTCGTCGAGAACCACCACACAGTGCGGGTTCTTGTGGACCGCATCGGTGAGCTGTCCGCCCTGATCGAAGCCGACGTAGCCCGGAGGCGCGCCGATGAGGCGACTCACCGAGTGCTTCTCCATGTACTCGGACATGTCGAAGCGCTGGAACTCGACACCCATCGCGAACGCGAGCTGACGGGCCAGCTCCGTCTTTCCAACGCCCGTGGGCCCGGCGAACAGGAAGGACCCGACGGGCTTGTTCGGCGAACCGATGCCCGCACGGGACAGCTTGATTGCGGTGACGACGGCATCGATGGCGTCGTCCTGTCCGTAGATCACGCGCTTGAGGTCACCCTCGAGGTTCTTCAGCTTCTGACGATCCTCAGTCGACACCGACTTGGGAGGAATGCGAGCGATGCGCGCCACCGCCTCCTCCACAGCCGACAGGTCGACGAGCTTGCCCGCTGCAAGTCGCACCGCCGCACCAACCTCGTCGAGCACGTCGATCGCCTTGTCGGGGAGCTTGCGGTCGGAGATGTGGCGCGCAGCGAGCTTGGCCGACGCCTCGACGGCCTCGTCGGTGTACGACAGCTCGTGGTGCTCCTCGTAGCGGGGCTGCAGTCCTCGAAGAATGGCCACCGCATCGTCGACGCTCGGCTCGGGGACCTCGATCTTCTGAAACCGTCGCGCGAGGGCCTTGTCCTTGCCGAAGCTGGAGCGGAAGTCCTCGTGCGTCGTCGAGCCGATGCAGCGGAGCTCACCGCTCGACAGAGCAGGCTTCAGGAGGTTGGACGCATCCATCGAGCCACCAGCGGTGGCGCCCGCACCGACGATCACGTGGATCTCGTCGATGAACAGGATGGCGTTGCTGTCGTCCTCGAGAGCCTGGATCACACCCTTGAGGCGATCTTCGAAGTCACCGCGGTAGCGCGTGCCCGCCATCAGCGCGCCCATGTCGAGCGCGTAGATGTGCACGTCCTTCAGCAGCTCCGGGACTTGGCCTTCGAAGATCGCCTTGGCCAGCCCCTCGACGATGGCCGTCTTGCCGACGCCCGGATCGCCGATGAAGAGCGGATTGTTCTTTCGCCGGCGCGCGAGCACATGGATGGCGCGCTGGACCTCTTCGTCGCGACCGATCAGCGGGTCGATCTTTCCGGCCTTCGCCTTCTCGTAGAGATCGACGGTGAAGTCGGCGAGAGCCTCGTCGGGGCTCCGCTTGCGCTCCTCGCCGTCGGCTCCGCTCGGGGCTCCCATGTCCTTGCGGGGCTTCCCGTCCTTGCGGACGCCATGGGAGATGTACGACACGACGTCGATGCGCCGCACACCGCGCTTCTCTAGGAGGTAGACGGCCCTGGACTCTTGCTCGCCGAACATCGCCGCGAGCACGTTGCCACCGTCGACAGGCCCCTTGCCGCTCGACTGCACGTGGGTGACGGCGCGAGAGAGCACTCGTCGGAAGCCGAGCGTCTGGATCGGCTCGTAGTCATCCTCGACGTCGGGCAGCGTCTCCATCTCCTCGTTGTCGAGGATCTGCACGAGCTCGGCCTCCAGTCCGGCCAGGTCCGCACCACAGGCCTCGAGGATCTCTGCCGCACACGGGTCGTGCAGAAGACCGAGGAGCGTGTGCTCGAGCGTCAGGAACTCGTGCTTTCGCTCCCGGGCTGCCTCGATGGCCTTTCCGAGCGCGATTCGAAGATCATCACCAAGCATTATTCGGGCTCCATCGTGCACTGGAGCGGGTGACCCTGGTCCTTCGCGAGTCCTTCGACCTGCGCGACCCGAGTCTCGGCGACCTCCCGGGTGTAGATCCCGGCGACGCCAACCCCGTGGTTGTGAATGTGCAGCATGACGCGTGTGGCCGAAGCCGACGTGTGGCGAAAGACCTTGGTGAGCACGAAGACGACGAACTCCATGGTGGTGTAGTCGTCGTTCATCAGCATCACCTTGTACTTGCGGGGCTCCTTGACGCGCTCGCGCGTCAGTGTGTCGCCCTGCTCCTCTCGGTCACGCCGCGTGCGGTCGGCCATGGTGCATCACTCCGCTCCCAACAGATTGTCACGGGAGTCACGGGGTCCAAGGGGCGTGAGTGTAACGTGAGGTCATGGACGGTCTAAGAGTCCGCAAGCAGCTCACGCATACGCGCCGTCGCTAGCGCAATACGACCTCGCCCACCACCGGCTGATGGTCTGAGCAGCCCACATCCGGCACGCTCGCGCCAACCACGTCGAAGTCCGCAGACGCGTAGATGTAGTCGATCCGCAGAGGCAGCTGACCGAGCGCGGTCACCGTCGCCCCGAATCCGAAGCCGCCGCGCTCCCAGACGTCCGTGAGGTGTTCACGAAGCGCAACATGCAGGGCCGTGTCGCGCGTCGAGTTGAAGTCGCCCGCCAAGAGGGTTGGATCCGCGAAGCGCTCGACGCGCCGCAGCAAGGCCGCCGACTGATCCCCTTGCGACCGATAGGTCTCCTGAACGGACGCCACGGCCCGAAGCGAGAAGCTCTCGTCGAGCCGCCGGAGGTCGTAGGGACGCAGGTGAACGGCCAAGAGGTTCACGACGCGCCCCTCCCGCTCGACCTCCGTCGACACGTAGAACCACGGCACCGCGTCCGAGTAGCGCAAGGCTGAGCCCGACTTGAGGCTCCAGCGATCCCCTCGCACGCAGCTGGCGAGCCCCCCGCGGTCGGAGCGCGTCGAGCCGTTGTAGGTCCCGTGCACGCATGTCAGCTGCAGCGCCGCCGACAGCTCGTCCACGTCGTCGCGACTGACCTCGAGGAGGGTCACGACGTCCGGATCCGCCTCGGCGATGGTCGCGACGGCACACTGCAGCGCATCTCCGCCATCGTCGGCTCCTCCCCACAGGCGGCGGACGTTCCACGACATCACGCGAAGCGGCTCGCCCGCAGTCGGTTCCAGGCCGCGTGCGGCCCATGAGGAGCCCCACAGCGCAGCAGCAGCAGCCAGCACCACGACGAGGAGGACGGGGGGCTCCCGGCGGTCCGGGGCTACGATCCAGAAGGAGAACAGCGACAGCCCCGCCGCCGCATACAGGTAGGGCAGCAGGAGCACGGGGACCGCGAGCCAGGCCGGCGCGGCATGGACCTCCCGTCCCGCGAGCGTCAGACCGAGCAGGGCGACGACCAGCAGGCCTGACCCGGCAGCGACCACAGCCCCAAGTCCACCCGCCGTGCGGGGCACGGTGGACATGGGCAGTGGTGCGGGGGGTTCGCCGGGGGGCATCGAGGGGTCAGACATGACGGTCGCTTGCCGTAGCCGGTTCAGGCCCGGCAGGCTGCAGGGGTGACTACCGTGTGATGGTGATCACTTGGCTCGCATCGAAGGGGCCCTGTAGCCGACTGATCTCGGCGTCCGGCCAGCGGATCGTGATTCGGTCCACCGTGTCGATCGTGTCGAGACCGACGTGAACCTCCGCGAGCCCCGAAGAGGCGAAGCTGGTGCCCCCGGCGCGAACGTCGCCCGTGAAGGTCTGTCCCCCGGCCTCGACCCAGACCCGCGCACCGATGGCGAAGTGGTTGTCGCCGGCCAGCCGAGGCCGGACGATCAGCCAGCTCTCCAGGCCACAGCGCGACATCCAGATCACATTCGGCCCCTCGAGATCCCTCTTGAGGACGTCGAGCCAGCCATCATGATTCATGTCGGCGAGGGTGAAGCCACGGGACGAGGCGCCGTCGTCCATGCCCCAGTCCTCTCCCACGTCGACGTAGTTGTCGTCGCCGTCGTTCAGGTAGACCGCATCGGGCTGGCGCAGAGGATTGTCCCAGTTGGGATGGACCGTCCCGATGTAGCCGAAGGCGACGAGCGCATCGATGTCACTGTCGTTGTCGATGTCGGCAAACTCGGCACCCCAGCCCACCGCCTGCTGTCGATCGAGGTCGCCCTGGATCCCCAGCGCTCGAGCGGAATCAATCCACAGAGGCTCATCCCCAAATGCGAGGGACGAGCGCCACAGAGACATCTTCTCGTACTCGGGGATCAGCAGGTCGAGCCAGCCGTCCCCGTTGATGTCGTGGATGCCGAGGCCCATGCCCGTCGTCACCGCCCACAGCCCCGTGTGGCGCCAGGCCTCGACCAGAGTCCCACCGTCATTGCGGAAAGCACTGTTCGGATAGGCGGGCCCGAAGTCGTTCACGACGATCAGGTCCAGCCAGCCATCATCATCGATGTCGTGGAAGCCGCCCGCGTAGGTGTAGCCGTCGTGCAGTACGTCGGGGAGCATGTCCGACTCGTCCGAGAACGTGCCATCGCCGTTGTTGAAGTACAGATAGCTGGGGTAGGCCGGACCAAAGTCCACCGTCGGAATCTCCCCCGTCTGGTCGGGCACGCCGTAGTTGCCGACGAAGAGGTCGAGGTCGCCGTCGTGATCGAGGTCGGCCCAGCTCGCGGTGGTGCTCGGGGGGCCCTCGTTGACGTCGTCGTCGAGCGAGTCCCAGCGTGGCGCCCCCCCGATGCCCTCTGGACAGCCGGGACAGACGGTCTGCTCCGAGGCGTCGTCGAAGTTCACCGACACGAAGGTGCCGTCACCCTGGTTCTGCAGCAGCAGGTTCGGGCGCTGGTACCGCAGCACATAGACATCGAGGTCGCCGTCGTTGTCGTAGTCCGCGACCGCCCCTCCGTTGCCCATCCGCGTGTCCATGTCGGCGAACACGCTCTCGTGGATGAGGTCGAACAGCCCATCTCCGCGACCCTTGTAGTAGCGAATGTAGGGCTCGGCGGGCGCGAGGATGTCCGGGTGATCGTCCCCGTCGAAGTCGGCGACCATGATCCCGCCGCCGTGAAGCCAGTTGAACGAGTTTGGCGGATCGGGGTCGACCCGCTTGTCGTAGCGGGCCTCGTCACGCAGCCCCGGATCGGCGCACGCGACGACTCCCCCCTCGCTCACGGTCGCCGGTACCCCGGGGGTCGTCGTGTCGGTGTCGGTGTCGCTGTCCGTGTCGGAATCTGCGTCCGCATCGGAATCCGCGTCCGCGTCGGAATCCGCGTCCGCGTCGGAATCCGCATCCGCGTCCGTGTCGCCGGGCTGCGTCGAGTCCGTCGACGTGTCGGACTTGTCGGGGGGGACGTTCGGAACGCAGGCGAGCAACGTCAGTGTGAGCCAGATCGACCGCACAGCCTCTCCATCGGCTGAGCGGAGGATAGCCTCAGGCCGCGTCCTCCGCCTCCAAAGGCCTCGTGTCCCGTCCGCGCCGATTGGATTCACCCTGTGGCGACATCTTCAGCGAGAGCACTCGTCGGCCCGTCGGCCGCCGCGAATGATACGCCTCGCACCCTGCCCCTCGTCCCGAGCGGCAGCCACGCTCCAGGTCGACCATGAATCCGCTCTCTGACGCCTTCGCAGCCGGCAAGCGCCTGCTCGCTGACAACCCCTCGGTCGCGACGCTGGCAGATCCCTCCGTCGGAGTGCTCCCCAAGCTGACGGTGCTCCCCACCATGGCGTTCTGGGTGCTCGCTTTCGGAGACGCCATGGCTCTCCTCGGACGCACGACCGGAGAGACCAGAGCTCATCATCAGCTTCGGCAGCACGCCTCGGAGGACAGCGAGCACTGGCGCTGGTTCCTCCAGGATCTTGCCCTCTTGGCGAAGCACGGCGTGGGCCCCAGCGCTGCAGAGGACGTGCTGGCGATTCACTGGGGGCCCGAGACCCGAGCCGTCCGTGAGGCCGCATGGACGCTGCATCACCTGCTCCGGAAGCACGCCGACCCCGTCGCACGACTGGCGATCCTCGAGGCATGCGAGCATGGCTTCGATGCATTCATGTCCAGCATTCGACCCGTGGTGCAGGCATGGGAGCACTACGACGAGCTCGCCTACCTCGGCTCGGTCCACGACGAGGCCGAGGCCGGACATGCCCTGCATGCGGAAGAGGACCCCTTCGACGGCGTGATCTGGGAGGACCGCGACGTGGCAGCCATCGTGCGCGACGTGCAGGCGATGTACCGCGCCCTCGACGGTCTCCACAGCGCCTACGACGATGCCGTCCGGGCGGCCCTTCGGAGCACGTCCCGGTGAGCGTGCACCGAGGTTCTACTGACGATGGATGCGGACGATCTGACGTGTCTCGAGCGATCCGTAGTCCGTGACCTCGCCATCCGGCCAGACCACACGGACGCTGTCGACGCGGTCCCATACTCCCAGACCAAAGTGGACCTCCGGAGGCCCTGAAGAGGCGTAGTTGACGCCTCCAGCCCGCACGACCCTCCACCAGGTCTGCTCACCGACCGTCACCTCGACCCTGGCGCCAATGCCGAAGTGGTTCATTCCCGGGTCTCGGAGCTGCACTCGGAGCCAGCCCTCTGCGCCGCAGCGGGAGAGGTAGAGCAGGTCGGGCCCGTCGAGATCGCGCTTGAAGAGGTCCAGCCAGCCATCGTCGTTCAGGTCTGCGGCGACAAAGCCTCGCCCCACGCCGTCGTCGGCGATGCCCCACTCCTCTCCTGCGTCCACGAAGTCGCCGTCGGCCCCCTGCAGCCACAGTCCATCGGGCTGGCGCGTTGGATTCGTCCACACCTCGTTCACGTAGCGAACGCGCCCGAAGGCGACGACGCCATCGAGATCACCGTCGTTGTCCATGTCCTCGAGTGCCGCCCCCCAGCCGACCTTCTGGCCCCGGGAGTTGTCGTTC
This sequence comes from Pseudomonadota bacterium, assembly GCA_002862545.1. Taxonomy (GTDB): domain Bacteria; phylum Myxococcota_A; class UBA796; order UBA796. The sequence continues at coordinate 7,424 of PKDJ01000366.1, forward strand.
TGGACACCCTTCTGCGCCGCGTAGTCGATCCACAGGCCGGCACCGGTCGACTGCAGCAGGCGCAGCTGATTCCACTCCGGCACCAGAAGGTCCGGCAGTCCGTCACCGTTGATCTCGCCGATGCCCAGGCCCATCCCGGTCATCTGTAGATCGAGCCCAGCCGCACCGCCGTCTGCGACGAGCTCGCCCTCGCGATTCCAGAGCAGCACATTGGGGTAGGCCACCCCGAAGTCGTTGATCAAGTACAGGTCGGGCCAGCCATCCACGTCGAGGTCGTGCCACCCCGCCACGTAGGTGTAGCCGTCGTGCACCTGCTGCGGAAGCACATGGCTCCGGTCCTCGAAGGTGCCGTCGCCGTTGTTCACGTAGAGGTAGCTGGGCTCGGCGGGCAGGAACTCCGATGTGGGATTCTCGCCCGACTCGTCGACCCATCCATAGTTGCCGACAAACAGATCGAGGTCGCCGTCACGGTCGAAGTCGGCCCAAGCGGAGGACATCGTGCGATACGGCCCCGCAGCCACGCCAGCCTCGTCCGTCACGTTGTCGAAGCGGCCGTCTCCACGGTTTCGGAGCAGGATGTTCTCTGCCTCGAACCGCGTCAGATAGAGATCGAGATCCCCATCGCCGTCGTAGTCGGCAGCCGACCCCCCCGTGCCCCAGGCCATGTCGAGTCCGAAGGCGGAGGTGTCCTCGGCAAAAGTGCCCACGGGGGTCTGCTTGTAGGACTTCAGGTAGGACTCTGCCGGTGCCACGATGTCGAGCCGCTCGTCTCCGTCGACGTCGACCGCGAGCGCTCCTCCCGCCCACAGCCAGATCGAGGTGTTGACCTCGGTCGGAAGGCGCTGGCGGTCGAACGGCGCCTCGCTCCGACGTGCGGGCTCCGCACAGGCAATGACCCCGGACAGCTCGACCTCGGGAACCGGCACGCTCTCGGTCGTCGTGCGATCCGTTCGCCCTCCCGGACCCGATTCGGTGCCGCAGGCGAGGAACAAGAGAGGCAGCAGGCTGGTGCGCATGGCGTCAGGTTAGCCCGGCATGACGCGACCGGTCGGCTGCATCGTCGACGCCGGTGAGACAGAGCGGCTACCTGGAGCCCATGACCCGCCGCATCCTGGTCGAGATCGAGGTCCCGCGCTGGGGCTTCGTCAAGCGGTCGCCCGACGGCCGAGTGGACTACGTCTCCCCCCTGCCCTCTCCGTTCAACTACGGCTGTGTGCCTGGTGTGATGGGGCGTGATGGCGACCCACTCGATGCCCTGGTCGTCGGGCCGAGGCTCCCGAGGGGCCACCGACTGACCGTTCAGGTGCGCGGCGTGATTCACCTCCGGGATGCCGGGCGGATCGACGACAAGCTCATCTGCAAGGTGGGGGAGCTCACACCGAGCGAGCGACGATCGGTGGAGACCTTTTTTCGGATCTATCCCTGGACCAAGGGCCTGCTGAATCGCCTCCGCGGCGCCGGTGGACCGACCCGCTTCGAGGGATGGGCGGACCGCGAGCGCTGAGCAGTGGCAGACCTCCGGCCGTCATTCCTCGCCCGACGAGCCGCCTCATCTGGCATGCTGTACAGGGTTACAGGGCACGGACCCGACCGGAGAACAAGATGAAGGCCATCGTGTGGGGAATCGCGGCTGCAGCGCTCGTCGCCTGCGGCGGAGGCAAGTCGGACAGTGACAGTGAGGCGGGCACCGCAACGGGTGGCGCGGCCGGCGTAGGTGTCGACGACACCAGCGACAGCGGGCGGCGCATCCGTGACGTCAACCCCTTCGATGCTACGAACCTCACCTTCGAGTTCGACGGCATCCTGATGAATGACGGAACGCTTGGCGGGTACTGGACCAGCGACTCGGCCCATGACTTTCCGCAGCACTGGAACCCACCCAAGGTGACGATCGAGTTTGCAGACGAGCTGCTGTTCGACGGCGAAGACGACCCCGACGACGTGATCGAGGCCCACACCTGCTCGGTCAGCACCGAGTTCGTCTCCGAGGTCGTCGATGAGCTGGAGAACGAGAACGACGCGCGCCTCAGCCATGCGTACGAGGGCTGGCTCGACATGTTCTACTACGAGGAGGGCGACAGCCGCCTCACCTTCACGGACTGCCCAGGCGAGCTCGACGAGGAGACCTGGGGCTCCGAGGGCCGCGACCTCTGGATGGCCTTCAACGGTGCGCGCTTCGGACTCGGGTTTGGCGACGTGACCCGCACCGACCTTCGCGACTACTGGAGTGACGAGTCCTGGGAGGAGTACAAGGACAGCATGATCGCCTCCTACATCGCGATCAACGAGCTCAACGACAGCGGGGAGCTCGTCTACGTCGGCGATGCGCTCGCCTCGTGCTTGCTCTTCGAATACGACCCCATCTCGGGTGAGCTCGTCGACCGCGACGACGACGACATCCTCGAGCTGATGGACATCTCCGGCCTCGCGGAGGGCGAGCCCATCCCCGAGTCCTACGTCCGCTGCTTTGCCTACTGGTGGCCCCAGATCGGGACCCTCGACCTCAGCCGCATGGCCGAGGGGGCCAATGGCGCGCCCGAGACCACAGACACCGGCACCTGAGGCGAGCGGGCGGGGTCGAGCGAGGCCCGTAGACCATCTGCGGGTCGCCGCTCTTGGCGAACTCGCGGGTCTCGCACCCGTCGTCCCATCACTGCTCGGACCGAGAGTGATGGAGTGACGCGGCAGAGTCGCGAAGGCGGTGGCGGAGAGGCGCCGCCTGTCGTACGTGGCCTGCACACGACCGGAGCCCCACATGGCCCTCGACCTTCGTCCGCTGTTCGCCGATGCGGGAGACCTCCCCGCGCGCACCCCCAGCCCCATGGCTGCTGCCATGCAGGGCTCCGCCATCCTCGCCATTGCCGGCGAAGTGCGCGCACTGCGTGCCGCTGGAGAGGCGGTGGCAAACTTCACGATCGGCGACTTCGATCCGAGCTTGTTCCCGATCCCGGAGGCGCTGGTCGCAGGCATCAAGGCCAAGCTCGACGCCGGCGAGACGAACTACCCTCCCGCCGTCGGGATGCCCGAGCTCCGGTCCGCCATCCGCCACTACTACAAGGAGCGGCTCGGACTGGACTACCCAGAGGGCACCGTCCAGGTCGGCTCGGGCGCTCGTCCACCCATCTACTCCGCCTTCCGCTCCATCCTGGCGCCCGGCGACGTGGTCGTGCACCCCGTGCCGACATGGAACGTCCGCTACTACGTCCACCTCAACCAGGCCGAGGGGATTGCGGTCGTCACCAAGCCCGAGAACGGCTTCATGCCGACGCTCGACGATCTGCTGCCTCACCTACCGAGGGCTCGGGTGCTCGTGCTCAACAGCCCGCTGAATCCGTCCGGCACGGTGATCGCCGAAGATCTCCTGCGGCCGGTCTGCGAGGCGATCATCGAGGAGAACCGACGCCGTGAGGCGGCTGGCGAGCGGCCACTGATCCTGCTCTACGACCAGGTGTACCAGCAGCTCGTCTTCGACGGCTACGCCCACACAACGCCGGTCCACCTCGTCCCCGAGATGGCGAAGTACACCATCCTCGTCGACGCGATCAGCAAGGCCTGGGCGGCCACCGGCCTGCGACTCGGCTGGGCCGTCGCCCCTCCCTGGATCATCGGACGAATGAAGCCCTTGGTCGGCCACATGGGCGCTTGGGCTGCGCGGGCCGAGCAGCTCGCAACCGCTGACCTCCTGGCTGCACCCGAGTCGACCGACGCCTTCATGAACGACTTCCGCGGCACCCTCCAGTCGAGGCTCCGTCGACTCCGCGATGGCTTGCTCGCGATGAAGGCCGATGGACTTCCTGTCGACTGCCTCGACGCCCAAGGTGCGATCTACCTCTCCGCACGCTTCGATCTCGCTGGTCGCAGGCTCGTCGATCGCACGGTCGAGACCGACGAAGACGTTCGCAGCGTCCTGCTGCACGGTGCCGGTGTCGCTGTCGTGCCCTTCACGGCCTTCGGCTACCCCGACCGCACCGGGTGGGTTCGGTTCAGCGTCGGGTCCGTGTCCGACGCAGACGTCGATGCTGCTCTGTCGCGAATCCGCAGCCTTCTGGCGTAGAGCGGAGTCCGCCCGAGCGGCACACTGCGACGAGCCGTGACCGTCGCAGGGGTTGCGACGTGCGCAGCTTCGGGCCATGGACACCTTCGGAGGGCTGCTTCGGAATGGGGTTGGATGACCTGCGGTGTTGCTCTGCGGCGCTTCTTGCGCTGGGGTGCTCCGGCTCGATGGAGCTGACGCTCCAGCTCGAGGGTCCGTCCGTGGTCGAGGTTCATCGCCTCGGTCCTGTTCCATCGCCAGATGTCAGGCTCTCGGACGGCAGTGTGCCCGACGGAATCGAGTGGGAGATCTCTCGGCCAGCCGTCGCTCGGTTCGGCCACCGTGGATTCCAGGCACTCGGTCACGGGCGAACCGACGTCATCGGCCACTGGGAGGGCCAGCAGGTCTCCTGGGTACTGGTCGTCGATCCCTCGCTTCGCCTTCACTTCGACCGGCCTCCTGCTCACCTCGTGATCGGTGAGACCGTGCCCCTCGTGGTCCTCGTCAATGGTGAGCCCACCGGCCAAGCCGAGCTGACGTGGTCGAGCTCGGTCCCGACGGTGCTAGGCATCGACCGCGGGAGAGCTACCGGGCTCGCTCCGGGCACCTCCTACGTCACCGTGGAGCGTGAGGGGAGCCGCGCCATGGTTGAGCTGACGGTCCTCCAGCCCTGACCGTGTACACTTCCGCACGGAGGTGCGGGTGAGCAGTGCCTGGGTGCTCGGTGCAGCAGCCACCGCTTTTCGCAAGTGGCCCGAGCGCGACTTCCGCTCGCTCGCCGAAGAAGCTGCCGAAGCTGCGCTCGCCGACGCCGGACTCGAAGACGGCAGAGCGATCGATGGCATCTGGTTCGGCAACTGCGCCATGCACCTGCAGGGACAGGGAAACCTCCGTGGACAGCACGCTCTCGCCTCGATGGTCAGCCAGGGACGACTCCGGGGGCCCTCACCCATCGTGAATGTGGAGGGAGGGTGCGCGACAGGCTCGCTCGCGCTGCAGAGCGCAGTGAGCGCTGTGCGGGCGGGTGACGCAGATCTGACATTGGCGATCGGGGTCGAGAAGACCTTCATGCCGGAGGACCCAGCCACCATGCTCGCCATCTTCGCGGGCGGCATCGAGCAGCTCAATGCTGAAGAGTGGCAGACCTTCTTTGCCGAGCAAGCCGAGCGACACGGCCACACCTTCGCCCCGAGCCCGCACCGCGTGATGTTCCTCGACCTGCATGCCATCCAGGCGCGTCACCACATGCGACGGTTTGGCACCACGCTGGAGCAGATCGCCAAGGGAGCGAGTAAGAACCATCATCATGGCTCGCTCAACCCCGGTGCTCAGTACCGCTTCGAGATCACGCCCGAAGAGGTCCTCGCCGACCGTGCCATCGTGCCTCCGCTGACCCGCGCCATGTGCTCACCCATCAGTGATGGTGCCGCGGCCGTCCTGGTCTGTTCAAAGCGCTTCCTGTCGAACCTGGACGAGCGCGCGAAGGATCGTGCAGTGCAGGTGCGCGCCTGCGCACTCGCCGGGGGGCGCTATCGTGACCTCGAGGCCCCCTCCCTGACCCGATACGCAGCCGCGAAGGCTTGGAAGCAGGCAGGACTTGGACCATCCGACATCGGCATTGCCGAGGTTCATGACGCGACCTCCTTCTGCGAGATCCTCCACCTTGAGCAGCTCGGGCTCGTGCCCGAGGGAGAGGGCGGGCCCTTCGTCGGCTCCGGCGCCACCGCGCTCGGCGGCGAGCTGCCCGTGAACTTGTCTGGCGGTCTGGTGAGCAAGGGGCATCCACTCGCCGCCACCGGCTTGAGCATGATCGCCGAGCTCACACAGCAGCTCCGCGGCGAGGCTGGGGAGCGCCAGGCTCTCTCCTTCGGTGAGAGTCCCACCATTGGTCTGGCGCAGAACGCGGGCGGGTCCATCGGGTGGGACGAGGCGCTGTGCGCCGTCACGATCCTCGAGCGCAGCCGATGAGACTCCTGCCGCTCCTGCTGCTCGGCTGCGGGGGCAAGTCGACAAGCTGTCTCGAGGGCAGCTGCCTCGACACAGGCTCGGCGACAGCAGCCTCCTCTGCGTCGACACCCGGCAGCGCCACGACCGGTACGTCACCGCAGACGACGACCCCACCGCCGACTGGACTGCGCGTGACGGGTGGCGGCTTTGGCTGGGACCCCGTCTCGGGTCAGG
>PKDJ01000252.1 GCA_002862545.1 Pseudomonadota bacterium
CGCTGCGACGACATCGACATCTGCGATGGTGGCGACGATGCGCTCGACACCGACGACGACACCGTGCCCGACTTCTGTGACGTGTGCCTCGGTGACGACAGCTCGGGCGACACGGACAGCGACGGTACCTGTGATGCCATCGACCCCTGCCCGATCGACCCGCTCGACGACAGTGATGGCGACTCGATCTGCGACAGCGAGGACATCTGCCCCGGCGGCGATGACGCCCTCGACAGCGACGGCGACGGCATCCCGGACGCCTGTGACGGACCGCCGCGGGGACTCTACGCTGCGGAGGGACGCGGTGGAAACTACGGTTCGGACTTCTTCTTCATCGATGTCGACACGAGCACGGTCACCTACGTCGCCACGCTGCCCTACGCGCTGACCGGTCTGGCCTTCGACAGCGATGGGATCCTCTGGGGAATCGAGGCCAACGGTGCTGACCCATCGCGGATTGCCCAGATCGATCCCGCGACCGGCTCGCTCACCACGATCTCGACTGCGAGCTCGGGCTACCAGCCCTCTGCCTTCTCCTTCAGCGCTGACGGGACGCTCTGGGGATGGACGGAGAGCGGGGACGACTTGATCCGCATCGACCCATGGACGGGCGCCACCGACCAGTACTCGGTGAGCATCGGCACGGCTGACAACTGTGCGGCGCTCCTCGACGGCAACTGGATCATGAAGTCGAACACGAGCTTCTACGACTTCGGGGTCGATCCCGGGGGGCTCTCGTACAGCGACTTGCCTGGAGGAATTGGATCGTCCTACCGGGGTAATGGCTGCACAGCGCTCGATGGCTACATGTGGGTGGCCCGCGCGGACCAGAACCTGCAGCGCTGCGATCCCTACGCGGGCTCCTGCACCGACATGGGAATCTGGATCGCCGACGGCATCGACGCCATGGCAGGGTGGGAGTGACCCGCGGCGTAAAGCCCAGCTGAGGTGGGGCGGCGGGAGCCGCCTGACCTCGCGTCGCCGTCGGGTTCAGAGCGCCGTGGCGCCGAGGCACACGTCAGGCGCGGCGTCGGGCCGCGCCGAGCAGCGCGAGGCCGAGACGAACGTGGCGCTGGCTCCGCCCACGCCGTCCGTCGTCGCCTCCACAGGCCGTCAGACCAGGTGCTCGTTGCAGCGGCCCTCGGTGCCGTTCGGACGCGGGCAGGTGACGCCCTCCGTGCCGCTCATGCAGGCGGCCAGGGCCGCGGTGTCATGGGTGTCGAAGCTGCGCGTGTTCTTCGGGCCACAGTCGCAGCCCATGTCGGCGGTACTCGCGAGGTCGGCCGACTGCTAGGGTGGTGGTGCAAGCCTCACCACGGAGCAACACCATGCGCATGGCCTTCTTCTTCGCCACTCTGACACTCGCCGGCGCTGCCCACGCCCAGTCGCTCTCCGTCGATGGAGCCTGCCCGGGCGCGTCGGACATCACGGGCAGCGGCTTCACCCCGGGAGGCTCGGTGGCCGTGCTCACGGGCAGCGGCCCGGGCAGCGACGCGATGCCTGGGGGCCCCTGCGCGGGTGGCGTCACCGACATGACCGGTCTGCGCTACATCACCACGCTGCGAGCTGACGGTGGCGGCAGCCTGGCTGCCCGCCCCTCCATCTCGGGTGCTCTGTGCGGCGACTCCGTGCAGTTCCTCGATGTCACGACCTGCAGCCTGTCGAACCGGGAGATCTTCGGAGACGCGCCCGGTCCCGTGAACACCGTCGTGTGGGATGGCTACCTCTACGCCTCCATCGACGACGTGCCGCCCGAGGCCGACTACGGCACCTGGGAGAACAACTGCACGACCGAGCCCTACCCCGTGCCCCCGGGCTGGGAGCTGGCGCCCTACGTGGCGGGGCTCGAGACCATGATCAACCTCTACGACTGGTCCACGCACTGCATGGTGACGGCGGACGGCTTCACCTGGCGCTGCAACAACTACGGTCCGCCGGGTGACTGCATCGGCGGAGGCTTCCTCGAGGGCGACGACGTGGTCGGGTACTCCAGCCCTGCGTGCAGCCTGCGGCCGCTGATTCGGACGCGCCTGTAGCGTGCATCTCGGCGGCCCGTCGTCATGCGGCGCCCTCCACTCGCTGGAGGGGCTGCGGGCGCTCTCGTCGCCTACGGGTCCGGACCTCGGTGGGTGCGGGTGGTACGCTGCGCGTCTCGGAGGTCGGATGCGCCTGAGTGCCGCGCTGCTGCTCGTCTCCTGTGCCTCCCTGCCAGGAGAGGGGGACTCACCCGGTTCCGTCGCGCTCGATGGTGAGGAGGCCGACCTGGTCCGGCCCCCGCCGGAGCTGGTCCTGACTCCTCCACCTGCGCTGGAGATCGGAGCGCTGAGCTCCTTCGTCGTCAGCGGTGACATCGCCTGGGGGGAGCGAGTGCTGCTCGGTCTGTCGCGAGGTGGCCTCGGTCCCGGGCCCTGCCTCGCTGCAGCGGGGGGCGCCTGCATGGACATTCGGCCGCCGCTGCGCCTGGCAGGCGTGGCCGAGGTGGGCGAGGACGGCACCGCCGTGGTGGACGTGTGGATTGGCGCCGGCACGCCGGAGGGCTGGCTCGCGGCGCAAGCGGTGGTGGTACGCGGCATCGGCGGGGACGGCAGTCTGCTGTCGGGGGCGGTGACCGTCGAGGCCTCCCTCGATCCCCCCGCGGTGTTGGAGCGCACCGTCATCGGCTTCGCGGGTGCTCTAGGGCCCGATCTGACCGCCGACGGCTACACCCAGTGTGCCGGAACAGACGATGGCGGCACCCTCGGCGTGGACTTCTACGCCCCCTGTGAGGCCTTCGACACCGTGATGTTCGGCTGCTCGGTGGATGGTGACGAGACCGCGGAGTTTCTCTCGTCGCCGATCGACGCGAGCGGGTTCTCATGGACCGACGGCTCCTGTGACGACTTTCCGGGCGGCTCCAACAGCCCCTACTCGGGCGACTACATCCTCTCCATCGACGCGACGGACCCCACCTGCGGCGAGTACAGCGTCGGCTTCGACATGTACGTCGACTTCGTCAATCCGCAGTGGGGCTGCAGCGGCGTGTCGAACACCGATGTCTCGGGCGGTCGCATCTTCGCCTACGGCCTCGTCGACTGAGGAGGGAGGGCAGTCTGCCTCTAGGTGTACTTCTCGAGGGCCGCCGTCAGCGAGGCGCGGACGCGCTCCCGGAGGCTCTCGGGCGCCACCACCACAGCCGAGTCGCCCCAGCTCATGAGCCAGCTCACGATCTCGGGAGTGACGACCAGCTCGAGCTCGAGCTCGAGGTGGCCATCGGTGCGCTCGCGGTAGGCGATGAAGCCCCGCCAGGCACGCGCCCTCACCACGCGGGCGACGTGGGGGGCGAAGGCGATGACCACGCGCTCGGGAGCGGCATCTGACTGCCATAGCCCGAGGTGGTGGCGGGAGAGCGCGCTCGGCCGGAAGTCGTCGGGGACGGTGAAGGTGCTGCCCCGCTGCAGCCGGATGTCGACGATGCGCTCGACGGCGTAGAGGCGCAGGCTGTCGCCGGGTCGCCGCGCGAGCATGTAGAAGCCGTCGCGGTACATGAACACCGACCAGGGCTCGAGCACCTGGCTCGAGGCACGACCGGCCGCGCTCACGTAGTCGACCTCGACACGGCAGCGCTTGAGGACGGCACGGACCAAGGTGTCGAGCGTGTCTTCGCTGCCGCTGTGGTCCTTCGGCGCGAACGGGACGTAGTGGAATGCCTGCAGCACCCGTGGGACGAGCCCCCGCACCGAGGCGGGCATGGACGCCTCCACCCGGTCGAGCACCTCCTCGGCGCCGTCTGCGAGGACGGTCCCTCGCGCGGACTCGAGGTGTCGCGAGGCAGCGAAGGTGGCGGCGTACTGGAAGATCGTCGCAGACAGGGGCGACCGGGCGCCCACGAGCACCGCCCAGGCGACGCCACTCCGATGCTCTCGACGCACCACGGGCCGCCCCTGGTCGTCGAGGTGCCGGCGCTCCATCTCCGCGATGTAGCGAAGCACGGTCTTGCGGTGGACGCCGAGGTGCTCGGCCAGCTCGTTGACGGGGAGCTGGCCGCTCGGCGTCTCTTCCAGGCGCTGGATCAGAGCCAGCATGCGGGTGGTTGGTCGGTAGGCAGGCACGGGCCGAGAGTCGCAGAGTGCGCGCCATCCGTCCAGCCCCGAGCCAGGGGTGGACACCAGCTGTCCAGTCCTCAAGCTCGGGGTGTCTGGGCGGCCATCGAGTGCGTAAGCGGGATGGCGCTCTTTTGGACCGTGCTCCGCAGTGGTGAGTCGGCGGTCGACCGAGCGCTGTTCCCGACCCTGGAGATTCGATGAACCGTCCGCCCTCGTCCGTCGAGCCCTTCGACTCCGACCTCGAGGCCATGGAGGCCGAGCTCGCCTGGTTCGAGGCGCGCGCGAAGCGCATCATCACCGAGCGCCAGCTGTCGCAGTCGGATCAGCCCGAGGCTCCCTGGGAGCGTGGCGAGCGCCCGACTCCGGAGGCGCTGCGTCGTCGGCTGCGGGTCCTCACCGACGAGGAGCGCGCGCTGCGCCGGCATGCAGACGCACGGGCTGCGCTGTCGACGACGGCGCTCGAGCGTCTCTGTGCGACCTACGGGCTCGGCGCACCGGAGCGTGCCGTGCTGATCCTGGCAGCGGCTCCTGCGTTCTCGAAGCGCCTGGGGGAGGTCCTCGGGGCCCTCGAAGATGGGCGCTTCGGAGGCTGCGGATGCCTGACCGTGGAGATCCTCTTCAACTTCCTGGAGCTGTCGATCGCCGAGCGGGTGAGAGCCCGTGCCTGGTTTGGTCGGGGCAGTCCCTTGCTCCAGAACGACCTGGTGGTGCTGAGCCTGCGCGACCGGTACGCCGAGCCTGAGCAGCTCCTCGATGCCACGCTCTCGCTCACCTCGCGGACGTTCCACTTCCTCGTTGGAGATGCCGTCTCGGAAGACGATCTCCTCGACTTCTCCAGCCTCGAGGAGCCGAGGGCGACCCTTGGCCAGGTGGTGCTTGATGCCGGCATGAAGGAGCGCCTGCTGTCCGTCGTGGAGCACCACGAGCGCTTCCTGGAGCGCCGTGCTGACTGGGGGGTCGACGATGTGATCCGGTACGGCCGCGGCATCGTGATGCTGTTCCACGGCCCGCCGGGCACCGGCAAGACCATGACGGCGCACGCCATCGCCGACCACCTCGGCAAGCGCATCCTCAACGTCGACATTCCCACTTTTCTCGACAGCCGCGAGCACGACCGCTTCCTGCCAGCGCTCTTCCGAGAGGCACGGCTGCGTGATGCGGTGCTCTTCTTCGACGAGTGCGAGGCGCTCTTCGCCAGCCGCAGTCAGGGCAACCTGCTCATGAACGTTCTCCTCACGGAGATCGAGCGCTTCGAGGGCACGGCGATCCTCGCCACCAACGAGCCGCGAGCCCTCGACTCGGCCCTGGAGCGTCGCTTGCTGCTGCGGCTTCCCTTCCAGTCGCCGGATCGGGAGGAACGCGCAGAGATCTGGCGTCGTCTCCTCCCGCCCCGTGCCCCGCTGTCCGACGATGTCGACCTCACGGCACTCGCCACGCGCTTCGACCTCGTGGGTGGGTACATCAAGAATGCCGTCCTGATGGCGGTGGCGCGCATCAGCCACGCCGGCCGTGACGTGATCACGCAGGCTGACCTGGTCGCGGCTGCTGAGAGTCAGCAGATCCGGCTGTCCGATGAGGACGGTGAGCCCCTGCGCATTCCCGCGGCTCGTCTCACCGACATCGTCCTCGCCCCGTCTCTGCGCCTGTCCGTCGGTGAGCTGATCGACGCGGCACGCGACCGTCAGCGTGTCTTGAGCCGGTGGGGCATCGGCGCCCACCTGTCGTACGGCAAGGGCACCGTGGCCCTGCTGCATGGGCCCCCCGGAACGGGCAAGACCCTCTGCGCCGAGGTGGTGGCTGGAGAGCTCGGGCGGCCTCTGCTGCCCTGCGCCCTGCCGTCGGTCCTCTCGCGCTACGTCGGCGGCACCGAGCAGAATCTCGAGCGCCTCTTCGAGCGCGCGACGCGACGGGGGGCCGTCCTGTTCCTCGACGAGGCGGATTCCCTCCTGCATGACCGCGCAGGACTCCGCGACGCGCACGACCACCGTCTGGTCAACCTGCTGCTCACGCTGATCGAGCGACACGAGGGTGTCGTGCTGATGGCGACCAACCTGCGGGAGCGGCTGGACCCGGCCCTCCTAAGGCGGGTCGGCTGGATGCTGTCCTTCCAGAAGCCGGATGCGCGGCAGCGTGCGTTGATCTGGCGAAGCCTCCTGCCATCTTCGGCTCCGGGGGCATCCACCGTCGACACCGAGCGCCTGGCGCTCACCTACGAACTCACGGGCGCCCAGATCCGCGATGTGGTCTTCCGCTCTGCCTTCCGCGCGGCACGCCGCGACATGCCGCTGTGCACGCGGGACGTGGAGCAGGTGCTCGTGGAGCAGACGGGGGAGCCTCCGAGGGTGCTCGGGTGGGCTGCGGAGGCGTAGCCACGATCACTCGGGCAGCAGGCCGCCGTCACGGCGTGGTGTCGGGAGTCGACTGACGCGCTGAGGCCGGTCAGTCGTTGTCGTCGATGACGATCAGCCCCTCGACCGTGTCTTCTCCGATCACGTCGACCAGCGCCCAGGCTGTGTCGTCGCCGAGCGCCGCGTTCGACAGGATGCGGAGGTCCCTCCCGATACGCCGGATCTGCTCCAAGCCGTGGATGTTGGTCAGCGCGTCGTTTCGCTCGAGCTCGAGGCTGCCCTCGACGGTCTGGAGGGTGGCGAGGCCCGGGAGCGAGGCAAGGCTGTCGTTCTCGGCGAGGACCGCGTCTCCCACGACGCCGGTCAGCCCATAGAGGCCGTCGATGGTGGTCAGCAGGGGGTTCGAGCGAACCTGCAGGCCCCCGACCTCACGCAGCGTGTCGCCACCATCGATGGCGACGAGTGCGTCGTTGAGGGTGATCTCGAGGTCGCCACCCACGGTCGCGACCTGCAGGCGCATGGCCATGAGCGCGTCGTTGTCGCTCACCACCATGTCTCCGCCCACGTCGACCAGGCTGGTGAGACCGTTGATGGCGGTGAGTCCGGCGTTGCGCTGGATCGAGAAGTCACCGTCGACGGACTCGAGGACGGCGAAGCCGGGCAGGGTGGAGAGCACGTTGCTCTCGATCACGACGCTCCCGTCGATGTGCTGGACCTGATTGAGCGTGTCGACCCGGATGAGCGAGGGGTTGTTGGACACGGTGACATCGCCGCCGGTCGACGAGATCTTGTGCAGGCCGTGCAGCTCCAGCAGCGAGGTGTTGCCGGTGACCGAGAGAGAGCCGTCGAGGCTCACGAGCTCGTTGAAGCCGTCGATGGTCGTGAGCGACGCGTTGTCACGGAACACGATGTCGCCGCCGAGCGTGCCCAGGTAGCGGAAGCCGACGAGGCCCTCGAGGGCGGGATTGTCCTCGATGCGCAGATCGCCGCCGAGCACGCGGAGCGTGTTGGTGAAGTCGAGGCGCACGAGCTCGGTGTTGGCGCGGACCTCATAGCTGCCGCCTACCGTCTCCAGGCGGGGAGGGGCGAAGGCCACCAGCTGCGGGTTGTCCTCGATCAGCAGTGACCGGCCGATGGTCGCCAGGCGGGGCGGCGCCAGCGTCCCGGCCAGCCCCGACTCGAGGACCACGACATCGCCTGTCACGAGCGTGAGGCGGTCTAGCGTGAGCTCGGTCAGGGCGGGGTTGCGTCGGAGATCCAGTGCACCCGCACTCTCCAGCTTCGGCAGGGAGAGCCGGGTGAGCTGTGGGCTGTCGAGCACTGACAGCAGCCCCCCGACCGTTCCCAGGGAGGGCAGGAGGACCTCGGTGGGGGCATCTCCGCTCACCTCGAGCCCACCGTCGACGCCACAGAGGCAGCTGAGCTCGACGCTGCCGGCGATGGTCAGCGTGCCCGCGAGGTGGTTGCCCTCGTCACACAGCGCCTCCGCGTCTGCTGCGCTGACGACGCGGCGATCGCCGAAGATCTCGATTCGCTCCTCGCAGGCGTCAGGGACGGACTCGGGACCAGGAGAGCCGCACGAGACCCACTCGCGGAGCAGCGCGCGCTCCTCGGGGGTGACACCCCCTGCAGGTGGCATCGAGGACTCGTCATCGCCGGCCACAGCTACGATCACCTCCTGCCACGCGAGCACGTCCTCCCAGGTGTCGAAGTCGACCCCTACCGGTGCGCCGAGGCGCCACTCCTCCTGGATGGCCGCGCTGTGACAGGGCGTGCACCAGGTGGTGAGCCACGGGCGCACGAAGGCGTCCCAGGTGGCGATGGAATCGGTGGGGCACTCGTCGACGGCCGTCGCCGTGTCGGTCGTCGGCGCAGCGTCTGTCTTGGGCTCATCGCCACTGCACCCGGTGAGGCACAGCGCAAGAAGCAGGGCGAGTGGGCCCATCAGCCAATCCAGCCGGTGAAGGGCACGACACCGGGGAACCACTCTTCGGGGTCGATGTCGAGGCCGGCCAGCATGCCCGCCATGAAGTTGTCGTACTTCAGGAGGTCGCCGGAGGGGGTGACCTCACCCGTGGACAGCTCACAGCGCTCCGACTCGACGTAGTCGTTGGTGCCGCCGAAGCGCCGCTGTGTGGGGAAGCCGGCCCCGAACAGGAGCGCCGAGCAGTGTGGCCAGTGGTCCTTGCCCTGGCGGGTGTTGAGCTTGGGCGTGCGCGTCATCTCGGAGATCAGCACGACCAGGGTGTCGTCGGCCAGGCCGCGCTCGTCGAGCAGGCTGGCGAGGAAGTTCATGCCACTGAAGGTGGTCTCGTAGAAGCCGTGCTGGGAGACGTTGCTGTCGTGGCTGTCCCAGTGGGCGGTGGTCTCGACCATGATGGAGCTGCAGAGCTCGCGCTCGAGCAGGTCGACGCCGAGGGAGAGCTGACGCTCGAGGCTCGGACGCTCGCCCGGCACGAGGCTGTCGACGACCGAGCTGCCCTCTCGGAGGAAGCGCTCGGCCCGCGTCATGGACTCGAGGCGGTCGGCGATGCGCTGGTCGTTGCGTCCGCCGTCGGTGTGTCCCGCGCTGAAGGCCTCGGTCCGACTGCGCAGGAATGCTCGGATGGCCTCTTCGTCGTCGGGGTGGGGCAGCCACTGGGGGTAGGTGAGCTTGGAGGACTCGGGTGCCGGGAAGCTCCGCTCCGGGTCGAGGAGCGTGGCGATCTGGCTCCGGAAGCCGACCTGACCCGTGCTGGCGGCGAGCGAGCCCGACAGAGACAGGCCCGACAGGTCGACGGAGCCGAGGGGCAGCTCCGCGCCATTCACCGCGCCGACGATGGTGTTGAGATCGGGGTTGGTCGACAGCTGGGTGCCCGTCAGGATGCGCACGCGCGACGTGTCGTGGGCGATGGCGCCTGTCCAGATGCCGGAGATCACGCTGCAGCGCGAGCCGTGGGCATCGAAGAAGGACGTGACGGAGGGCCGCTTCCGGTCGTTCAGGGCGACGCTGTAGTCGCCGAAGGTGCGCTCGTACTCCACGTCTTCCGGGTCATTGGGGTTCTCGTCGACCCAGGGCCCGTCGACATCGGGGGCCGAGAACTTCGGCTCGAGGCAGACCTGGGTGTCCCACCCACCGTCGGCGAAGACGTAGATCAGCCGCCGTGGCCGAGAGCTGGACGTGGCCGCGCGGCTCGTCGTGGGCAGCACGGCGGCGGCGAGGGAGGAAGCGAGGAGCTCGCGTCGGGAGAGCACGCGGACCTCCTAGTAGAACATCATGCGCGGATCGCGCAGCAGTGCGGCGACGACCACCTTCCAGGCCGTCTCGGTCTCGCCCGCGCGCTCGTGCGTCGCTCGCCAGAGCTCCCAGGTCGCATCCACGACCGGGTCGTCAGGACCGACATCCTCGGCGAGGATGCGGTCGTGGAGCACGGCGATCTGCTCGCGGATGGCGCTCTCGTCGGTGTCGAGCGGGCCCACGAGACGGAGGAGTCGGGGCGGCGAGGTCTCGCCAGCCAGGTCGAGCGGCACGACGTAGGCCGCAGCCTCGGCGGCGTAGCGCGCCATGACCATCTCCTTCAGCGGCGTGACCGTGTGGGTCGGCGCGGTGACGTAGTAGCCGTTGATGCCACCCGACATGGCGCGGAAGCCGAACACGTCGCTGGTCGCGAGGTCGACGGGGCCCCAGCAGCGCGTGCCCTCGCCGGGGACGGGGGCATCCCAGCAGCGGTCTTCGTCGGCATCGGCGACCCACCGAAAGCCGGTGAGCTTCTCGAGGGTGCGGGCATACTGCTCGGGCCGGATGGTCTGGAGGCCAGCAGGCGGCACCACGCCCTCGGCGAGCGCGGGATCAGCGAGCAGCTCGTCGCTCAGCGACGTGGCGCGGAAGCTGTCGGAGAGCACCACCGCCTTGACGAGCGCCTTCGCCGAGTGGTCGCTCTCGAGCAGCACGGACTGCAGCTCGGCTGCAAGCTCAAGAGGCACGGCGAGCCGGTCGGTCTGGGTGAGGTAGCCGTAGAAGGTTCGGGCCATGCACTGGCTGAAGCGCGGGTCTTCGCTCATCAGCTGGCCCACGTCGACGAGGTCGGCGGCGGGCTGGCCGTAGTAGCTCGGGGGCCGCAGTGACCAGGCCTCCCACTGGCCCTCATCGGCGACTGTGTAGTGCTCGAGCGGGTAGCAGTACTGGCCGGGGACGTAGGTATCGACCAGCGACTCGCCGCTGGGATTGTAGGTGCGGCAGTCCTGGGCATAGCCCTTGACCACGGTGAACCGCTTGGTCTGCTTCTTGAATCCCCACCAGTAGCCAGCGAGCGGATCGAGGGCTTGGTGGCAGTTGATGCAGGCCGGCGTGTTCATGACGGCGTTGGCGACCTCCTCCTCGTCGGAGATGTCGACCCCCGAGGCACCGTCGATATCGCGGGTGTCGAAGGCCTCGCACAGCAGGGCGCTCGCGATGAAGTTCGCGCGCAGGCGATGGAAGTTCGAGCCCGCGCTCTCGAAGCGACGCCACATCTCGGAGTCGGAGAGAATGCCAGCGGCGGGGCGTCCGTCGGTCCAGTGGCTGCGTCGCCAGCCGGCGTCCGTGTCGTAGGGGACGCCATAGATCTCGGAGTGGACCTCGTTGGTCCAGATCCAGTCCGCCGTGACCAGAGCGGTGAGGGGCTGGTCGTTCACGACCACGTCTTCGAACAGGCGAAGGGGGGACTCTGCGGTCGCTTCGTGCATGGCAGCGAGCTGGCGTCCACGGAGGGGTCCGATGGCAGGCAGCTGATCGAGCACGTCGGTCCGCAGGAGCAGGAGCTCGGCGGCGAGGTCCCGGATGGTCTCACCGAAGAGGGGGTCCTCCAGGTAGTCGTCGACGAGCTCGGGCAAGACCTCCGGGTCGGCGCGCACACGATCGAGGTCGTCGGGCGTGGGGCGGATGCCTCGGATGGCCATGGAGATGCGCACCAAGTGGGCATCGGGACTGACGAAGCGGTAGGCCTCAGGCGCGCTGGGGGCGGCTGGCTCGGCGGCCTCGGGTTGCTTGCGCTCTGGTGGAGCCGCCTGGGGGTTGCAGGCTCCGAACCAGAACATCAGCGCGGTGGTCGTCAGTGGGCGGATGCCACACCTCTCGCGTCACGGGGCCCCCCGAAGCCTAGCACGGCTCGAGGGGAGGGCCCAAGGCGCGGCGGGTCCTGCAGGTGTCGGCGGCTCACGAACCTGTCGAGACGCTCTGAGGACCATCGCGGTGCAGCGTCTCGACGGGTCAGAAGAGCCCGAGGTTCAGGACGGTCCCGAGTGCTCGGAGCGTGCCTGCCGTGAGGACGACGAGCAGGCCCAGCGTCGCCTTCGTGCGCTCTTGGACGCGACCGACCAGGGCTAGACTCTCCTCCTCATCCAGGCGAGACGGGTGGCGGAACACGCCGACGCTGCCGGCGATGGAGGTGAGCGAGACCAGCCAGCACGGATCGAAGACCACGGACAGGAGGGCAAAGCCGAGGGCCGTGTTCGCCATCTGGCGGTAGCCGAGCAGCGTCCGGGTGGTCAGCTCGGCCTGGTCGTAGCAGGAGGGGCAGACCTTGCCGCTCTCGGTCCAGTAGGTCGGGAGGTCGTCGAGCGACACGCCGCACGTGGCACAGTTCATCGAGATCGGGAGACGCGCTCGTCTCTGGCAAGTGCAGGGTGGGGCATGAGTGGGCGGCGTCTCTGGTCGCGTGGGCATCCGTGATGATGGGGCGTGCTTCTCAGGCGGTCGAGCCGCCGCAGGAGCTGCCTGCTCCGGCCGTGCAGCCGAAGCAGTGCCGCGCCGTGCGCACAGGCACGGGCTGGAGCGTGGCGTCCGAGAGGTCGTGGACGCTCAGCGGCGTGCCGTCAGCCTGCAGCACGGGGAGCTCCAACATCTGGTTGAAGTCGCAGTCGTAGATCGTGCCGTCCCAGCCGATGCTCACCGTGTTGCGGCACATGATTCCGGGGACTGCCGCAGGGTTGAACGCATCGACGAGCCGCTGCAGGTAGGGCTGGAGGTTGCCGGTGGCCTCGAGCCACTCGAGGAAGCGGCTGATCGGCATGTTGTTTAGGCACAGCAGCCGGTCGAAGGTGACCCCGTGCTTGCGCTGGAGCTTGCGCTTCCACTCACGCTCGAGCGTGGCCTGGCCCGGGGCGAGGAAGGCGCCGACGGGGTTGGCCATCAGGGTGAGCCGCCGAGCAGGGTCCCCCTGGCCGTAGCCGGCCTCGTTGAGCAGGCGAAGGGCGGCGATGGAGCGAGAGAAGGTGCCGTCGCCCCGCTGAGCATCCGTCGTCGACGAGCTGGTGTGCGGCAGGCTCGCCACGACCTCGACGCCCCGCTCGGCCAGCCACGTAGGCAGGTGAGCCATCCGGCGGGTCAGCAGGATCGTGAGGTTGCAGCGATCGATCACGTGCTTGCCCCGCGCGACGGCGCCCTCGACGAGGCGCTCGAACTGCGGGTTGAGCTCTGGCGCGCCGCCCGTGAGGTCCACGGTGTGGGCTGTCGTGCGGTCCATCGCCGCGAGCACCGCGTCGGCCGTCTCCCGGGACATCACCTCGGAGACGCGGTCTGGGCCGGCATCCACGTGGCAGTGTCGGCAGGTCATGTTGCAGAGCTTGCCGACGTTGACCTGGAAGATCTCGAGCGAGGCACGCATCAGTGGGTGGAAGCCGACGGGCGTGAGCGCCGCGTCGAAGTCCCCCTGGCCGTCGACCTGCACAGCGTCGAGCATGGCGAGCTGAGCCTCGGGAGAGGCCAGCGGGCTTCGCCGAGCGAGGAGCGACGTGATCGCGCGGGGGGAGTCGTCTGGCGTCTCGGGCTGCGGGGGCGTCCCGTCGGTCATCCCATGCCTCGCTGGTCGAGCTGCTCGAGCATCTGTACCGCGTGAACCAGCGCGGCACCCCCGCGGATGGCTACGCCGACGTGGATGGCCTCGGTCAGCTGCTCGAGGGTGACCCCCTCGTCGAGCGCCCAGGTGGTCGCCTGCTCGATGGCGTAGGGATTCTGGAGGACGTGGGCGACGGCCACGGCGATGACCGCCTTCTCGTCGGTGTCGAGCTCGCCCTCCTCGCGAACCGCGGCCTCCCAGGCTGCGAAGGGACCCTGTGCGAGCTGAGCGCGGCCGGGACCGTGGTCGCGCGAGAAGTAGGCGTCGGGGGAGGGGAGGGAGCTGGACCCGGTGCGGGCACCCGCCATCGCGAGC
>PKDJ01000045.1 GCA_002862545.1 Pseudomonadota bacterium
CACCCTCCAGTCGGAGCTCACCTACACCAATATCCTGAACATGATCGACATGGCCGGCTTGCCACTTCGGGGCTGCGACCGCGACGACGATGCACCGCTGTTCTGCGCAGGCGGGCCTGCGGTTTTCAACCCCGAGCCGCTCGCACCCTTCCTGGACTTCTTCGTCATCGGAGACGGCGAGGACGCGATCATCGAGATCGCACATGTCCTCCGGAGACTGAAGGGTAAGTCGCGCAGGGCCAAGCTCTTCGCCCTGTCGCTCGTCGAGGGCGTGTACGTCCCCGAGCTCTACCCATTCGAGACACTCGACGACGGCCGCGTCCTGCCCAAGGAGGGTGCGCCGAAGGTGCGCAAGCGGATCACGCGAGACCTCAATGGTTCGGTTTTCCCCGTCGACTACATCGTGCCCTTCACGCAGCAGGTGCACGATCGCATCAGCCTGGAGGTCTTACGCGGCTGCACGCAAGGCTGCCGCTTCTGCCAGGCGGGAATGACGACACGGCCCGTACGCGAGAGAAAGCTCGAGAAGGTCGATGAGCTGCTACAGCGAACGCTCGAGACGACTGGGTATGAGGAGGTCTCGCTCGTCTCTCTCTCAACCTGCGACTACAGCCGGGTTCGGCAGCTCGTCGAGAACACGGTGGAGCGAGCGAAGCCGAACCGCGTGAGCGTCTCCCTGCCTTCCCTGAGGCTCGACAGCTTCTCCGTAGAGCTCGCCGACATGGTGGCAGAGACCCGACGCACCGGCCTCACAGTCGCGCCCGAGGCTGCGTCGCCGCGGCTGAGAGCGGTGATCAACAAGTGGATCCCAGACGAGGGGCTCCTCGACATGGCCGACGGTGCCTTCCGGCGAGGATGGCGCCACGTAAAGCTCTACTTCATGATCGGCTTGCCGACTGAGCGCGACGACGACGTGCTCGCGATCGCAGACCTCGCGAAGCGAACGGTCGCGACCGGTCGTCGGGTCACGAATGCAGCAAAGGTCAACTTGGGCGTCTCGACGTTCGTGCCGAAGCCCTTCACACCGTTCCAGTGGGCACCGCAGATCGGACTGGCGGAGACCGAGCGCCGCCAAGATGTCCTCGAGCAAGCGCTGGGCCGGGACCGAGCCATCAAGTTCGGGCGGCACGACCCCGAGGAGACCTTCTTGGAGGGCCTGGTGAGTCGGGCTGACCGGCGTGCGGGGGATCTCCTGGAGGCCGCCTTCCGAAAGGGCTGCCGATTCGACGCGTGGCGAGAGCACCTCAAGTTCGACAAGTGGCTCGAGGCCATCGACGAGGTCGGGTACGACGTCGAGGATGCACTGCGAGAGCGACGCCTCGACGAACGCCTGCCATGGGACCACATCGACGTGATGATTCCCAAGGGCTGGTTCGCGGCGGACTGGCAGCGCGCCATTGAGCTCAAGCACGCCGAGGACTGCCGCCACCGCAAGTGCCACAAGTGTGGGGTGATCGACGAGGAGCGTGAGCTCTGCGCCCACATGCTCCGCAACCAGGTGGCTGGCCGGAAGCCCGAGGGAGACTGGGAGCGGCGCGATCCGCAGCCGTATACCGAGCCGCCGGCCGCACAGCGCCTGTGGTTCCGCATCAGCCGGACGGCTGACGCACGCTGGCTCTCGCACCTCGAGGCGATGTCGGCTTGGCAGCGCGCCCTGCGCCGAGCGGGGGCGCCGCTCTCCTACAGCCAGGGCTTCCATCCACACCCCAAGGTCGCCTTCAGCGCCGCTCTGCCGTCTGGCTACCAGTCGCTCGGCGAGTACATGGATGTCACCCTCACGCAGGCTGTCGACCCTTGGGCACTGATGGACCGCTTGGCAGCGACCCTGCCGAAGGGCTTCGGAGTGCACGCCGTCACCGAGGTCAGCCTGAAGGCTCCGTCGCTCATGGCCCAGAACCAGGGAGCCCAGTTCACGCTGTTCGTGCCCGACGCGAGCCGTGAGGACCTGCAAGATCGGATCGAAGCCATTCTCGCCGCCGAGGAAGTCGTCATTCAGCGTCGTGTCAAGCAGCGCGTGAAGAAGGGACGCCGGCGGATGCGGGAAAAGGTCGAGAAGCCCGTCGACATCCGCCCCATGATTCGTGCACTGGAGCTCCGCCCGGGCGGCGGCGCGCCCGCCATCGACGTGACGCTGATGTCCTTCGGCGGAAAGCCTGGAAAGGCCAAGGAAATTGCCGGACTCCTCACCGATGACGTCAAGGCTGTGAAGGTCCTGAAGCACGACACCTTCACGGTGCGTGCCGATCGATTCGAGTCGATGAGCGCGGGCTGGCCCGAGCGCCCGGCTGTTGCCGTGGAGGCGAACGTCGACGCGCCGTCAAGCCTGGGTGCAGGTAGTTGACATTGCCGAGGAGGGGGCCGTACGGTCGCCCGAACCGACTGGCCCGAGTCCAGAAAGAGGTGGTCTGATGAAGCGTCTTCTGCTGGCGGCAAGTGCCGCGCTCCTCGTCGGGGGCTGCACGTACAAGCAGCACTCCATCCCGTCGATGAACCCCGAGCCCGCCAAGGCCGACTACACGGTACTCGGAAAGACCAACCACGAAGAGTGCGGCACCTACATCTTCGGCATCGACTGGAAGCATGCGTTCCGGAACCAGAGTGCCGGAAGTCGCGCGCCAGTGTGGTCTCACGGTGGGCCTTACCGTACGAACAGCAACCGCGAGGCCAGCCGTGCCCTGTACCACGCGCTCGACAAGATGCCCGAGGCAACCCACCTCATGGCGAGTCGTGTGCACACCACCTCGAGCGGCCTCGTGATGGGTGGACGCCCTCTCTTCGGAGAGCGGTGTGCGACCGTCGAGGCCCGAGGGGTGCGGATCGCCGACAAGCCCCTCACGCCGTCTGCAGTCCCGCTGGAGAACCCCTAGGGGTCAGCGCACAGGGAGCCTCGCCGGCACAGCGTCGGTGAGCGCCTGCTCTGCCTCGAGCAGGAGGTCCTCCGTGCGAGCCGTGTTGGGGTTGAAGTCTCGCGGCGAGACGAGGACCGACTCGAGGTCGGACCATGCGGACGGCTGACCGGTCGACGCGTCGTAGGCCACGAGGAAGACGCGGGCTCGAGCGCCAGCGGCGCTCCCCCAAGTCTGACCCAAGAACCAGCCACCGTTGTGGCTGTACCAGCGGACGACCCAAGGAACCACGACGATGTCGACGTCGCCGGGCAGCTCCGCAAGAGCTACGGGCTCGAGTGCGAAGCGCGGCAAGGGCTGATTGTCCCTGCCCAGCTCGGCATAGGAGCCACGCAGGTCGCGTCGCAGCGGCGGGGAGGGAAGGGGAGTCAGCTGAACGTCCCGCACCTCGCCTCTCTCGACGAGCGCGGCGCGGACTTCGCTAGAGACCCACTGGGCGGCATGCTCTGCGTAGGCCCCCGAGGCATCCAAGCGCGCCTCGCGGGACACGTTCTGTTGCCCCGCGGGGTGCTCCTCCGTGACGTAGCCTCCGGAGAACAACACATGCCCTACCGCAGTACCCGCCCTGACGGGATCGGCATCAGCAGCGTCGAGGAAGGCGGGCTGCGCAAGCGCGATGGTGTCGGCCTCCACAGGCTGCGTTCCGTCCCAGTGAACCACAGCCCCCCGAGCACAGCCCGCAGACAGCAGCAGCAGCGTGACTTGTGCTGATCGATTCCAAGGCATTGTCATCTCCGCGCATGTCGTAGCCTGATCTCCTAGAGCCCAGCACGGAGAACCACCTTGCGTCTGCCCGAGCCGTTTGCCCTGGCCCTGCTCCTGACCCTAGCTGCCTTCGCTCTCGCACTGTTGGTTGGAGAGGCCCCCCCAGGCGAGCTGGTGGATGCATGGGCGGGCGGCGGCGCTGGCTTTTGGTCCTACCTAGGCTTCGGCATGCAGATGTGCCTGATCTTGGTCACGGGCTTCGCTGTGGCTGCTACACGCCCCGTTCAGGTCGCGCTGGAGCGCCTGGCTGCTGTGCCGAAGAGCCCCGGCCAGGCCGCAGCTCTGGTGGCCTTCGTGTCGATGAGCCTCGCGCTGCTCCACTGGGGGCTGGGCGTCGTCGCTGGCGCTCTGTTGGCCAGAGACGTTGGACTGGCCATGCATCGCTCGGGACGACCCGTTCACTACCCCTTGTTGGGAGCAGCTGGCTACACCGGCATGTGCGTCTGGCACGCCGGCCTGTCAGGCAGCGCGCCGCTGAAGGTGACGCAGGCGAAGGACCGCATCGACGTGCTCGGTGAGGAGCTCGCCACCCGTGTTGGTGAGCTGCCCCTGACGGAGACGGTCCTCTCGGGAGGCAACCTCATCGTCGTCGCCACTCTGCTGATCGTCGTTCCCGCGACCTGTGCGGCGATGGTTCCGAGGGACCCGAGCCGCTTCAAGGGTCCACCCGCGGCGGTTGGCCGGTCCGAGCACGATGATGAGCCGCCCACAGCTCTCGACTCAGGCCCATGGCTCCTGGTTCCAGTGGTTGGACTCATGGCTTGGTGGGTCCTGCGATGGGCCAGTGCTGGAGGCGTTGCCCGCATGGGGCCCAACGAGCTGAACTTCGTCTTTCTCGCCCTGGGACTCGCTCTGCTCGGCTCGCCTGCCGCCTACCATCGTGCCGCATCGGACGCAGCGAGGGCGACAACCGGTATCCTCGTACAGTTTCCCTTCTACGCAGGTATCCGAGGGATCCTCGTCGCTGGCGGGGTGGTCTCCCTGTTTGCTGCCGCCCTGCCCGATCATCCCGCCATGCTCCGCCTCTCCGTCTTCTTCACGTCTGGCGTGGCCAATGTGTTCATTCCTTCGGGTGGTGGACAGTGGGGGGTCCAAGGGCCCATTGTGCTGCAGGCTGCCTTGGATGCCGGCGTGCCACCCGGTCGGGCGGTCCTCGCGTTCGCCTACGGTGACCAGTGGACGAACCTGCTGCAGCCGTTCTGGGCCCTGCCGCTCTTGGGCATCACGGGAAATCGCGCGGGTGACATCCTTGGATACACGGCAGTGCTGGCGGTCGTCACAGGCGTCGTCTTCGCCGGCGCCGTGCTGGTGGGGTAGGGAATCCGGCCGGTCCTGTGCCACCAGAGACTGTCGGAGGAATCGTGTACCAGCTCACCGAAGAGCAGCAGTCGTTTGCCGAGGCCGCCCGTGAGTTCTGCCGAGAGCTCCTTGGGCCCACCTTGCGAGAAGACGATGAGAACGAGCGTTTTCGCAAGGAGTTCATCCAAGCACTCGGCGAGCAGGGTCTCACAGGCATCCCCACGCCCGAGGAGTACGGCGGGCTGGGCCTGGGCTACTTCGACTACGCCATCGTCCTCGAGGAGATCGCCCGTATCTCGGCATCCTACGCCGTCTCAGTTGCCGTGACAGGCCTTCCGCAGGTGATCTTGGCGAACATGGGTACCGAGGAGCAGAAGACTCGCTGGCTGCCTGGCCTGGCCTCCGGAGAGCTGCTTGGCGCATTCGCGCTCTCTGAGCCGGGAAGCGGGTCGGACGCGGCATCAATGAAGTCGACCGCTCGCCGAGTTGATGGTGGGTACGTGCTCGACGGAACGAAGTTCTGGATCACGCACGGCGGCTACGCCGACGTCTACGTCGTCATGGCCCGAACGGGCGGGCCGGGCGCCAAGGGCGTGTCGGCGTTCCTCGTGCCGAGCGATGCGAGGGGGCTGTCCTTCGGCAAGAAGGAGGCAAAGATGGGCCTCCGGGCATCGCCGACCGTCGAGGTCGTCCTCGAGGGCGTAGAGGTGCCCGAGACAGACCGGATCGGGCCGGAGGGCTTTGGCTTCTCGGTGGCCATGGCCGCACTCGACTCCGGGAGAATCACGATTGGAGCCACTGCAGTGGGGCTCTGCGCCGCCGCTCTCGACGACGCCGGCCGCTATGCCTGCGAGCGCCGGCAGTTTGGCCGGCCGATCATCGATTTTCAGGGCGTCGGCTTCATGCTGGCAGACATGGCTACGCGCACCGAGTCGGCGAGGCTGCTAGTCCACAAGGCGGCCGCGCTGAAGGATGCTGGCGCCCCGTTCAGCGAGGCGGCCGCGATGGCGAAGGTGGTCGCAACGGACGCTGCCATGGCGGTCAGCACAGACGCAGTGCAGTGCTACGGCGGCTACGGCTATACGCGAGAGTACCCCGTAGAGCGCTACATGCGGGATGCAAAGGTGATGCAGATCGTCGAGGGCACCAACCAGATCCAGCGGCTGGTGATCGCCCGCTCCCTGAAGCGCCGATTGTCTCCGACGTGAAGGAGGCAGGGTCTCGGCAGAGTAGGGTGACACCGGATGTCCGGGCCGTTGCTCCCAGGCAGGTGACCCGCATATACTGGTGCGACAGTCATGGGGCCCCCAGGGCTTACCACACCGGCAGCGGGCTGGATGCTCCGCGACAGAGAGGCGACGAGGCATGAAGGTCTGCCCGGACTGCGGAAGCACCTACGCTGACTTCGTCGACTTCTGCTTCGTCGACGGCGCGGTGTTGGCGGTTGCTCCCTCAGCGATGGTCGAGACGGAAGACTGGCTCAACGCGCCGCCACCTCCTCCGCGGCATGAGATGATCGCTGACGCCTCAGACGCACCACCACCCCCACGTCGTCCAGACAACCGTCCTGCACCGCCCGCAGCGACCGAGATGCTCGAGGATCTCGAAGAGGTCGAGGCCATCCCCGTGCAGGATGACGATGCCTCCGACGCACCGCTCCCGCCGAACATGCGACCTGCCAACGTCGTAGGTGGAGCCTCTGCGCTGTCTGGCGGCTCTGGGTTCGATGCACTGCAGGATGCCACCACGAGCGACGTCACCGAGGATGACGGCGCCTCGGCCCCGATGCACGATGTGGCGGGGCATGGACAGACCGCCGATGACGATGCGACCGGGCACGGTCAGACCGTCGACGACGATGCCACGACGGAGCTTGGAGGCGTCAGGCCTGCAGCCGCGTCAGCCCCGCTGCCGAGTCCCGATGCCGAAGACGGCGGCATCGGTGACAGCTGGGCAGCTGTACAGACCGCCTCGGATGGGACGGCCTCCGACCACGGCGCAGTGAGCCCACCCGGGCGGGAGGCCTCGCGTGAGGATGATGATGTCGCGGCGGCCGCAGCGGGTGGCGGTCGAGGCCTCGGCTTAGCAGCAGCGGCTGTCCTGGTTCTCATCCTTGGAGCTGCAGCTTGGGTCCTGAGTGGGGGGTCGACATCGTCGCCCGTGACATCGCCAGCGCCGGCAGTCACTGCGCCCAAGCCCGCTCCAACGCCACCCCGCCCCGTCCAGCCCAAGCCCGTCCCAGAGCAGCCCGCAGCGGATGAGCCTGCCGGAGCGGATGCGGAGTTGGCAGGCGAAGAGCCCGACGAGGACGGCACGGCACCCGTCGACGCAGCGGATGAAGTGAGCGCCGAGGAGGCACCGGAGACGGCCCGCGAGTCAACGGCTGACCCGGAGCCAGAGGCGGCGCCCGAGTCAACGGCTGACCCAGAGCCAGAGCCGGAGCCGACCCCAGAGCCAGAGCCAGAGCCAGAGCCAGAGCCAGAGCCTACCCCAGAGCCGGAGCCGGCCCCAGAGCCGGAGCCGGCCCCAGAGCCGGAGCCGGCCCCAGAGCCGGAGCCGGCCCCAGAGCCGGAGCCGGCACCAGAGCCAGAGCCAGAGCCAGAGCCAGAGCCTGCCCCAGAGCCAGAGCCTGCTCCAGAGCCAGAGCCTGCCCCAGCGGCATCCGCGGACGACGCCGGGGGGACGGGCCAGGTCACGTTCGCCACGGACCCGCCCGGGGCAGCGGTGTTTGTGGACGGCGTGAATCAAGGCATGACGCCTGTCACAGTCGAGCTGAGCTACGGCGCCCACGCCGTACAGTTCAGCAAGACGAACCACTCGCCAGTCGAGCAGAACATCGAGGTCTCGACGCCCGAGCTTGCTGTTCCAACAGTCGTCCTCTCCGAGATCTCGCTCTTCAGCAGGGAAGGGGACTTCATGGTCTTCTTCCCCGGTCGCGACGGTGACACGCTCACGGTGGACGGTAGGGAAGTCGGCCCTCTGCCTGCGACGGTCAAGCTCACCGAAGGCCAGCATCGGTTCGCCGTTTCAGGGGCCGGTGGAGAGCCCGTCGAGGTCGTCCAGCAGGTCGTGGTCGGAGACGGGCAGGGACGCATCATCCTCTCTCCCTGACGTCGTCGCTCCCCCGGCGCGAGGACGACCTCAGCGGCGGAGCCCGACAGTCAGCCCAGCGCCTCCAGGTAGCGGCGTCACGCTGACTACTGGTCCTCGGGGCGCCAGAGCCACGTTCGTCGCTACCGTGATGGCGTAGACGCCCGACAACCCGAGCGCGATGTGCTCGACTGGCGTCTGGCTTGCGGAGCCTACGACCCCAACCCATGCGGTGGCCGCTGGCAGCACGACACCCCAGGCTGCAGCAACCCTCGCGGGGTCACTGCCCATTGCCGCGTAGCCCGGGAGCGGAACGAACGGACTCCGCTTCGCTGGCTGCCGGACAGAGGCGGTGCGAACGGGGCGCTTCACTCCGGCCTTCGGTGGAGATCCCGTCACTGTGAGGCCAAGAAGCTCGTGAGCGGCGCCCCAGAGTGCAGCGGAGGTATCCTCGAGTCCGCGGAGGGCGCCCCGCGTCCGCGTGCCAGCGAGCTGACACATCAGGTCGACACCCGTGTCCGTCTGGCTGACCGTCATGACCCACGTGCCTGGCTCGACGTGCTGGCCAATGCAGCTCAAGTCTCCATCGCAGGCCGCCGCGGCAGCAGCCGAGCTCTCGGTCATGCCCGGCCCAACCTCACCGACGGCCGTCACCTGCACCCCAGGCAGCTTCCCAAGCAGCGGGCTCACATCGTGACCAGAGGGGGCATCCACGTAGACTTGCCAAGGCGGCTGCGCCTCGTAGGCCTCTAGAGTGGAGGTCGACATGTTCTTCAGCATGTCGAAGCCGATCAGCATCTCTCCCTGTGGCAGGGCGACGCGCATGCCAATCGCCTCAGTGGCCAGAACTGTGACAACGAGCGTCCGACCATCGACCAAGGAGAGCTCACGAAACTGAGCGTCCTGAGCAACAGCGGGCGCCGCCAAGCCAAGGGCCATCAGAGCAGTCAGCGGACGAATCACGGGCCACTCTCGGGGCAGAGGGTGGACACGAGCGCTACCTCGAGGTCCCAATCGACCACGAGCTCGGTGTCGACAGGATCCCATCCCGCCAGCTGCACAGCGTAGGTTCCCGCTTCGACCGGTGTCGCCCAGGAGGCCGAGTCCCCCCCCCGATCGAGTCCGACGATCTCCGCACCGACGGAGGCGGCAGGCCCAGGCAGGACGCAGTCGTCCAGCGGGAGCAGCAGCATGTCGAAGGCGAGGGGAGTCGCCATGCGCACCCTGCCGCACAGCGTGCCCGCCTGCTCGACCTCGATGAGTATGCAATCCACATCACCGATGTATTCGCCCTCAGAGAGTGGGTAGCGACGTGCTGGCGCATGCTCGCAGCTTCCACTACCGCGCTCCGCGGGCGCACCACCCGCGTACCCCACGCCCGACAGGGCACCAGACAAGGCGACACCCTCGCCTAGGCGCAGCACAGTCGCGCCCGTGGTGACCTCATCCGGCCAGTCATTCGGCTCGGACTCTCCATCAGCCGCTGCCCAGAGGACACGCGGCGGCTCAGAAGCGGCCTCCGACGGGGCAGACTCCTGGGGGTGGGCATAGCGAGGCCACTCGCCACAGCCACTGCTCAAGGCCAGCAGTCCCATCCAGAAACCGGCTCGCACGCGTCACCCTCCATCTTGGTAATACCGCGCGGTTACCGTGCTACACAAGCGCAAGCAGGCCACGCTTGCTGAAAGCGGTTATTGGCCGCCCCGGTCCCGAGGAGGAGCGGCCTTGGCCGACGAAGACGATGACGACCTCGAGTTTGAGCCTGCGGACGCTGGTGTAGCGTTTCGGGCGGAGATGGCCGCCACCAACTTTGCGTTGGGCTATTGGCGTCACATCGTCGCCGTGCTCGTAGTGGTGTTGCTCGGATTCCTGTTCTACGGGCAGTACCAGTCATGGCACCTCGGTGACCAGCGCGACTCTGCTAGGCAGATCTTCGAGGCCGAGAGGGCGCTTCGCGATGCGGAGGACCCCCAGCCCGAGCTGTTTGGTCAGGTGGCTGATGCCCTCATGGCCGTCGATGCCCGGGGAATGGCCAAGTCAGAGGCGCTCCTGAAGGCGGCCGAACTGTACCGGCTCGCAGAGCAGCCGGAGAAGCAGCGCTCCACCCTTGAGCTTGCCGCTGGCGCTTCCGAGGGTGTCCTGGCGTACGCAGCCGATGCAGCCATTGCGAATCTCGACCTCGAGGCTGGCGACGGAGATTCTGCGACGGCACGCCTGCGGCGGCTGATGGACTCCGAGCAGGGCTTCCTCGCCCAGCAGGCAGCACTCGACCTCGCGCTCATGTACGAGCATCTCGATCGCACGGCCGACGCTCGCGCCGTCTACGACGAGTTTACGGCACGGTTTCCTGAGTCGGAGCTCGGCGACGAGGTCCGGGAGCGCCGCGCGAAGCTAGGTGACGGGTGATCGCGCTCGGCCTGATGGCCGCTGCACTCGCTGCGCCGGATGCCGCGGTACCGTTCGGTCCGCTCGAGAAACAGCCGCCCGCCCTGTACGAGGGCGCCTTCAGCAGTGCGCCCGTACCACACTGGCGCGTCCGGCTTCCAGGTGGGCGCATGAACAGCGCAACCCACACCGAGCGGAGCCGGCCCACCGTCCACGAGGGCACCGTCTTCGTGGGCTCAGCGTCTGGCACCGCCCTCTACCGGCTCTCGCGGCGAGACGGCTCCCTGCTACAGACATACCCCGCCGGGCAGAGCGTAGAGGCGGCCCCCACAGTGCACGACGGCCATGTCTACTTTGCCGACACGGGTGGCCGAACCTGGTGCTACACCCTGGCGGGTGAGGAGGTCTGGAGCCACGACAGCCGGGCGCCAATCCTCGTCCGACCAACCGTCGCAGATGGCCGCGTCTACATCACCAATGTAGACGATCTCGCAGTCGCCCTCGATGCCCAGACGGGTGACCTCGTCTGGCGCTACCAAGCGCGCAAAGACCTCACGCGTCAGTCCGAGCTTCGCCTCTACGGGGCACCCCCGGCGGTTGTTGCTGAAGGCTCCGTGCTTCTCGGGTTCAGCAGCGGCGGACTAGTGAGTGTCGACGCCCAGTCGGGAGAAGAGCTCTGGTCACGACGCATCGGGGAGGGGCGGTATCCTGACCTGGTCGCTGGGCCGGTGGCACACGGCGCCGACATCTTCGCCTCCGGGTACTTCCAGCCGTTGGTCGCCTTGGACGTCGCTTCTCAGAACGTTCGCTGGCGGATCGACGTAGGCGCCGCATCGGCGCCTACGGTCGACACGAGAGACGGGTGGTCGGTTGTCTACCACCCAGGCTCTGATGGCTCGCTGCGCGCCGTGAGCCTCCTGACGGGGGCGGAGCGCTGGGTCTGGGACAGCGACACCGGCGGAGCGCTGGGCACCCCGACCGTGACCGAGGCTGGGCTGCTGGTGGGCTCGAGCGCCGGCGGAATCTGGCTGTTGGATCCTGAAGATGGCAGCGAGGTCTGGCAATACCAAGAAGATCAGCTCCTGCAGGGCGTGACGGCACCAGCGACCGTGTCGGGGCGGCAGCTCCTCTTCGTCACGAATGCAGGCTTCCTGTACAGCATGCTCTCACCGCGCCCGCGTGCCGAGACGGTAGCGCGAAAGCCCTTTTCCTGGCAGTAGCCCAGCAAGCGAGGTCTCGAGGCTAAGCGGCCGAGAGGCGCAGGGTAGGGTCAGCAGGCCGGATCGATTCCGTCGCAGTCGGCATCGACGCCATCGCCACAGTCATCGTCAGCGTCCGGGTTCACACCCGGCCGGGAATCATCGCAGTCGAGCCCGCCGGCACGCTCGTCGCGGTAGCCGTCGCCGTCGACATCCTCGAGCACACTGGCTCGGACCACGGCCTCATAGCGATCGGCTCCAGACGACAACACGACCGAAGCCGAGATCGACCGAAACGCACTGGGATGCCACGCCACGAGAACGCCAGACGAATCGTCTGGCGCGATCGTTAGCTCGTCGACGCTGAGGATCAGCGGGGGCTCCACCGTGACAGAGACGACGGCCTCGCCCGAGCCCGTGTTCGTGATGGGCACCTCGACATAGGTCGTGGTGTCGAAGATGGCCTCCAGCCAGACCTCGTCGGCCACCACGAGGTTCGGAACGGGGACGGCCAGGCCGCCTGCGTCACAGGATGCGGCACAGACCAGCGGCACGGCGAGTAAGCGACCCATGGCGGCACTCTATGAGAACCTGATGCACCCATCCAAAACGCCGATAATGTATATTATGTTAACTACCCCATCGGAACAACAGCGGCCCGAAGGCCGCCGTCCAGGTCCGTCAGTCCCTGCTCTGCAGGCGCATCAGGAGCACAAGGATGTTCCAGAACAGGACCAGGATGCCCATCATCACCATGTAGGACGCCTCGACGTGCATGCGAGCCGCCATCTGATGCATGACGCTGTTGAGCTGGTACAGGAGTCCCCCTACAGAGACGCCGACGAACACGAGGCTCATGAGCAGGCCTAGGACTCCGTTCACGGGAAACACGAACGTGAGCACCATCAGTCCAAGCATCGGCAGCGACAGCGCCGACAGCGCAGCCCCGAGGTACGAGAGATTCTTCGGGCCCGTGAGCAGATACGCAGTCAGACCGACAGTGGTCAGGCCGACGAGCGCCAGGGCCTGGAAGATCAGGGCCAGCGGATTGCCGAAGAGCTCGGACGACATGAGCACGGCCGTAAGCACGAGGTAGCCCATGGCGATGCCCTGGAAGACGGCACCGGTGAAGAAGCCCACGTAGCGGGTGGCAGCGCTCTGGCTGAACACCAGTGAGCGCGCTCCGTAGTGCGCCACGGCGTACGAGCCGAAGAGGATCACCAGCTGCGCCACTGTGCTGTACAGCTGCAGAGCCATGATCAGGCCAGCCGTGGCCATGCTGGTGAGCGCCGAGACCGACAGCCCCACGAACGTGAGCCCTGCAACCTTGCGCAAGAACGCCACACGCGACTCAACGGGAGCCTCGGAGACTACGGGTTCGCGTGAATATGCTGGGTAAGCCATGTCTTCTCCCTACCGCTCCGGCGCACCACAACTCGCCGTCGACAGTCTGTGTACCTACCACGTCAGTCGCCTCGGCCCCAGAGTCTCTACGGCTCGGAGGGTCGAGGTGCGCCATGCGGAGCACCCGCGTCCGTGCTAGATGACGGCTTGGTTGTGCATGACCCTTGAGGTGGTTGGATGAGCGCTGCGAGCCAGCTGAACGCGACACTGCGGCAGGAATACCCAGCGGTTGCTCGGATGCTCTCGCCACTGGGGCAGCGGGCAGCCTTTCCGCGTGGGATTCCCTTCCAAGCCGCCCAGGCCAAGAAGGCTGAGATCAACGCCACGATCGGCCAGCTCACTGACGCCCGAGGTCAGTCGATGCCGCTGCCGTCGATGGCTGGGCTCATCCCCGGTCTCGACCGGGAGCGCTCGTTCCTCTACTCACCCGTCGCTGGGCCGACAGACCTTCGCCAGGCCTGGTTGGCGCGCCAGCGCCGCATCGCAGAGGC
>PKDJ01000370.1 GCA_002862545.1 Pseudomonadota bacterium
TCCGGTTCCGGTTCCCGTCCCGCCCGGGGTGGAGGGATCGTCGGAGCCAGTGGATGGGTTCGCGCCAGTCTCCGTGTCGGCCGTGAGCCCCGCCGTGTCGGTGATGGAGCCCTTGTCGGCGGCACATGAGGCCGTCAGGATGACCCAGGCGAGCACAGTCAGAGAGTCACGCATGTCAGCCTCGCGCTTCGCGTTTGGATGCATCGAGAATAGCCCGACTCGGCGGACCAGCACGCTGTCAGCGCGCGTGGCGCTCCATGACCTCGTAGAGCTCCTCGATTCCGGAGTGCCCCGACCAGCACTCGACCATCACCATCTCTGGTGAGAACAGGCACTTTCCGGGAAGGGGGCTGCCCTCGAAGGGCGTGAACTCGACGATCGCCTGCTCGGTGTCGGCCAGGACGGGGAGCGTCGTGGCGCCGATCTCGGCGGCGTAGTCGACCGCGGTCTCGCCCGTCGGCGCCTCAGCCCACACGTCCTGGAACAGCACCAGCAGGTAGCCGAAGTCGACTCCGGTGTCGGCGCGGTAGGTCTCTCCCCAGGCCTCGAGCTCCATCGCCTCCTCGAGGCATGCGCCGCACCACTGTGTCGTCAAGAAGGCGAGCCGCCACTGCCCCGCGAAGTCCCACAGGTCGACGCTGTCGCCGCACTGGTCGACGAAGGTGAGGTTCGCGACGGTGTCGCCCTCCGCGCTGCCCGTCGACACGAGAGTGCCGGGGTCGCTGCGCAGCCAGCCGCAGGCGTAGCAGGTCTCGTCGGCATCGAGTGGGTCGGACAGGCACGCCAGCTCGTCGCCGTCCGGGGTGCCGTCGCCGTCGGTGTCGGCGGACGCCGGGTCGAGTCCCAGCTCCTCCTCCTCGCAGCCCGTCAGGCCGTCGGCGTCGTCGTCGGCGTCGCTGCAGGACGCGGGGGTCGTCGGCGAGTCCTTCTCGGATGGCGGGGAGGCACAGGCGGTGAGGGCGAGGAAGAGAAGAGCGGAGCGAATCATCGG
Source organism: Pseudomonadota bacterium (assembly GCA_002862545.1). Classification (GTDB taxonomy): domain Bacteria; phylum Myxococcota_A; class UBA796; order UBA796. The sequence goes on from PKDJ01000370.1 coordinate 992, forward strand.
GAGACTCCGTGGGACGACGTGCCATGCATCCCAGCAATAATGACCTGTATCACCAGGCCTCGGGACGAACGAGCGTCCAGACGCCCTCTGACGACAAGCAAGGGGATGCCGTGGAGCACGCCGAAGGCCCCTCGAGCCCTCGGGCTGGGTCTTCGCCTTACGACGAGGGCGTCTCCGCGTTCGCCTTCCAGGCGCTGCCGTCGCGGTAGATCTCCTTCTTCCAGATCGGCACCCGCGCCTTCAGGGTGTCGATTGCGTAGCGGGAGGCCTCGTAGCAGGCCGCACGGTGGGGGGTGCTGACGGCGATGACCACCGAGGCCTCACCGACGGGCACGACACCGAGGCGGTGCACCATGGCGCAGCGCGCGCCGGACCAGCGTGCCTCGACCTCGCGGCCGATCGCCTCCAGCTCGGCCACGGCCATCGGGCCGTACGCCTCGTAGGCCAGCTCCACCACCTCGCGGCCCTCGAAGTTGTCGCGGGTGACCCCGTGGAACACGAGGATCGCCCCGGCCGTGTCCTGGGCGACGGCCGCGCGGACGGCGGGCACGTCGATGGGCCCGTCGACCAGCGCATACATCAGCCGCCCCCGAGCGGAGGCAGGAAGCAGACCTCGTCTCCGTCGGACGGGGCCTCGCTCGCCGCGGCATAGACCTGGTTCACGGCGTAGGCCACGGGGACGCGGTCGCCGGGGAAGAGCGAGGCGTAGAGGTCGCCGAGCGTCGTGCCGACCGGCACCTCGACCTCCTCCTCGCGGCACCCGCGCGCCTCACGTAGGGCCGCAAAGTAGAGCACCCGAACCTTCACCCACGCCTCCCGGCCGCCCGCATAACCGAGGGGATGTACAGCGACGCTCAGCCGCCGATGTAGGACATCTCCACCTTCGGACCCAGCGACGCGAGCTTGTCGGTCTCGAAGGTGCGAATCTCGGAGTAGCGGTCGTCTCGGCGACCCCAGAGTGCGGCGACCCGCTGCGTGAGTGCCTCGTCGCTGATCCCCTCACGGAGGATCGCCCGAAAGTCGGTGCCCGCCGAGGCGAAGAGGCAGGTATAGACCTTCCCCTCGGCCGAGAGCCGGGCCCGGGTACAGCCGCCGCAGAACGGGCGGGTGACGGAGCTGATGATCCCCACCTCGCCGGCGCCGTCGACGTAGCGCCAGCGCTTCGCGACCTCGCCCCGGTAGTTGGGCTGGACGGGCGCGATGGGGAAGCGGGCTCCGATGGCCTCGGCGATCTCGCGAGCTCCCATCACGTCGTCGAGGCGCCAGCCGTTGGTGTTCCCCACGTCCATGAACTCGATGAACCGGACGATGTGGCCCGTGCCACGGAAGTGCTCGGCCACGTCGGCGACCTCGTCGCCGTTGAGGCCGCGCTTGACGACCATGTTCACCTTGACCGGGCCGAGGCCGGCGGCGGCGGCGGCGTCGATGCCGGCCAGCACCTTCGCGACGGGGAACTGCACGTCGTTGATGCGCTTGAAGACCTCGTCGCGAAGCGAGTCGAGGCTCACGTTGATCCGGTGCAGTCCGGCGGACTTCAGGGCCTCGGCCCGCGCGGGCGTCAGCAGGGCGGCGTTGGTGGTGAGGCTGAGGTCTTCGACACCGTCGATCCGAGCCAGGCGCTCCACGAGCGTCTCGAGCTGGCGGCGGACCAGCGGCTCGCCGCCGGTGAGCCTGAGCTTGCGGACTCCGCAGCGGACGAAGGCCCGCGCCACCCGCTCGATCTCCTCGAAGCTCAGGAGATCCTTCCGGTCGAGGAAGCGCCACTCTGCCCCGAACACGGACTTCGGCATGCAGTAGACGCAGCGGAAGTTGCAGCGGTCAGTGACCGAGATCCGCAGGTCGTGGAGGGCCCGTCCACGGGTGTCCGTGGGCAGGGCGGCAGCGCTCGCCGGGGTGTCCATGCACGCCGACTATCGGATCTGAGCCCGCAGCGGGCTGTCCCTGGTCGACCCGGTGTCGTCCGCGCGCGCTACGTTCCGCCCGGAGGCACCGTGGCAGAGAACCTCGACGGCCTGCGAGCCGCCCTGGCGTGGCACCGTGCAGGGCACGCCGTCGCCCTGGCGACCGTGGCACAGACCTGGGGCAGCGCACCGCGTCCGGCGGGCAGCCACTTGGTGATTCGCGACGACGCGCTGTTCGTCGGGAGCGTCTCGGGTGGCTGTGTGGAGGGGGCGGTGGCCGAGGCCGCGCTCGAGGTCCTGCGCACGGGCGAGCGGCGGCTCTTGGAGTTCGGCGTCAGCGCCGAGCAGGCGTGGGCGGTGGGCCTGGCCTGCGGCGGGCGCATCGCGGTGACGGTGGCGCCGCTGCCTGTCGCGGTGATCGAGGCCGCGGTCGCTGCGCTCGACGCGGGCGAGGCGGTGGCGCTGGCGATGCCCCTGGCCGGCTCGGCGCCCATGCGGCGGGTCGATGACGCCGATCCACTGGCCGAGACAGGCCGAGCGACACTCCGCAGCGACCGGGCGACGGTCGTGACGCACGCCGGGGCAGACTGGCTGGTCACGCCCTGCAGCCCGCCCCTGCGGCTCCTGCTGGTCGGTGCGGTCCACATCGCTCAGGCCCTGGCGCCCATGGCGCGGCTCGCGGGCTACGGCGTGACCGTGATCGACCCGCGGCGCGCCTTCGCAGCGCCGGAGCGCTTCCCCGGCATCGACGTGGTCGACGAGTGGCCCGACGACGCCCTGACGGCTCTGGGGATCGACGCCCGCACGGCCATCGTCACCCTGACCCACGACCCGAAGCTCGACGACCCGGCCCTGCGCGTCGCGCTGGCGAGTCCGGCCTTCTACATCGGCTGCCTCGGCTCGCGCCGCACCCACGCCGCGCGCCTCGAGCGCCTCGAGGCCGAGGGACACGACGCCACAGCACTGGCGCGGCTGCACGGTCCGGTCGGGCTGTCCATCGGGGCGCGCACGCCGGCGGAGATCGCCGTCGCCATCCTCGCCGAGCTGACCCAGGCCCTCCGCGTGGAGCCCACGTGAGGTTCGGTCCCGTCCCGGTGGAGGAGGCGGAGGGGGCGCTGCTGGCGCACGGGCTCCGCGTCGGGGAGCTGCGACTCCGCAAGGGGCTGCGCCTGGGAGCGGAACACGTCGCAGCCCTGCAGGCGGCGGGTCACGCTACCGTGGTCGTCGCCCGCCTCGACGAGGGTGACGTCGGCGAGGATGTCGCGGCAGCCGAGCTGGCCGCTCGCGCTCAGGGGCCACACGTGCGGGTCGCGCGGGCGCGGACCGGCCGGGTGAACCTCTTCGCCGAGGTCTCGGGTGTGCTGGAGCTCCAGGTCGACGCCATCCACGCCCTCAATGCGGTCGACGAGTCGCTGACGCTCGCCACCCTGCCGGCGTGGCAGGCGGTGCAAGCCGGAGAGCTGATCGCCACGGTGAAGGTGATTCCCTACGCCGTGCCGCGGAGCACCCTCGAGGCCACGCTCGCGTCGCCGGGCGGCCTGGTGTCGGTTGCACCGCTGCGGCGGCGTCGCGTGGGACTGATCCTCACCGAGCTGCCCGGGGTGTCCGAGACACTCCAGGCCAAGAGCATCGCGGCGCAGCGCGGCCGCCTGCGGGCGCTCGGCGCGGAGCTGACCCGCGTCGACCGGGTGCCCCACACCCCGGAGGCCGTCGCGACCGCACTGGGTGCGCAGCTGGCGGATGGCCTGGAGCTGGTGACGCTGCTCGGCGCCTCGGCGGTGATCGACCGGGCCGACGTGCTCCCCGAGGCGATTCGCCGCGTCGGCGGCGAGGTGGACCGCCTCGGTATTCCGGTGGATCCCGGCAACCTGTTGCTCCTCGGCCACCACGGCGACACCCCGCTCATCGGCATCCCGGGCTGTGCGCGGAGCCCCAAGCCCTCGGGCTTCGACCACGTCCTCCGGCGAGCGCTCGCGGACCGTCCCCCGACGGGTGCGGACCTCTCACGCCTGGGTGTGGGGGGCCTGCTCAAGGACATCGCCGGCCGTCCTGCCCCCCGACAGGCCTCCCGCGGACCCCGTCGCCTGGGTGTCATCGTCCTCGCCGCGGGGGCCTCCCGACGCATGGGCGACGCGAACAAGCTCCTCGTGCCCCTCGACGGGGAGCCGCTGCTCTGCCGCACGGTCGACATCCTGCTGTCGAGCGCGGCCCGCCCCGTCATCGTGGTGACGGGGCACGAGCACGACGGGGTGCTTCAGGCCCTCGGGAGCCGTGACGTGCTCATCGCCCACAACCCCGACTTCGCGGAGGGCATGAGCACCTCGATCCGCGTGGGACTCGACGCACTGCCGGCCGGCGTCGACGGTGCGATGATCGCGCTCGGCGACATGCCCTTCGTCCGAGGCCAAGACATCGAGGCCCTCATCGAGGCCTTCGATCCGGACGGCGGCGCGGCGATCTGCGTTCCGATCCACCGGCGCAAGCGCGGGCACCCGGTGGTCTGGGCCCGCCGCTTCTTCCCGGCGCTGCGGGCGCTCACCGGTGACACGGGCGGGCGCGTGGTGCTCGCGGCCAACGAGGCGGATCTACAGCTCGTCGAGGTCGATGGCCCTGGAGTCCATGTAGACGTGGACACGCCCGAGGTGCTCGAGCGACTGCGCCGCGGAGAGCTCACGGACTACCGGTGACACCGAGCTGAAGGAGCGGTCGGGGTCACGAATCGCTGGCATGGGCGCCCCCCTCCAGCTGCTCGAGGCCAGCGAGCAGGACCGCACGAAGGGCAGCAACCTTCATTGGACAGGTCGGGCCATGTGGAGGGCTCCGCACCGCAGGCCGAGGCCCGGCGGACCGCGGCCGCGCCCCATCCACCGCAGCGCGCCAGAGGTCCGGACCGGCGAGAGCCGCGTCGCCACCTTCCGCAGCGGCCGGCCACACTGGGGACACCGCGTCGGGTCCACGCTGAGCGTGACCTGCAGCATCACGCGCCAGGGCACCCACCGCCCCGCCGGACGGGACACGTCGTCGCCGGGCGGCTCAGGTTCTCGAAGTCCGCCGCCGGCAGAATTCGCGAGTGAAGCCACTCGCTGGCACGGTCGGGTCTATGACAGCCACCCCGGACTCGTCCTCGTCCTCGTGGCGGCTGGCATTCCAGGGACTCACAGCTGGGCCGCACCCACCGCAGACCCCCACTTGCCCCAACAACCGCTGCGCTGCGAGAGATAGACGCTTGCTGACACCGCGATGGGCATCATGAAGGCGACGGTCTCCTCGCAGGGGTCTGCATAGAGCACGAGGAACCGGTCGGTCTCCTCAAGCTCCAGCGAGCGGCACATGGAGCGCACCATGAGTCCGATGGGCGCGCCGGCTTCCTCAAGAATGGCGACGGCCTTGGCGTGTTCCTTCTCGGCTTTCGCGCACACTTCGGCCACGCAGTTCTTCTTCTTGATCTTGAGACCATGCTTCTTGGCGAGGTGCCGGATGAGCGTTGCCATGTCGAAGGGGCCGTCGGCGGCCGCATCGTGGGGTACGCCGCTCGCGCGCTGTAGCAGCTGGTGGAACCCGAAGCCCGCGCCGTCGTCGCCGCGCATGAGCTCGCCATCGAGGACGAAGGTGGCGCCCCCGTAGAGGGTTGGCGTGAATCCGAGCGTGGGGAGAGCTCTGTCTTCGGCATCCCGCTTGAGGTGGTCGCCCCAGGTGGCGCAGTGGGCCTCGGCATCGGCGCGCACGACGACGCCCAGGCGCTCGGATACCGCATCGTTGAGGCGCTCGCCGACAAGCCACGGCAGCTTGTTGCAGTCGAGTACCACGCCGGTGTCTGGGTGGACGGTGGCGGGGAGAGCGAGGCCCACGCCGTCCACCTCCACTCCCGCGGCGCAGGACTCGACCGCGGCGACGATCGACTCGACAAGTGCCGGGAGGGTGTCGGCGTCGTGGGCCACTTTGTGCTTCTGCGCGATGGCTCTACCGTCCCACAGGATCACGCGAATTCGCTTGGGCGTGATGTGGACGCCGGCCGTGTGCTGCATGGGAACCTCCGTGCCAGAGTATGCTCCTGCAACGATATCGAGTGCCTTGATGGGATGTGTGCAATTGCCTGGTGTCGGTCTCGACGTTGTATGCGGGGGATAGAGGCGTGGAGCATGAGGGCGCGCACGCCGTCCTCGAGCTGGCGTGTGATCCCGTGCTGCTGGATTGTGCCGAGACAGCCGTCGTCGCTGTTCGCCATGCTGTTGTGGGTGCCTGGAAACATGACCTCACGGTCCGGTCGCTCGCAGAGTGCCTCGTGTACGTTGCAGCGGGTCTCGAGGCCTGCATCCGGATTGTTCGATCCCGGTGACGCGGTCTAGGCGGCTAGGGTCATGGAGAGCATGGCGCGGGACGCCCGGCGTGGCGTGGCGGTCGTCAGGTGGTGTAGGGCGACGTGTGCCATGAGGCCACGGTACCGCGAGGACGGCGTCTGCTGGTTCACGCGGCGCGGCCTAGTGTTCGCGAGCGTGGGCCCACGCGCGCAGCGCATGGGCGAGGTGCGCGACACGGGTGCTGGCGGTCTCACCGCCCAGCTCGGCCTACACCTGGCCCTGCAAGAACGTGAAGGAGAGGTCTTGGCTGGTGAAGTCGCGTCCCGCGCGGAGGTGCGAGAGGACAGGTCGCATAAGCCGACCCGCCGGTGCATCACGGCCACCCTGCCGTCTCGCCGAGCCCTCCGCAAGGCCCTCTTCCAGGTCGACCAAGGCTCTGGGCGGGTGTCTGGAAGCGCCGCTCGGGCGCGGCCGCGGGCCCCGTGATCGCGAGACGCACGAGTCCATCGAGGGCGAATCCCCCTCCACGCGTGCAGCGGCGTCCGGTCCCGTCACGGTCTTCACCACAGCCCGAGGCCCGGCGGACCGCGGCCGCGTCTCACCCACTGCAGCGCGCCAGAGGTCCGGAACGGCGAGAGCAGCGTCGCCACCGTCCGCATCGGCTGGCCACACTGGGGACACCGCGTCGGGTGCATGCCGAAGGTGACCTGCAGCACCACGCGCCAGGGCACCCACCGCGCCGGTCGCAGCGCCACGTCGTGCGCCGGACGCGGTCGGCACGAACACGCCGTCCGGTGCGAGCGCTTGCACGTGCAGGGTCAGGCGGAGGTCGCCGGTGAACGGCTGGAGGAACGCGACCCTCCCCGACGGGCCATCGGACACGCCGGTCGCCTCCCGCAGGTCGTCACGCGGCGCCGGCGGGGGTTAGGCGGGAGCATGACCACACTCCGCTCCGACAGGGCGCTCTCCGCGGGAAGCCCCGCATGAACCACCAGGTCCTGCAGGCTGAGGTCGCGCTGGCCGCTGAGCGGCGCCCCTACGCACGGGTCACCGTGATCTGGGCGAGCGGCCCCACGTCGGGGAAGGTCGGCAACCAGGCGGTCGTCACGCCGGACGGGGAGATGGTCGGGTGGATCGGCGGGGCCTGCTCCCGCGACCAGGTGGTCCGCCACTGCCAGGAGGTGCTCGCGGCGGGCGAGCCGCAGGTCCTGTGCCTCGGCGAGGCCTCCCTGTTCGCGCTCGGCAGCTCCGGTCGCGTCCACGAGCCCATCCGCTGTGCCTCCGAGGGCGCTCTGGAGATCTTCATCGAGCCCCGACTTCCTCCCAGCCAGCTCGTGGTCGTCGGCGACGCCCCCGTCGCCCGGACCCTCTGCCGCCTCGGCCGTGCCCTCGACTACGAGGTGGTGGCGGTCGTGCTCGAGGACAGCGAGCGGCCGGAGGCCGACCGGGTCGTCCGGACGCTGACCCCCGAGGCGCTCGCCGAGGCCCGGGTCGACGAGAGCAGCTTCGTGGTGGTGGCCTCCATGGGGCAGTACGACGAAGACGCCGTCGAGGCGGCGCTCGGCACCCGCGCCCCCTACGTGGCCCTGGTGGCCTCCTCGCGCCGGGGAGCCGCCGTGCGCGAGCTGCTCGCGGCCCGAGGGATGTGCGGCGGTCGCCTGTCCCGCCTGCGGGCGCCTGCAGGCCTCGACCTCGGGACGGTTCCCCACCGCGAGATCGCGGTCTCCGTCCTCGCCGAGATCGTGCAGGTGAAGGCCGGTGGTGTCGGTCGACCGACCGTCACGCTGGTGGAGCGCGACGAGGTGGTCGATCCGGTCTGTGGCATGACCGTCGACCGGGCCACGGCGCGGCACCGGCACGTGCTCGATGGCGTCACCTACGCATTCTGCTGTGCCGGCTGCCGCGACCGCTTCGCCGCCGATCCAGGGTCCTATACGGCGGAGTCCTGCTGCGGGTAGCTCAGCGGGAGCGCCGCAGGTCGAGGTAGCGCACGGTCTCGCCGGGCTCGACCGGCTCGGGGCCGGGGGGGATGCGCGCGAGCACGTCCACGTCGACGAGCGAGCCGAGCGCCCCGCTGCTCTGGTTGTCGTGTCGGACGAGGCCTGCGCCGGTCACTCGGCAGCGCACGAACTCAGGACGGCTGCGGTTGCGGCGAATTCGGCTCGCGACAGGCGCCTCGCCCCTCGGGCGGTCGACCACGGTGAACCCGGCGAGGGTGCGCAGCATCGGACGACCGAAGAGCTCGAAGCCGACGAAGGCCGAGACCGGGTTGCCCGGCAGGCCGAGCACGGGCACGCCGTCGATCCGGCCGAGCCCGAGGGGCTTGCCAGGCTTCATCCGGACCTTGTGGAAGGCCAGGTCGCCCGCGACGCTCAGCACCTCGCGGGCGAAGTCGAAGTCGCCGACCGACATGCCGCCCGTCGTCAGGACGAGGTCGGCGGACGCCGTGGCCTCCTGGAGGACCGCCGTGAGGGCGTCGGCGGCGTCGGGGATCGGCGGAAAGACCCGCGGCTGGCCTCCGGCCTCGAGGACCTGCGCCGCGAGCATGTGGGCGTTGGTGTTGGGGACCTGTCCCGGGAGGAGCGCGGCGTCGATGGGGACCAGCTCGTCGCCGTTGGGGAGGATCGCGACCCGCGGTCGGCGGACGACGGGGACCTGCCGCAGGCCCTGGGCGGCGAGCATCGCCACCAGGCCGGGGTGGAGCTCGACGCCTGGTCGGACCAGCGTGCGGCCGACGGCGACGTCGCTGCCCGCGTGCCGGATGTTGGCCCCAGCCCTCGGCCGCTCGTCGACCCAGACCCGGTCACCCTCCCGACGCGTGTTCTCCTGGATGACGACCGTGTCGGCCCCCGGCGGCAGGACCGCGCCGGTGAAGATCCGGGCGGCCTGGCCGGGCCCGACTGCGCCGCTGGCGGCCACGCCGGCGGGCAGGGTCATCACCACGTCGAGGGGCGCCCCGTTGAGGGAGGCATGCTGCACGGCGTAGCCGTCCATCGCGCTGTTGGTGAAGCCCGGGAGCGCGCGGGTGGCGGTCACGGCGTCGGCGAGCGCACGGCCCAGCGCGTCGGCCAGAGGGACGGACTCGGCGGCGAGCGGGCGGAGCCCCTCGGTGGCCAGGGCGCGGGCCTCCTCGACGGCGATCATCGGTCCTCCAGGGCGCCCTGCAGGGCTTCGAAGGGCAGGGTGGCGCAGCGCCGGCGGGTCGGGACGGTGCGGATGAGGGCCAGAGGCTCGAGGTGGGCTGGCGGCTCCGCAGCGGTTCCATCGACGGCGGCGCGTGCGCTCTCCACGAGCCCCGTCACGTCGTCGACCGCCAGGCCCTCGGCGAGCGAGGTGAGGAGAGAGCCCGTGGCGATGCAGATGGCGCAGGCCCGCGCCTCGAAGCCCACGGCGACGATGCGCTCGCAGCGAACCACGAGGTCGAGGGTGATGCGGTCACCGCAGAAGGGGTTGTCCCGCCGCGCGCTGTGGGTCGCACCCTCCAGCCGCGCTGCGCCGCGCGGCGCCTTGCTGTGCTCCAGGATCCACCCGTCGTAGAGCCCGCTCATCCGAAGACCTCTCGCACCCGTCGTAGCCCAGCCACGAGCTGGTCGACCTCCTCCAGCGTGCTGTACACACCGAAGCTGGCTCGCACCGTCGCCGCGACGTCGAAGTGGTCTAGGGCGGGCTGGGTGCAGTGATGACCCGCCCGCACGGCCACGCCGCAGCCATCCAGGATGGTCGCGACATCATGGGCATGCACCCCGTCGACGGTGAAGGACACCAGGGGCACGCGGGGGCGGGTCGTGCCCATCCGGTGGATCCACGGCAGCTGGCCGAGCTGGGCCTCGGCATGGTCCACGACGCGCTGCTCGTGGGCTCGGACGGCCTCCCAGCCGAGCCCCTCGAGGTAGTCGAGGGCGGCATGCAGGCCGACTGCGCCGGCCACGTGGGGCGTGCCCGCCTCGAACTTGTGGGGCACCGGTGCGTAGGTCGAGCCTGCCAGCTCGACAGTGGCGATCATCTCGCCGCCGCCCTGGTACGGCGGCATGGCCTCGAGCAGCTCTCCCCGCGCCCAGAGGGCACCGATGCCCGAGGGCCCGTAGACCTTGTGTCCCGAGAAGACGTAGGCATCGACGCCGAGTGCGCTCACGTCGACCGGTCCATGGACCACGGCCTGGGTGCCGTCGACGACGCACAGCGCGCCGACGGCGTGGGCGGCGGCGGCGAGGCGGGCCACGTCGTTCACCGTGCCGAGGCTGTTGGAGGCGTGGGTGACGGCCAGCACGCGGGTGCGGTCCCCGAGGAGGTCATCGAGCCGAGACAGGTCGAGGGCGCCCTCCGCGGTGAGGGGGAGGGCGCGCAGGGTCGCCCCGTGGCGGGCGCAGGCCAGCTGCCAGGGCACCAGGTTGGCGTGGTGCTCCATGGCCGTGACGAGGACCTCGTCTCCCGGCTGCAGGCGCAGGGCTCCGAGGCACGTGGCCAGCAGGTTCAGGGCCTCCGTCGCTCCGCGGACGAAGACGATCTGTTGGGGGCTTGGGGCACCGAGGAAGCGCGCCACGCGTGCGCGAGCGGCCTCGAAGGCCTCGGTGGCGAGGGCCGAGCGGCGGTGGGCGCCTCGGTGGACGTTGCCGGACGCCTCGACGTAGGCCCAGCGCAGGCGCTCCAGCACGGGCTCGGGCTTCTGTGCCGTCGCGGCGGTGTCGAGGTAGGCCTCGCCGTCCCGGATCCCGGGGAAGGCCCGGCGGACAGCCCTGACGTCCAGCGCCACCTCAGCACCCGGTCGTGGGGTGGGGCTCGGCGGGTGGCTCCTGCTCGGACAGGGCGGTCAGGGGCAGCGTCGCGCCCCGGGCTCGCGCCACCAGCTCGGCGGCGATGGAGACGGCGATCTCCGCCGGAGTCTCGGCGGCCAGGTCGAGGCCGATGGGGCAGCAGACGGTGCGGAGCGCCTCTTCGGTGTGTCCGCGCGCCGCGAGGGCCTGGAAGGCGTGGGCCACCTTGCGGCGAGACCCCAGCATGCCGATGTAGCGGTGCGGGCGGCCCAGGAGGATGTCGAGGAGCGCTGTGTCACGCTCGTGGAGGTGCGTCATGAGGAGGATGACGGGCTCCTGGTCCTGGGGGACCCGGCGGGCGAAGGCCTCCGGCTCCTCCAGCACGCGCCGGCAGCTCGGGAAGCGCTCCTCGGTGAGCAGCTCGGGACGGTCGTCGATCACGGTGACCTGGTGGTCGAGGCCGCGGAGCAGCGGGGCCGTGGCGGCCGCGACGTGGCCGGCTCCGAAGATCAGCGCCGGCGTCCGCACCTGCAGTGCCTCGATCCAGATCTCCATGTCGCCGCCGCAGCTCATGCCGAGCTCGGTGTCGAGGGCGGCGCGGTAGCGCTGGGAGCGACCGGTGGCGATGACCTCGGCGGCCAGGGTGCAGACGCGCCACTCGACCGCGCCACCGCCGATGGTGCCCACCGCGGTGCCGTCCGCGAAGATCACGATCCGCGCTCCCTCGGTCCGCGGGGTGGAGCCGCTCGCACCGATCACGGTCGCCATGGCCGCGGGGATTCCCTCGCGACAAGCGCGCGCAGCAGCCTCGAAGACGTCCATCCAGTCCTCCGCGAGGCAGCTTAATGCGCCGCGGTCGCGGTCCGTCCGTCACGCGGCGCTCTGGGTGAGCCTCCCTGCGCTGGCCTGGCAGCGGCGCTGGTCCGCGGAGACCACGGGACCGAGGTCGGGGCTGAGACCTTCGGCGACCACGAGAGCAGGTTCTGCCCGCTTCCTCGGCTCCCGCCCTGTCCGTCGCCAGCGCACCCCGCTACACTGTCAGCCTCCTTCCCCGGCCTCCTCTCTCCCCCAGTCCTCCAGGCCCTCATGCCCCAGAATGCACCGATCGTGTTCACCGGCGGTGGCAGTGGCGGTCACGTCATTCCTGCCCTCACCCTCCTGGACGAGCTGCGCCGCCGTGGCGGGTTCGACATCGCCTACGTCGGCAGTCGAGCCGGCATCGAGCGCGAGCTGGCCGAGGGGCGCTCCGTTCCCTACACCGCCATCTCTACGGGCAAGCTCCGTCGCTACCTCTCCGTCGAGAACCTCGTCGACGTGTTCCGGGTGGCGTGGGGCACTGTGCAGGCCTTCGTGTGGTTCCTCCGACGTCCTCGCGGCCTCGTGTTCTCGACGGGGGGCTTTGTGAGCGTGCCCGTGGTCGTGGCCGGTCGCCTCACGGGCCAGACGGTCTTTCT
>PKDJ01000337.1 GCA_002862545.1 Pseudomonadota bacterium
AGTTTCACTACTTCGGGAGCTTCTACCCTGCGGGCGACGAGTACGTCGTCGTCACAGACGTCACCGGTCGGCTGATTCCCGTCGGAGGTCTCCCGAAGGACGTCGGCTGTGCGGTGAACAACGTCGAGACCTTCATCAACATCGCCAACGCCGTGGACGGGGTCCCCGTGACCCACTCCAGCCTCACCGTCACCGGAGCCGTCGCCGCGCCGTGCACCATCGAGGTACCGCTCGGCGTGACCGCCGCGGAGTGCATCGCCGCCGCCGGAGGGGCGACCGTCGACGACTGGGTCGTCCTCGACGGGGGGGCCATGATGGGAAAGCTCCGCGAGCCCGACATCCGCGTCACCAAGCGGAGCGGCGGCTACGTCGTGCTGCCTCGAAGCCACCAGCTCGTGCGTCGCCGCACGCGCCCGCCCGAGGCCAACAAGATCATCGCGCAGTCCGCCTGCGACCAGTGCAGCTACTGCACCGAGTTCTGCCCCCGCTACCTGCTCGGCTACGCGATCGAGCCGCACAAGGTGATGCGCTCGGTCGGCTTTGCGGGCGAGGCCGCGCTCGGCTGGCAGCAGCTCGGTCTGCAGTGCTGCGAGTGCAACCTATGCTCCCTCTACGCCTGCCCCGAGGACCTTCCCGTGATGGAGATGTGCGTGCGCTCCAAGGATGCGTGGCGCGAAGCAGAGGCCCGACCACCGCTGCTCCCAAGCACGGGCAAGCCCCACCCCATGCGCGACCATCGCCGGGTGCCGATCGCGCGCCTGATCAGCCGCCTCGGCCTCACCGCCTGGGATCGACCTGCTCCCTGGAACAAGCGGACGGTCGAGCCCGAGCGCGTCTTCATCCATCTGACACAGCACATCGGCCTCAAGGCCACTCCGACGGTCGGCGTCGGCGATGCCGTTCGCGTCGGCCAGGTGATCGGTGACGTACCCCAGGACAAGCTGGGCACACCTGTGCACGCGAGCATCGACGGTAGGGTCGAGGCCATCGACCATGGCGGCATCACCATCCGGAGGGCGGCATGACCTGGAGAAGCTTCGACGAGCCCGACCCACCCGCACTGGCCATGGTCGAGGTCTCCAGCATCGCTGCCGGCATGCACGTGACGGACGTGATGCTCAAGGCCGCCGAGGTCAAGCTGGTGCTTTCCCGCAGCATCTGCTCCGGTAAGTTCATGGTACTCGTCGCCGGCGAGCAAGCCGAGGTCGAGGCCAGTCTGGACGCCGGACTCGAGACCGCCGCAGAGACGGCGATCGATCACGTTCGCATCGACAACGTCCACCCCGATGTCTACCCGGCGCTGTCGTCGACCAACGCGGTCAAGAACCGCGCTGCAGTGGGCATCGTGGAGTCGTTTTCGGTCGCCTCTCTGATCGAGGCCATCGACGCGGTGGCCAAGGAAGCCGAGGTCGAGATGTGCCAGTGTCGCCTGGCCATGGCACTCGGTGGTAAAGCCTACCTGGTGTTCACCGGAGACGTAGAGGCCGTGCGATACGCAATCGATGCCGGAGCATCGGTCGTCGAGGAGCGCGGCCTGCTCGTCAACAAGGTGGTCATCCCTGATCCCAGACCCGAGCTCTTCGAGACCTTCATATGATGAATATTGTTGGTGGAAACTGGAAGATGAACGGCGATCTCGCCTCGTCCGAGACGCTGGCCGCGGAGCTGCGCCGCTCCCTCGGCAGCCACCATGGTGCGGAGGCGGTCGTCTTCCCTCCTGCTGCGTTCCTCGTTCAGGTCCAGCGCAAGCTTGCGGGCTCATCCGTGGGCGTGGGCGTACAAGACATCCATCCGTACGCCAAGGGCGCCTACACGAGCGGCATCTCTGCACCGATGGCGGCCTCCGCCGGTGCCACGTGGACTCTTGTCGGACACAGCGAGCGACGCACCTGGTTCGGTGACAGCGACGCACGCGTCGCAGAGAAGCTCCACGCCGCACTCGAGCATGGCCTCAAGCCCATTCTCTGTATCGGCGAGACGCTCGATGAGCGTCAGTCCGGCCGCACCGTCGACGTGCTGCGGCGCCAGCTCGACACCGCACTCGACGGACTGACAGCTGCCGCTCTGGGTGACCTCGTTCTCGCCTACGAGCCCGTCTGGGCAATCGGCACCGGCGTGACTGCGAGCCCGCAGCAAGCGCAAGAGACCCACGCGTCCGTGCGCGCCCACGTCACCAGCGGCCTCGGCGACGCATTCGCCCGGGCGCTCCGAATTCAATATGGCGGGTCGGTAAAGCCCCACAACGCCGCCGAGCTCATGGCCTGTCCTGACATCGATGGCGCACTCGTCGGCGGCGCCAGTCTCAAGGCGCTCGACTTCACCTCCATCGTACGGGCGGCCTCAAAGCAGTGACGAACTCACGTCGACTCGTGCTTGCCTCCGACCACGGGGGCTTCGCACTCAAAGAGGACCTGAAGCAGTGGCTGAAGAGCCGCGGCTTCGACGTGCTTGATGTGGGTACTCACAGCAAGGAGAGCTGCGACTACCCAGTGTTCGCGGCCAAGGCCGCTCAAGCGGTCGCGAGAGGCGAGGCGTGGCGGGGCATCGTCGTCGACGGTGCAGGCATTGGCTCCGCGATGGCTGCGAACAAGGTCAAGGGCGTGCGCGCAGGCATGGCCTTCGACGAGCGCACCGCGCGCAACGCAGCGGAGCACAACGGTGCCCACGTCCTCACGCTGGGCGCGGGCTACCTCGATTCGGACAAGGCCCGACGTATCGTCGACGTCTTTCTCGGCACAGAGTGTACAGTAGACCGCCATGTGCGTCGCGTCGGACTGATCGACGCACTCGATGGCGTCACCAGGAGCAAGCCAGCCGTGGCAGCGAGCACCGACCAGGCCCTCGTCGAGAAGATCACCCAGATCCTGGGTAGGAACCCCAAGCTCCTCGCCAAGCTGGTGGGTGGGGCCACACCAGCGGCAGGGGCACCAGGAAACGTCTGCACGACCTGCAACACCTGCAACCATCACTGTCCGGCGAGCGCACCGAACGCCGTACGCGGGCTGATGAAGGCCGGCGGCGCACGTGTCAGCGGTCGCCTGGGCGTGCGCAATGTTCCGCCCGACATCGCCAAGCTGATCGACCACACGCTCCTCAAGCCCGAGGCGACGTACGACCAGATCGACCAGCTCTGTAGCGAGGCGCGCGAGTATGGCTTTGCCAGCGTCTGCGTGAACCCCGTCCACGTTCGGCGCTGCGCCCGACTGCTCCGGGGCTCGGACGTGCTGGTGTGCACGGTCATCGGCTTCCCGCTCGGTGCCACACCGAAGGAAGTGAAGGCACTCGAGGCCCGTCGCGCCCTGCGCGACGGCGCTGGCGAGCTCGACATGGTCATCAACATCGGCGCACTCAAGTCGGGCGATCACCAGACCGTCTACGAAGACATTCGACTCGTCCGCGAGGTGGCCCACGAGGGTCGCGCGAAGCTCAAAGTGATCATCGAGACAGCCCTGCTGACCGACGAGGAGAAGGCCACTGCGTGCATGCTGGCCAAGCAGGCTCGCGCCGACTTCGTCAAGACGAGCACCGGCTTCAGCAAGGGTGGAGCCACCGCCCACGATGTCGCCCTCATGGCGAGAGCCGTCAACCACCAGCTCGAGGTGAAGGCCAGCGGCGGAGTCCGCGACCTCTCCGACGCCAACAAGATGGTCGCCGCCGGGGCGACGCGCATCGGTGCCTCGATGGGAATCGCAATTGCCCGAGAAGCAAAGGGCGAGAAAGTGACCAAGAAGGCGGGCAGTGGGTACTGACCCACACCCCGAACACGGTAGTCAGAACCGAAAAGATTCGAAGAGATTTAGGAGGAAGCAATGGCGATGGGAGCCCTAGGCATGATCGAGTGCCGCTCGTTCGCGGCGGTGGTCGAGGCCGCTGACGCCATGGTCAAGGCCGCACGCGTCGACCTCGTCCACTACGAGAAGACGGGTGGCGGCTACGTCACCGTCGTCGTCCGCGGCGATGTCGCAGCGGTCAAGGCGGCTGTGGAAGCAGGCGCCAACGGTGCGGCGAGAGTCGGTGAGGTCGTGACGACGCATGTGATCGCGCGTCCGCACAAGACCGTCGACGGAGTGATGCCGGTCGGCGGTGCCGACTCCGGTCAGAAGTAGGCACTCCTCCGACGCAGGACGACCGCGATGAAGCTCGCAAAGGTGATCGGCACTGTCGTGTCCACGAGGAAAGACCCGGGCATCTCCGGATTCAAGCTCCTGCTCTTGCAGGATGAGGATCCGGTGAGCCGCAAGCTCGGCGGCACCGTCGTCGCGGCGGACGCCGTAGGGGCGGGCATCGATGAGTACGTGCTGTACGCATCGGGCTCCTCTGCACGCCAGACCGAGGTGACCCGCAACCGGCCCTGTGACGCGGTGGTGATGGCCATCGTCGACCAGTGGTCCATCGATGGCGAGCGAGCCTACGCCAAGTTCACCGGCGATGCTGGCTCCGACGACTGAGGTGAAGCGTGAGGATTGACTCTGACGCGCTGCGCGCTCTTGCCACGGCCATCGCTCGGGAGATCTCTTCCGAGACGCCCGCCGCGTTGGCCAACACACCCGCCGCTGGTCTCGGCGACGGCGTGTACGGCACCATCGACGAGGCGGCACGTGCCTCCAGGCAGGCCTTCCTCGCGTACTCGAAGCTGGGCCTCCAGAAGCGGTACGCGATCATCGAGGCGATCCGTGCGGTCTGTCGCCGAGAAGGACGGTCACTAGCCGAGTTCGCTCACAGCGAGACGGGGCTGGGACGCGTCGAAGACAAGGTGGTGAAGAACGCGGTCGTCACCGAGCACACCCCTGGGCCCGAGATCCTGGAGCCCATGGCTCGCTCGGGAGACCTCGGACTGATGCTGACCGAGCCGGCACCGTTTGGTGTGATTGGCGCCATCACGCCAGTGACCAATCCCACCTCCACGATCATCTGCAATGCGATCGGGATGCTGGCTGCGGGCAACTCGGTGCTCTTCAACGTGCATCCGAGCGCGAAGCGTGTGTCGATGCACACCATACAGCTCCTCAATCGCACCATCGTGGCTGCTGGCGGTCCCCGGGATTTGCTCACCTGCATCGCCGAGCCGACCATCGAGAGCGCCTCGCAGCTGATGAAGCACCCGATGGTTCGACTGCTGGTCGTCACGGGCGGAGGGGGCGTGGTCAAGGCGGCCATGAACTCGGGCAAGCGCGCGATCTGCGCCGGGCCGGGCAATCCGCCTGCTCTCGTCGATCCGACCGCCGACATCGAGAAGGCCGCCAGCGACATCGTCGGTGGTCACTCCTTCGACAACAACGTGATCTGCGTCGACGAGAAGGAGTGCATCGTCGTCGACAGCGTGGCGGACAAGCTCATCGGAGCGATGCAGCGGCACGGCGCTGTGCTGCTGCCCAAGTCAGATCTGTCTCGACTGGAGAAGGTGATCTTCAAGGAGATGGCGGGGCCTCGGGGCCACGCGAAGATCCAGCGCGACCTCGTAGGGAAGAACGCATCGGTGATTCTCGAGCGCATGGGCCGCAGTGCCGGGCCAGAGGTGCGATGCGTCCTCGTCGAGGTCGACAATGACCATCCCTTGATCTGGACCGAGCAGATGATGCCGGTCTTGCCCGTCACACGCGTGCCGAACGTCGATGCTGGAATCGACCTCGCCATCGCCGCCGAGGGCGGCTGCTTCCACACAGCCTCCATGCACAGCCACGACCTGCGCGCGCTCTCGAAGATGGCCCAGGCCTGTAACTGCAGCATCTTCGTGAAGAACGGCCGCTCCGTGGCGGGACTTGCTGCCGGGGGAGAGGGCTGGACCAGCTTCACCATCGCGTCGCCGACCGGCGAGGGCCTGACGACGGCCCTCTCCTTCAGTCGCTGGCGTCGCTGCACCATGGTCGACCACTTCCGGATTGTGTAGCTCGTGCCCTCCCCCACCCCATTCACTGGTCCCGCCGTGGCCATGCTCGACATTGGCGACATCCCCAGGGGCCTGCTGGCTCTCGATCTCCTCGTGAAGGAAGCAGAGGTCGAGGTGCTCTCCGCAGGGACGGTGCAGGCCGGACGCTATCTGATTCTCTTCGGCGGGCCCGTGGAGCCCACCCAGTACGCGTACGCTCGGGCCTCCGAGGCGGCAGGCAGCATGCTCAACGATGCAGTCCTCCTCCCCTGGGTGGAGGAGCGAATCGTCCCCGCACTGATGGACTCGGTCATCCACCCCACGGCTGGTGGCGACACCCTCGGCGTCCTGCAGCTGGGCAGCTCCCCGACGATGCTGCGCGCAGTCGACGCCGCGCTGAAGGGTGCCCTCGTTCAGCTCCTCCAGCTGCGCGTCGCAGAGGGCCTAGGAGGACGGTCCCTGGCCACCGTGTTTGGCGAGACCACAGACGTAGAGGCGGCCATCGAGGTCGCCGAGTCTGCCATCGGACCACGCTCCGACTGGTCCACCTCGGTGATCCGCAACATCGATCCGACAGTGGCGGCTCGGCTGAGCCAGGGCACTCACTTCTTCTCCGCCTGGCGCGGGTGAGGTCACCATGAAGCTCGGACGAGTCGTAGGCACACTGGTCGCCAACACGAGAGTCGATGGCATGGATGGCTTGAAGCTGCTGGTCGTGACGCCGCTCACGGCCGACCTTCGCGACGCCGGATCGTCCTTTGTCGCGACGGATGCCTCTGCACAGGCTGGACCGGGCTGCCTGGTGACCTACGAGTCGAGCCGCGAGGCTGCGCTCTTGCACCACCCGAGGTTCGTCCCCGTCGACCATGCCATCGTCGGCATTGTCGACCAACATCACTGCCCGGAGGAGACATGAAGACCGGACGCGTCGTCGGGACCGTCGTCTCCCCCCAGCAGCATCCGTTCTATGACGGCAGGAAGCAGCTGATCGTGCGGTATACGCGTCCCGATGGGACGTACGCGGACGATGCCTATGCCGTCGCCATCGACCAGGTAGGAGCTGGCATCGGACAAGATGTCCTGGTGCTCGACGAGGGCAACTCGGCACGGCAGCTCCTCTCTCTTGCCCCTTCTGGCCCGACCCGTGCCGTCGTTGTCGGCATCATCGACGCCGTGAACACCTGATCCCCGCAGACCCGAGATCCCCATGAGCAGCAAGGACAGCGGCTTTCAGCTTCGCACCTACATCTTTCTCGACCAGATCCAGCCACAGCTGGCTCACTTCATCGCGAAAGACAACCGTGTGTACGACCCGAACGAGTACGACTCCGCGATCGTGCTCGAGCTCGCGCCCGCGATGGAGATCCACAAGATGATCGACCTCGCGCTGAAGTCCACGAGCGTGCGGCTTGGCTCCGTGGTCACCGAGCGTGTCTACGGCATGATGCAGATTCAGCACCCTGACCAGGGTGAGGTCCGCGCTGCCGGCGCCTCCGTGCTCGAGCAGACGGGGCTCGACCCTCTCGACCGCGCTCGCATCAAGATCCAGACCGAGATGGTGATCCGCGGTATCGAGCAGGATCACGCCATCTACTTCAACTGCACGAGCTACGGAAACATGGTGGTGGCAGACGAGTCGGTGTTCATCCTCGAGATTGCGCCGGCCGCCTACCTCAACATCGCCTGCAACGAAGCTCTGAAGGCTGCAGACGTGAAGCTGATCACGATTCGCCCCTTCGGCGCCACGGGGCGACTGGTGCTCAGCGGCAGCGAGAGCGAGATCGACTCGGCGGTCGAGGCCGCCATGGCGGTGTTGAACTCGCTGAACAAGGAACTCGACGACGCCGGTCGCTGACCTTCGGGCTCGATCTACAGAGCCCTTATGTCGTATCCTCCGGGGACCGAGCCGGATGCGGTCGGAGCCCATGCTCCCCCGCCGGCCAACACGGAGGATTCCATGCGACCCTTGCTGCTCCTCGCAGCGGTCCTGCTGTCGTCGTGCCAGGAGTACAACCTGACGGGCGAGCCCAAGCCCGAGGCCCTGGAAGACACCGCAGCCCCGGCCATGACGACGCCCGACACGACGCCGTCGACGCCCACCTACGACGACCCACCGCTTGAGCCAGCTCCAGAGATCGCGGTGGACCCCTTGCTGATCGACTTCGGCCTCTGGCCGCAAGACTGTCGATCACCCATGGTTCCGATCACGGTCAGCAATGTCGGCACGGCCGATCTCGATGTCACGGGAATCGACCTGCAGAACAACGGCGCGAGTGTCTTCCGCATCGGTGACCACACTCCCGCCGTCCTCTCGCCCGGAGAGAGCATGGAGTTCTTCGCGGACTTCACGCCAGCGGACCTCGTCGGCTACCCGACGGCGAACATCCGAATCACGTCCGATGATGCTGACGAGAGCACGATCGACGTGCTCCTCGACGGGGAGGGCTCAGAGTTCGCCGAGTGGACAGATCGCTGGCAGCAGCGGGAGACCGGCCCAGTCGACGTCTTGTTCGTGCTCGATAACTCCGGCTCCATGGACGGTGAGATCGACAACCTGGCGAGCACCTTCGATGTCTTCATCAGCGGCTTCGTGGCCCTCGGCCTCGACTACCAGATCGGTGTCGTCACCACCGACATGGACGATCCGGCACAGTCTGGGCAGCTGCTCGGACCCGACCGGATCATCACGCCTGCGCTCCCCGATCCGGTGGCTGCCTTCCGAGCGGCCACCGACCAAGGCGCCGATGGTTCCGGCAGCGAGCGCGGACTGGAGGCCGCCCACGTCGCCCTCACGGAGCCGCTGATCAGCGGCCACAACGCGGGGCTCGTCCGGCCCGGAGCCACGCTGTCCGTCATCGTGGTCACCGACGAGAACGACGACAGCGAGGACTACATCCGCCCTGTCGACTTTGCCGACTTTCTCGATGGCTACCAGGGTGACCCTTCCCTCACGACGTTCTCTGCCGTCGCAGGACCGAAGGGTGGCTTGTTTCCCTGTCTGGCCTTCTTCTCGGGAATCAGCGCCGAGCCGGCTCCCCGCTACTGGACGGTCGTGGACCGCACCGGCGGGATCCACAGCTCCATCTGCAACATGGACATGAGCGACATTCTGACCGAGCTCTCCGTCGTGGCTTCGGGCATGCAGACCAGCTTTCCGCTGACGCTCGCTCCAGCCGACCCCGCTGCAATCGACGTCCACGTCGAGGGCTTTGCGGTGCCCAAGTCCGCCAGCAATGGTGTGAGCTACGACTCCGACACCAACAGCTTGCTCTTCACCGGAGACTGGGTCCCCCAGCCGGGCAACGACGTGACCGCCACCTATGAGGTGGAGGAGGCGTGCCCATGAGCTCGGCTCCGATACGCATCCTGTATGTCTGCACGGGAAACATCTGCAGGTCCCCCTTCGCAGAGGCCGCTGCCCTGAAGTACGCGGAGCGCTCGGGGCTTCCCGTCCAGGCACGCTCCGCGAGCACCTTGGGACTCGATGGTCGGGATCCCGATCCCAAGATGGCGCGCGTTGCTCGCGAGCTCGGCATCTCGCTGTCTGGGACCAGCACGCCACTAAGCGCCGAGCTGATCGAGTGGGCCGAAGTGATCTCCGTCATGGAGCTTCGACACGCCGAGAGTGTGCGGAGCGTCGCGACAGCGGCAGGCCTGCCCGATCCCGCCGTCACCCTGCTCGGCCCCTACGCGGGTTCGCAAGAGATCAGCGACCCGCACGGCAGCTGGACGCACCGACCCTATCGCCGCGCGCGCGACCTGCTCCAGCAAGCGGTGGTCGCGCAGCTCGAGCAGATCGCGTCCGACCGCGGCCTCTAGGCCTCACTCAGCCAGCGCCTCCATGAGGTTCGCGAGGAGCGTGTCAAGGGGCGCAGGCTTCGGTATGCGACGCTTGACCACATCCCCGAACAGCTCGAGCAGCACATGGTCGGTGCAGGCCGTGTGCGAGACGACCACGGGCCTCGGCTCGGGCATCCGCTCGATCTCCTCGAGCAAGACCAGGCCACCGAGGTGCTCGACCTGCTCCTGATACCGCCGGGCTCGTGGTCCCAGGACGCGGTCAGGATGGTCTCCGAGCGGAATGAAGAGATCCATCACGATGGCGCGCCATGACCCATCCTGGAGCTTCTGAACAGCATCCTGCACCGACACAGCGACCGACACGGGCAGCTCCATGGCATCCGCGAGCACCTCGGCGGCAAGCTCGACGTTCTCGGGCTCATCGTCGACGAACAAGATCCCAGGCTTGGCCACGTGACCTCCTGCACCAGAGGTACATGCCCCGGACCGCTACCGCCACTCTTGTCGATCGAAGTCCCATACTCGCTTGAGCCGCTTGCCCGACTGGATGTCGACCTCGAACATGCGGCGCCGACCGTCCTCGGCCACGAGACTGACGGCGTAGCGCCCGGGCGGCATCTGCTGCTTCAGTGGCGCCCGCTGGACGAACTGACCCGCAATGTAGACCTCAGCAGCCTGCCGTGCGTCCACGATCAGCATGCCCGGCTCGACCGCCGGCTCGAGCTCTACGGGCGGGAGCTCTTGTGCCGATACCTCCTCGGCCGCCGCTGGACCCGCGGGCTCGGCAAGCACGACAGGTGCGGGCGGTGGGTGCACGTCAGCGACGGCGGGCTCGACCTGCTCTGGGGGCGGTGCGGGAGGCCTCGGAGGCGTGACGTCGACCACGACAGGCTCAGGCGCCGTGACCTCGACAAGGGGGACCTCATCAGGAGCAGCGGGCGGCTGCACGACCTCGGAGAGAGGTGGTGCATCCTTCACTTGGTCGTCCGGCTGGTTGAGCAGAGACAACGCCACCGCCCCAGCCCTCACGACAACCGCAGTTCCAGCGACGACGACCCCAGCACCTGCCAGCGCCGGCAGCACCAGTCCACGCCACCCGCTCTGTGCTCGC
The DNA here is from genome assembly GCA_002862545.1 of Pseudomonadota bacterium. Taxonomy (GTDB): domain Bacteria; phylum Myxococcota_A; class UBA796; order UBA796. The sequence continues at coordinate 10,779 of PKDJ01000337.1, forward strand.
TTGTTCTCGGGCGGCCCCAGCACCAAGGATCCTGTGCTCTCGCCACGAGCCTCGTCGACACGCCCCGCCGCCAGCGCATCAATGACGCGGTAGAACCGCACCACCTCGTCGCGGGCCGTGATCGGATCCGGGAGCAGACGCGAGAGCGACCGACCAAAGGCCTCCGCCGTCGGGAAGCGCGCCTCCGGACCACGCTGCAGCGCCCGGACGAGTACGCTCATCAGGGGCTGGTAGGAGCGGTCCAGCGTGGTGGCCATGCGCGCGGCATGGTCATCCCGGAGCAGTCGCTTGATGCCGTCCTTGTCGGTGCCCTTCGTGAACATCGAGCGGCGCGCGGCAAGCTCGTAGAGCACGACCGCGACTCCGAAGACATCGGCGGTCGGGTCGACGGATCGGCCAGCTGCCTGCTCTGGTGCCATGTAGCCCCAGGTGCCCTTGACCGTGCCCTCGCGCTCCCGCATCAGGCGACCCTTCGAGATGCCAAAGTCCAAGACCTTGACGACCCCATGAGGATTCAGCATCAGGTTGGACGGCTTCACGTCACGATGCACCAGCCTCAGAGGCTGACCCTTCTCGTCGGTGGCTCGGTGCGCATAGTGCAGGCCATCGCAGGCCTGCCGGCCCAGCTCGGCGATCACCCTCATCGGGATGGGGATGTCGTGACGCTGGCACAGCCCGATCATCTTGCGCAGCGTGTGACCCTCGATGTACTCCATCACCAGGAAGTAGGTGTCGTTCTCGCTGGAGAAGTCCTGGATCTGGACCAGGTTCTGATGCTCCATGCGCGCGCCGAGCTTGGCCTCGTTGATGAAGAGCATGCGAAACCGCTCGCGGCCTTGGTGCTCCGGGAGGATCAGCTTGATGGCCACGCGTGGCGACACACCGGCGAGGGAGTCACGCCGCGCTTCGTAGACGAGCGCCATGCCGCCCTTCGAGAGCGGGCGCACGATGGTGTAGCGCCCGAGCCGCTTGAGCTCGGAGGAGGGTGGAGGCTTGGGAGGCTCGGGAGGCTCGGGAGGCTCGGGAGGCTCGGGAGGCTCGGGAGGCTCGGGAGGCCGTGGGGGCTGGGGAGGGGGCGTGTTCAAGGCGCGGTCCAGACAGCTGGCAAGGGACCGTGGGAAGACAGGCTAGAGGGGATGCGGACGAGGCTAGGACCTCCGCTCCGCGTCTCTCAAAGTATCACAGTCGTCGTGCTCACGAGACCGTCTAGAGTCTGACGCTCTACATGCGCTCTACGGGCTGGATACCAAGGATCTTCATTCCTTCGGAAAGCGAAACGGCCGTGGCCCGGACGAGCGCGAGCCGGCTGGCCCTCACGTCGTCTGGCACCCCCTCACGCAAGACGGGACACTGCTCGTAGAACCGTGCTGTCTGTTGTGCCAACGCGTAGAGATGCTCGCAGAGAAGGTTGGGGCGCCAGCTGGCAGCGGCCATCTGAATGGCCTCGGGTGTGCGACTGGCGAGGAGCGCCAGCTGTCGCTCCACATCGTCCTCAAGCCTCAGCGGGCCGAGGGTCGTGTTCCTCGCCTTTCGCAAGATGCTCCGGCAGCGAGCATGCGCGTACATCAGGTAGGGCGCCGTGTTGCCATCGAGCGCGAGGCTGCGATCCCAGTCGAATGTGATGTCCGACGACGGATTCTGCGACAGGTCGAAGTAGCGGACAGCTGCCACGCCCACCGCCTCGGCCACGGCCTGCTGCTCCTGGTCCGAGAGATCTTGGGACTTGGCACGCACCAGCTCCAGCGCGCGATCTCGGGCGGCGTCGAGGACCTCGGCCAGCCGAATGACCCGCCCACCGCGAGAGGACATGAGCGCACCATCCGGAAAGCGGAGGATCCCGAAGGTCACGTGCTCAAATGCTGTCTCACCCCAGCCCCAGCGCCGCGCTCCGGCGAAGACCTGACGGAAGTGGAGCTTCTGCCGGAGATCGGTCACGTAGACGATCTGCTGGGGAGACCAGGTCCGAATGCGATTGCGCACGGTGGCCAGATCCGTCGTCGCGTAGAGGGCAGCCCCGTCCTTCTTCCTCACGAGCATAGGGGACTTGCCTAGCCCCTTTCCCTCGGAGGGATCGAACCGGACGACCACAGCGCCGGTCTCCTCGACCTCGGCGATGCCCTTCTCGATCAGCTCGTCGACGAGCTCAGTGAGCTCATCTGCGTAGAACGACTCACCATGGACGACGTCGAATCGAATGCCGAGGCGTGCATAGAGCTGGTCGAACTCTGCGAGCGAGATCTCGACGAACCGCTGCCACAGAGCGCGGTTGACCGGGTCACCCGCCTGCAGCTTCGCGGTCTCGGCCCGTGCGAGGTCTTCCAGTGCGGGCTCCTCGGCGGCCTTGCCCTTGAAGCTCTCGTAGAGCCGCTGCAGCTCACCCAGCGGGTCTTCGGCGAAGTGCGCGTCGTCGCGCCAGCCATTCCAGGCGACGATCAGCTTGCCGAAGGGAGTGCCCCAGTCGCCAATGTGGTTGTCCGCAATCACTCGCCAGCCGAGGTAGCGATGCAGCGAGTCGATCGCCCCACCGATCACGGTCGACCGAAGGTGTGCGATGTGCATGCGCTTCGCGACGTTGGGCGACGAGTAGTCGATCACCATCGTCTTTCCGGAGCCG
>PKDJ01000098.1 GCA_002862545.1 Pseudomonadota bacterium
CTGGACTCTGCGCCAGGGCTAGTCCGACGAGCAGCTGCAGCATGAGGCGCTCCCGATGGCGGCGCACACGATAGCCTCATCGCGAGGAGGCGGCGTGCTGTTCCTGGTGCTCATCGGCTGCAGTCCCCCGTCAAGTGGGGTCGGTGAGCCTGCCGCCAGCTCGTCTGTCGGGGAGGCAGAGCGCGACTCGGGGGAGTCGACGATGACCACGGCGCCCGCGTGGTCGGCGAGCTGTATCCAAAGCCCCGGCCACCCCTTGGTGGCCCGCTGCACGACCGTCGACCTGGGTGCTGCGGAGGTGATGATCACCCTTGCATCCCCTGGAGTCGCCACGCGCGAGCGCGCCGTCGCCGTCGAGGGCGTGATGGACGTGGCCTGGCTCCAAGCGGACACGACCTACGCCTGGACCGTGGCGGCAGGAGCGGAGGTGCGCACCGGGGAGCTGACGACCGGATCGCTCCCAGCCGATCTCGGAGCCGTCCTCAACCAAGAAGGCGACCCGCTCGCGGAGCGGGTGCTGACGAGCATCCCCTGTGACGGGGTCGACGCGGGAAGGTCTCGTGTGGTGGTGGTCGACACCGAGCCCCTCGGCGTGACCTGGTACGGCGAGGTGGGCGAAGACGACGATCCGATGCAGGTGCGCTGGACCGCAGACGGCACCATCGCGGTGGTGTCCTTTCGCAGTCGGGTGAAGGAGTGGTCGCCGGAGGGAGAGGTCCTAGCCGACTTCGTCTCGGCCAGGCCCACGCTCCACCACGACCTGGACATCGCCGATGGACGAATTGCGGCGCTGTGGCTGGAGCACACTGACGAGCCGGGTCTAGGGCGCATCGACCAGGGCTTCGTCGTCTTCGACCGTGAAGGAGTGGAGCTCTCCCGGTTCGACTTCGGCGACGTGCTCACGCCGCCCGAGGGGGCACACGACTGGCTGCATGCCAACAGCATCGCCTGGCTTCCGGGTGGCGACGTGCTGATCTCGCTGCGCCATCGGAGCGCTGTGGCCCGTATCAGTGGTCATCCCGACGCGGAGGACTTCGGGGCGGTGCGCTGGTGGCTGACAGGCGAGCCAGACGACGTGGTCGACTCGGACTTCGTGCTGCGGGGACTGGATGGGGGTGTCGCGGACTTCCGACAGCAGCACGATGCGCAGCTGCTGGAGGATGGCTCGCTGCTCCTGTTCGACAACCGCAACCGCACGACGTGGTCACCGCTCAGTGAGGCGTCTCGGGGGCTGCAGCTCACCCTGGACGCGGTCGCGGGTGAGGCCCGGGTGCTCCGGTCGTGGCCGCTCGATCGGCACTGCCCCTTCGCCGGGTCGACGCAGCGGTCGGCCGATGGTGCGGTGCTCGCGACCTGCGCGCCCTCGTGGCAGGTGTCGGGCTTTGCCGCAGGGGCCGAGGAGCCCGAGTGGTCGATGACGGTGGCCTGTGAGGGAAGCACGGGCTGGACGAAGCGGGTGACGCCGCTCCCGCGCTGATCGTCTCAGCCCGCCGGTGACGGCTCGGTCGCTGGATGCCCGGATGCCGGCGGGGCCTCGGCCAGTGCCTGAAGAGCCGGGAGGGCGTCACTCAGCGTGCCGGCCGAGTGTGTCCAGAGGATCTGGGCCAGTGCCTCATGCACCGCCTCATCCTTGCTCTGCAGGAGTGCCTCCAGGGGATCATCGGGTACGTCCGAGGGCATGCGGGTCTGCATCAGCGGGTACTCGGCAGCCCGCTCGGCCCAGTCTGCAGCGGGCAGGGGTCGGTAGCGGTGGAAGAACTTGAAGTGCCACGGGAGGAAGTACCAGGCTCGTCGCTGGCCGCGCTCTCCGTCGCCGAGGTGCTCGCGGTAGTAGCGCGCGAGTCGGAGGTAGAGCTCCAGTCGCTCGGTGGCGGTGAGGCAGAGCTCGCGACCCTCGGCGATCTCGCGGAAGATCCACGGCTTGATGAGAGCCCCCCGGGCCACCATCAGGTTGGACAGCCCCTCGCGTCGGGCCTCGGCCTCGTACCAAGTGAGCACGTCGCCGTTGCCGATCACCGGGATGCTCCGCTCGGCCGCGATCTCGCGGATCACGGCATAGTCGGCAGGCTTCGAGTAGCGCTGGTTTCGCGAGCGCCCGTGGAGGGTGAGAGCCGAGACGCCGGCCTCCTCGGCGATGCGGGCGATCTCGCGCGCGGTGGGCTGATCGGTCTCCCAGCCGAGGCGGATCTTGATGGTCACGGGCAGCGGGCTCCCGTCGACGAACATCTGGAGCAGTCGTGCCAGCTTGGGCGGCTTCTGCAGCAGTCGGGCGCCGAGGCCGCGGCGGGTGGTGTCGTGGATCGGGCAGCCACAGTTCAGGTCCACATACGTGGCGCCTTGCTCTGCCGCGGTCTGGGTCGCCTGGATCAGCCGAGCTGCGCTGCTCCCGGCGAGCTGAACGCCAAAGCAGGACTCGCTGTCGTGATGCTGGAGCAGGGCCCACTCCTTGGGGCTGCCTCGGTTGACCTCCCTGGCGTAGGCCATCTCCCCGCAGGTGATGCGTGCGCCAAGCTCGACGCAGAGTCGTCGAAAGGGCAGCGTTCCGCCACGTGTGAGCGGTGCGAGCAGGGTCTCGTTCCGCCAGGTACGCGGGTCGGTGGACATGATTCGGCTCCGGGGTACGGGGGGGTAACGAGGTGACCGTGCTTCAACCGCTGCCCCACGGGGCTTCACCGGCCGACCGCCAAGAGCGCTACGACGAGATTCGCGCCTCGATCCGCGGTCTGCTCGATGGCGAGGACGACTGGGTCGCGGCCATGGCCACCATCGCCTGCGAGCTGCACCACGCCTTCGAGGCCTTCCACTGGACCGGCTTCTACCGTGCCGTCTCGGACGCCCTGCTCGTGGTCGGGCCCTACCAGGGGGGGCATGGCTGCCTCAGAATTCCGTTCGAGCATGGGGTCTGTGGCGCCGCGGCGCGCACACGCAGCACGCAGCGCGTCGCCGACGTCGAGTCCTTTCCGGGGCACATCGCGTGCTCGTCGTCTACGCGCTCCGAGATCGTCCTGCCCGTGGTGACGCCATCGGGTGCACTGCTCGCCGTGCTCGATGTCGACAGCGACCACCCTGCAGCCTTCGATGCGCTCGATCAGCGTGAGCTCGAGGGGGTGTGTAGCGACCTCGCCCAGCAGTTCGCCGGGCGGGTCTACGGCTGACGACTGAGGTAGCGCTCGAGGGCGCGCACCTTGTCCGTAAGCTCGGGTGGGGGACTCGGCTCCGCGGCGAGGAAGCGCTGGTAGAGGTCGAGGGCCGTCGGAAGGTCACGGCGTCGCTCGGCATTGGTGGCCAGGTTGAACAGCGCACCCGGGCTCGAGGGGTCGGCCTCCAGTGCTCTCTCCCAGGCGGCCTCGGCGCCTACACTGTCGCCGAGTGCATCGCGACAGTTGCCCGCTGCCACCCAAGAACGGGCCGAGGCCTCCGGGCGTGCCTCGGCCGCACGCACGAACAGCGGCTCCGCGGCGGCGTAGTCCTGCTCCTGCACATGCTCCATGCCGAGCATGAACAGGGGTGGCGCGTAGTCCGGGGTGGAGGCAATGACGGCCTCGAGGAATGTGCGCGTGTCGCTCCAGTGCGAGGCGCGGCTGGCTGTCCAGGTGCCGTGCAGGAGCGCGATGCCGGCGAGCGCGAGCCAGCCCGTCCGCAGCCGGTGCTCTGGGAGTCGGGACACGCCGAGTGCGACGACGACCGCCAGTCCCAAGGCGGGCAGGTACATCGCCTTCTCGGTGAAGGTGAAGTCGGCGAAGCGGCCGACGTTCAGCCACGGGGCCACCCAGATCAAGGGCCAGGCCAGCCACAGGGCGGTCGCACCGTCCCTGCGAGCGAGCGCCACGAGAGCACCAATCCAGGCGCAGACCACCAGAGACGCGCCGACGACCTGTGGCGTGGAGGGCTCGATCAGCGGGTAGAAGGTGACGTGACCGAGTGGCCACAGGCCGATGCTGAGGGCGGTCGCCAGCACCACTGGGGCTGTGGAGCTCCACTGCACGAGCCCCACGTCCGAGACGGGAGGAAGGGCACCGAGGATCTGCGTGCGTACGACCAGCCAGAGCGCGACCAGCGTGATCGGTCTAGCGAGGCGACGGGCGGACACCCGGCCGTGGGCAGCATCCCAGGCCAGGAGCAAGACGGGGAGCATGACCGCCGACTCACGGCACAGCAGCGCCGCCGCGAAGGCCAGCAGTGCAAGAGCGTCCCGACTGCGGTGCCAGGCCAGCAGGCCGACGATGAGAGACAGCGCACACAGGAGATTGGACTGGCCGTAGGCCCAGGCGATGGCCTCGACCCGCGCCGGGGAGACGGCCCACAGCAAGGCAGCGCCTAGGGCTACGTCCTCCCGTCCGGTCGTCGCACGCACCAAGAGGCCTCCGGCGATGACCCCGAGGGAGGCCAGCAGCAGGCTGACGAGGTGGTAGCCTGCCGGGGAGGTGCCAAAGGCGGCGTACTGAAGTGCCAGCAGCGCCTTGGGCAGTGGCCGCCAGTAGTGAAGTCGGGTCGGACCGTCGGCCTGGGGGAGGCTCGACTCGACGAAATAGCGCGGGAGCTCGGAGAGCGTGCGGATGCTCTCGTCCTCACCGATGGTGGCAGCAGCGTCCCACACTAGCGGGTGGCCGACGACGGGCAGGTAGGGAAGGGCCCCGAGCAGCGCGACGAGCACCAGACCCCAGGTGAAGCGGCTCACTCTTGCCAGTCCATACCGAGGTGGGTCTCGAGTCTCTCGTGCTCCGCGACGTGCTCTGGGTCGTCCAGGGAGGCGAGGGGGACGACCTTGGGGCCGTCCGCCATCGTCACGGGTGTCCAGCCCAGCCCCGTCACCCCGGAGCCTCGGCGGAGCGACGCGTGGGCGATCAGTCCGGTCTGGACCGGGATCGTCGGCTGGAAGGTGCCGTAGTTGCCGAGGCTGTAGAGGACGGCCGCGGTGCGCTCGCCCGTGTCGGCGCGCACGCTGCAGGTGCCCACGCCGGGAATCTCCTCGGGGCGGTCGACGTGACACCACTCGGCTGGCTGTGCGACGTGCGGACCGTGTCCGACCAACAGATCGGCGCCGGCGTGGATCATCTCCCGGGCCATGACGAGCTGCTCGGGCACGGGGAGGTACTCATACTCGTACCCCCAGTGGAGCAGCAGGACGACGAAGTCGGCGTCGCGGCGCGCGGTGCGGATGTCGCGCAGCACGGAGGTCAGGTCCGGTGGGCGCTCGTGGCCGAACGGCACAATGAAGAGCTCGTGCGAGCTCTGCCGCTCGCGCTCGTTGAGGCCCCACGTGTAGCTCAGGAAGGCGACTCGGTGGCCGCCGACCTCGACGACGGCATGCTCGTCCATGCCCACGGGCAGCATATCGCGAGCCTCAAGCGCTGCGACGGTGGCCTCCAGGCCTTCATCGCCTGCATCGAGGCTGTGGTTGTTGTTCACTTGGACTACGTCGAGAGGGAGTCCGTCTAGCATCTCGGGCGGGGCATTGAATGCATAGAGGCCGAGCGCGCCGAGCTCGGTGGGGTGGTCGGGAGAGGTCGGGGTCTCCAAGTTCCCGACTCGCAGATCGCCGTGCAGGAGGGGCGCCGTGCCGGCCCAGGCTGTCTGCCAGGCCCCGCCGATCCACATCGTGTCGCCCACGAAGGAGAGGACCAAGTCGTCGGGTCGGAGTGCGCGAATGGTGTCCGGCATGGCCTCGAAGTGGGCCATCGTGTCCGGCGATCCGCTGGCGTGATGGTACTGGGCCTTCTGGAGGTACAGAGCCGTCTCTTCGAGGTCTACACCAGCGGTCCACGTCTCGGTCTCCCAGCGGACCCGTGCGTAGTCGGGCAGTCCCGACTCCGGCGCGTAGATGTGCGGAAAAGCCGTGTCTGGCCAGGATGAGTAGGGGTCGCAGGCGACCAGGATGAGCATCGCGAGGGATGAGCGCACGACGTGTCCTATCTCTCTCGCAGCGCGTCGGGCGGGTCTCATGGGAGCGGGTGGCTGCGGTGCGCTCAGGGGTCGCGCAGATGGCTGGATGGTGGTCTCGGACGCGCCTATACTCCTGGCCATGTCTCTCACGCGCCGACACCTCCTCGCGTCAGGCCTCGCTGCGGCAGGCTGTGCAGCGTCCCCGGGAAAGCCCGGCAAGCGGGTAGACGACACTGGTACGTCGTCGGTCGGCAGCGACACCGGCGACCGTCGCGAGACCACCGCGCCGAGCACCCCTTCCGGTCCCCCCAACATCCTCTACATCTACCTCGACCAGATCCGGTGGGACACGCTCGGCTGCGCAGGGCACCCCGTCGTCCTCACGCCTCACATCGACGCCCTGGCAGCAGAGGGAGTGCGCTTCTCGCGCTGCTACACCAACAGCCCGCTGTGCATGCCGGCGCGGGCTGTGATGACCACGGGTCGGCTGCCCGGCGTGACCGGCGTCGTCGACAACCTCTCGCACATCCTGCCCTCTGGTCCGAGTCACGTCCGGCGCATGGCCGACGCCGGCTACTCGACCGGTGTGGTCGGCAAGGTCCACCTGCTGGGGCGGCCGGGTCACAAAGACGGCAACCTCGGCGCAATGGCGCAGCTCGGCTACACGCATGCCGTCGAGACCGCTGGGGCACGCAAGTCGGCCGAGGAGCCCTCGCGCTACACCGACTGGCTGTCTGCGACGAGCAGCGGTCCGACCGACAAGTATGCGCGCTACATCGACTACATCGAGGAGTACTTGGCGGGCCCTCATGCCTCCGGAGTCTGGCTCACCGACGGCTTCGACGAGGCGGGCTTTCGGCTCGCCGACCACCTCGACGCCTTCATCGCGCGGCGGGCGAGAGCACTGATCAGAAGCGCAGATGGGAGCGCTCCCTGGTACCTGCAGGTGAACTTCGTGGGGCCGCACCCTCCCTGGGACGCGACGAGCGCCTTTCGGGGCCTGTACGACGCAGCCGACCCGCGCCTCCCCGTTCCAGTGGACCGCGACCCCGTCACGGTGACCCCCCTGGTGCAGCGGGTCTTGGACGGACGCGCCCTGCCCCGCACCGAGGAGCAGAAGCGCGAGACCTTGGTGCGCTACTACGCGCGCAGCTCGATGGTCGACCACTTCGTTGGCGAAGTGATGGCGTCTCTGCGGGCGTCTGGCCAAGACGCGAACACCTGGGTGATCCTCCATGCGGATCACGGTGAGCAGGCCGGCGAGAAGAACCTGGTCGGAAAGATGGTCTTCTTCGAGCCCTCTGTTCGTGTGCCGCTCGTCGTTCGACCGCCGGGAGGTGTGGACCCCTGGGTGAGCAGCGCCCTGTGCGATCAGCTGGATGTGACCCAGACGATCCTCGAGCTCGGCGGTGCGCCGCTGGCGAGTGACGGGGTTCGTTCGCTGGTCTCGACGGTGCTGGCGGGGCCCGCCGATCCGGCTGCCCACACCGGAAAGGCCGCCGTGATCAGCCAGGTGCACAGCGGCTCGATGGTCGTGATGGACACGCTGAAGGTCACCTTCGACGACGACGAGGCGACCGAGGTCTACGACCTCGATGTCGATCCCGGTGAGTGGGACAACCAGGTGGCGGCCGAGGGCAGAGCCGCCGATCTCGCGGGCGCACGCGACATCCTCGCTGCGGCGATGGCGGATGCCGAATCGTAGGCAGACCGCAGCCAGATCCTGTAATCTTCGGGTCTGTTGGGGGGTGTGGGATGAGATGGTTGATCGTGCTCGGGCTGATCGCAGGCTGCGGGTCCAGTGAGACGGGCGTGCGTGGCGACAAGGGAGAGGTTGCACTGCCCGCGCCTGGGATGGAGGTAGCGCCTGCATCGATCGACTTCGGCGCGCTTCCGCTCGACGCCTCGGCCGTCGACAGCTTCGTGATTCGCAACCCCGGCAGCGACCCCCTCCAGGTCACCGAGATCACGCTCTCGGGAGACGCGTCCTTCACGCTCCCGGCGCCGCCGCCACTGCCGCTCGAGATCGCATCGGGTGGGGAGGTCACCGTCGACGTGGCCTACAACGTCCGCAACATCGGTGAGACCGCGATGGTCTACGTGGCGGGCACGGCACCCGAGACGCCAGAGGCAACGGTCGATCTGTCGGGGACGTGGGCACAGCCGGCGCTCTGCATCGAGCCCGACCCCATCCTCTTCGGCGACATCCCGCCGCTGTGTGTCGAGGAGCAGACGGTCCTGCTGGAGAGCTGTGGCGATGGCGAGCTGACGCTCGATCTCATCGCGATCACCGGTGACGGCATCATGAGCTTTGTCGAAGATGCGCCCGAGCTTCCGCTCGTGCTCGCTCCGGGCGAGGGGCTCGCGCTGCGCGTCCAGTTCGCACCCGAGGAGGAGGGGGCGGTGGAAGACCTCCTCGTCGTCGGAAGCGACGACCCAGGGGGCCTGCGTGAGGTACCGATCACCGGGCGTGCTGCGGATGGCCTCCTGTGCGATGGAGTCGGCCTCTTCGACCTCGAGATGGAGGCCGAGTACCAGCTGGCCGACATCGCGTTCCTCCTCGACCTCGGCAAGTGGCACACGGCCCTCGCGCCGAACTTGGCGGCCGACCTCGCTGACGTGACGGCGAGCATCCGCGCCGAGATCCCAGATGTCACCTTCGGCGTCGCGTCGTACCGAGACTACGAGCCCTACGGCTACTCGATGTACCCGTACGAGCTCGAGCAACAGCAGACCGACGACGTGTCGCTCGTCACCGATGCTCTGCGGTCACTCACCTACAGCGGCTGGTCCAGCGGCTACGCCACGGGCTTCGAGGCGGTGTACCAGGCGGCCAGCGGAAACGGCTATGACGAGAGCTGCGACTCGAGCTTCGACTCGGCGCGGGATGTGCGACCCTTCGTCGCGTCGCCACTCGATGCCTTCAATGGCCTCGTGGCCGGCACCGAGGACGTGCTGACGCCCGGTCGGGGCACCGAGGGAGGCATGGGCTTCCGGCGCGACGTGCTCCCGATCTTCGTCCTGGTGACGCACAGCAAGCTGCGCGACCCGGGGATCGGTGATCCGAGCCCGGGTGGCTGCGACGGCGATGCCGACATGTACGCCGCCTATGAGGCGGTCGCAGAGCTGGGTGGCAAGGTGATCGGGGTCTGGGGAGACGCGGGCATTCTGTTCCCGGACACCCGCGGGCAGCTCGAGCAGCTCGCCATCATCACCGACTCGTACTTCGACATCGACGGCGACATGATCCGGGAGCCCGCGGTCGTGCCTTGGGACGGCTCCGACTACCAGTTCAAGAAGGTCTTGGTCGACGGCGTGCTCTCGCTGGCGGGCAACGCCGTCTTCGACAAGGTGGAGCTCGTCCTGGACGACCCACACGGCATGGTGGTCTCGGTCACGCCCGACGTGTACTACGACATCGCGGCAGGCAACCCGGTGCCGTTCACCCTCGAGGTCCAGGGCGAGGTGGTGCCCACGCCCGACACGTCGACGGTCGAGGTGACCGCCGAGCTCGTCGCGGACGACACCATCGTGCTGTCTCGTCGCACGCTATACGTGCTGCCCAACTGAGGGCCTCTCCAGCATGACGTCAGCCCCGCGCTCTCTCGCGGCCGCCGTGTTCCTGGTCAGCGCGGCGGCGATCCTCTTCGAGCTCGGCCTGACCCGCCTCTTTGGGGTCGTCCTGTTCGCGAGCTTCGCGCACTTGGCGCTCGCGGTGGCCCTGATGGGGATCGCCGCGGGTGCTGTGGCGCAGCATCTCTGGCCCTGGCTGCTGCCTGAGGAGGGTCTCGAGGAGCGGCTCGGCTGGGTGGCGCTCGCCCAGGTGGTGGCGAGCCTGTTCGCGGTTGCGGTCGTGCTGGCGCTGCCCTTGACGCTGCAGACCGATGCACCGCCGGCGGACTATGTCCACGCCCGCCTGCGGGTGAAGTGGGACCTCATCAATCCCTGGGCGTTCGCGATCTTGCTCCCGGTGCTGACCGCTCCGTTCGCGGCAGCAGGGCTCGCCTTTGCAGGCGTGTTCCAGCGTCGCCGGGAGCACATCGGCTTCCTCTACGGCGCTGACCTGCTCGGAGGCGCCATCGGCGCGCTGGCCTTCGTTCCGTTGCTCTACACCCTGTCCGCGCCCGATCTCGTGTTCGTGGTCGGAGCGCTCGGCGCGGCCGCAGCGGCGCTCGCCTTCCAGGCCTCCGGCTCGCGGTCGCTGGCGGGCACGTCGGCCGGAGTCACAGCCGTCCTCGGGCTCCTCGCGCTCGGCGCCGCAGCCGGCGGTGGCATCCTGCACGTGCGCTATCCGGCTGGGTTCGCCGAGGATCACGTCGTCCGGGAGAGATGGACTCCGGTGGCGCGGCTCGCGCTCCACGATGCGCCGGGCGACCGGCGAGTCCTGCTCGACAACAGCAGCTCCTCCGAGGTCATCCTCACGGCTGAGGAGCGTGAAGCCGAGGCACGAGCGCTGATTCGTGCACTGGTCTTCCGCCTCCACGACCCCCCAGGACGTGTCGCCGTGCTCGCGGCGTCGGCCGGTCCTGACGTGGCCGTGGCCCAGCACTTCGGCTTCGAGAGCATCGACGCCATCGACGTGGCACCCGACATCGGCGATCTCATTGCCTCGCAGTGGCCCGACGCCACGCACGATCCGCTCAGGCAGCCAGGCGTGCGTCGAGTGTTCGCCGACGCGCGCTCCGCCGTGATGCATGCCGACGCACCGTACGACATCGTGATGATGCTGCATGCGAACCTGCACGGTGCGAATGGACTGCTCGCGGACGCCTGGTCGCCGGCGCTCCTCGGAACGGCCGAGGCCTTCGGCACCTACCTCGACCGGCTCACGCCGGACGGCACCGTCTCCTTCGCGCGAGGGGGGCGCACGCCGTTCATGGTGCAGGCTGCGGTGGGTGCGCTCGAGGCGCGAGGCGTGCAGGAGCCCTGGCGGCACATCCTCTACACCGCGCCTGCTGACGTGGTCCTCGTCAAGCCGCGACCCTTCACGCAGGGTGAGCGGGACCGGGTCCGAACGATCATCGCAGACTACCCACGACAGCGCCTCGTGGTCGATCCGCTGGTCGAGCCGGATGAGGCCGCTCAGAAGGCGCTGTGGGGCAACCCGCCGATGACGGATGACCGGCCCTACACCGACAAGCCGTCGGAGGTCGTCGCCGCCTGGTCGGACGCGGTCGCGCGGTGGTTCGGTGGCGGAGGAGAGGAGCGGGTTCGACCAGAGCGCGTGCTCTACTACGTGATGATGGTCGAGGCCCTCGCCGTGGCGCTCGCCGGGTTGCTTGTCGTGCTGCTGCCGTGGGCCTGGTCTCGCCGCCGCGAGGAGGCGGTCCCTCGTGCGGCACCGGCTCTCGGCTTCGTCGCCTGCCTGGGGTACGGCTACCTCGCCGTCGAGATCGTCCTCGTGCACGAGCTGGTGCTCTACCTCGGACACCCAGTGGTGGCGGTGACGGCCGTGGTGTTCACGATGCTGGTGGCCTCGGGTCTGGGCAGTCTCTGGGCGCAGGGGGTGCCTGCGTCGAGCATCGATCGGCGACTGACCACGCTCCTCGGTGGCACGGTGGTCCTCGGCGTGGTGCAGGCGCTCGCCGTGCCAGCGATGCTACGCTCTGTGGGGCTGGGCTGGCCGCTCGCTGCTCGTGTCGCCCTGTGTGCCGCGCTCTTGGCACCGCTCGGCTTCGTCATGGGCACGCCATTCACGCTGGCCATGCGGCGCCTCCGTCCCGAGGCCGAGCCGCTGGTTCCCTGGGCGTGGGCGCTGAATGGCTGGATGAGCGTGGTCGCGAGCCTGGGCACCGTCATGATCGCCCGGCTCGCCGGGTACCGGGTCGCGCTCGGTGTCGCGCTGGGGGCCTATGTGCTGGCCCTCTTCCTCAGCCGTAGGATCGGCCAGGCGGGCGCGGCGGCGGCCCCCCGAGAGGCCGTCACGCGCTGAGCACCCTGGCGAGAGCGTCGATCGTGGGGTGCTCCCAGGCGACCATGGGGTCGATGTCCAGTCCAAAGGCCTCTTCTGCATCGCAGGTGAGGCGCACGCCGTGCACCGAGCCGAGCCCGAGCTCCCGGAGGGGGACATCGGTGGGGATGGTCGTTGCACCCCGACCGAGCTCTTGCGCGACCCAGCCGCACAGCCAGTCTCGGAGGGTGGTCTCGTCAGGGCGCACGATGGTCAGCTCCGGAGCAGCTGGTCGGCCAGGGCTTGGGCGTGGACGACGGCATCCTCTGCGGTCGCCGTGCCCCACCAGGCACCGGTGAGCCATAGGCCCCCCGAGCCCTGTAGCGCGTCGAGCTGACTGCGTGCCCCCGCAGCGCGCGGTGGCAGGTGCGGAAAGTGCTCCCAGCGCGCCGAGCCATGCCAGGTGCGGACCCGAGCCCCCAGGCGGGTGAGGAAGAGGCGGCAGTGGCGGTCGAGGGCCTCGTCCGACAGGCGCTCGCCACCGGAGATGGGTGTCCCGAGCTGGTAGAGGGTCCAGTCATCATCCGCCTGGCTCCTGCGGAACATCCCCAGCGGTCGGCCGGAGCCGCCGCCGAAGCTCTCGGGCACGGTGACGCAGCGTGGCAGGCGGGGGAGGCCCTCGATGGTCACCACTGACGACCGATAGTCGTGGGTCTTCCAGCTCTCGAGGTGAGTCGAGCGGGTGTCGGCGCCCAGGAGCGCTGCGGCCCTCCGGGGGGGCACGGCGAGCACGACGGTGCCGCTGCGGATCGGGCCGTCTTCCGTGACGACCGCGCCGGAGCGGAGCTTGACGGCCCGTCGGCGTGTGTGCACCTCGCCGCCGCCTGCGCGAATCCGGTCGCACAGTGCGCGAGCCAGGGATGCATTGCCGCGCGAGAGCTGCCACAGCCGGGGATCGGGGTCGAGTCGTCTGGCGTAGTCGAGCAACGAGGCGGCACTCACGGTGTTCGTCTCGCCGCCGTAGCCGTGAAAGGCCCAGGTCGCCTGGAAGCTCTCGGGGAGCGGGCCCAGACCCACGCTCGCGACCCACTCGGCTGCCCCGATGGCCTCCAGTCCCTCGACTCCACTCGCCGCGTCGAGGAGCCGGGCCGTCCACTCGAGCGCGGCCTGGAGCTCGAGGCGATCGACGCCCCCCTCCCGAAGGGCGTCGCCGATCGGCTCGGAGAGAGCCCGTACGAAGGGAAAGGCCAAGTCGGGCTCGGTCAAGCGCTCGTTCGACGACACGGTGCTCGAGCGCGCCAGGGGCGTCGCCGCGAAGAGGGCCAATCGGCGGGAATCGTCCGAAGGTGCTGGCTCCCAAGGGGGCCAAGGGTCGGACGAACCTCATAACCTCGATGCGAACAACGAGGGAAGGCAGTTAGCCCGAGTTCTTCGCAGGCGCCGCGTGTCGTCATTGGAGAGCTCGGGCAGCGACGGCGACGATCCCGCGGGCAGAGCTCGGGGCAGATCACGGCACGTGCTCAGGACCCACAAGCGCCCCCCGGGGCGCCTGGCCCAGCGGGCCTTGGAGACGATGTCGGACTT
>PKDJ01000046.1 GCA_002862545.1 Pseudomonadota bacterium
GCGCGAGCGACCGGCCGCCCGGCCGTGGTGGTCACCACCTCCGGCACGGCCGTCGGCAACCTCGCACCCGCCGTCATGGAGGCCGATCAAGCGGGCGTTCCCTTGCTGCTGCTCACGGCCGACCGTCCTGCGGAGCTGCGCCAGACAGGCGCCAACCAGACGGTTCGCCAGTCCAGCTTGCTCGCACCGCTCGTGCGCTACCACGCCGACCTGCCGTGCTCCGACCCGGGCCTGTCTCTGCGAGCCGTCCTCTCCACCCTCGACGAGGCCGTCCACGCCGCCCGCGACCGCCGGGGGCCCGTCCACCTGAACCTACAGTTCCGCGAGCCACTCGGACCCGCCGAGAGCCCCGTGCCGACACCCGTGCAGGCCTGGTGGAGCGACCCGCGACGCGCACCCTGGGTGCAGTCCGAGAGGACCGTCCAGGCGCCCTCCCCTCGGCTCCGCGAGCGCATGGCAGGCCTCTCGGCCGTGCAGCGCGGACTCGTCGTCGTCGGGAGCCTGCCACCGACCGCACGCCCCGCTGCGCTGGCCTTCGTCGAGGCCCTCGGGTGGCCGGTCACCTGCTCGCCCGACTCCGGGCTGAGTGGCGGCGTCCTCGGCCTCGACTCTGCGCTGTCCGACCCCGTGCTCGCCTCGCGCCTCGCGCCCGAGACCGTCCTGTGGCTCGGCGGCGGCGTGGTCAGCAAGCGCATCGTGACCTGGCTCCGGGAGGCCTCCGACACACTCGAGCTGATCGCCATCACCGAGCGGGACGTCCGGGTCGACCCCGCGTTCCGCGTCCGCGAGCGCTTCGTCGTCGACTACGACCACCTTCCCGCGCTGCTCGCCACGCCAGCCGCACCGAGCGAAGAGTGGCTCTCCGCCTGGAGTGATCTGCACGCGGTCGCCTCCAGGGTGGTGGGGTCCACGGTGTCCGAGTGGACGGAGCACGCGGCGGCGAGGGCCGTCCTGGCCCGCTCGGAGTCGGTCTTCCTCGGCGCGAGCCTGCCCGTGCGTCTCGCCGACTGGGTCGGCTCGGGTGGCAGGCCCGTGAACATCGACGCAAACCGCGGTGCCAGCGGTATCGACGGGGTGTTGGCGACGGCCGCTGGCTGGGCGCGCCACAGCCCGGGCCGCTGCCGCGTCCTCCTCGGCGACCTCACCTGCCTCCACGACCAGGGCTCCCTGCCCTTGCTGCGCGAGACGGGCCTGCAGGCCGTCGTGCTCAACAACCTCGGCGGCTCGATCTTCGGGATGCTTCCCTTTGGGGAGGTGTCTGGCTTCGACCGGGTGTTCCGCAATGTCCACGAGCGCGGGCTAGCTCCCATCGCTCAGGCCATGGGACTGCGCACGGCGACCGTCGACTCCCTGACCGCCCTCGTCGACGCCCTCGACGACGCCGCGATCGACTTCGTCGAGGCGCGCTTCGACCACGACGCCACCCTCGACGCCGTCCGCACGCTGCACACCGACACCTGCGCCGCCCTGCGCGACCACTGGGGACTGACGTGACCGAGTCCCGCCCCTCTCCCCTCGCCATCTGGATCTCGGCTGCGCGGCCCCGCACCCTCGGCGCAGCCTTCGCGCCCGTGCTCGTCGGCGCCTGCCTCGCCCAGGCCGACGGCGTGCTCGACTTACCCGTCGTGGCGGCCTGCCTCGCAGGCGCCGTCGCCATCCAGATCGCCACGAACTTCGCCAACGACTACTTCGACTTCCTCAAGGGCGCCGACACGGAGGACCGCGTCGGCCCGGTGCGTGCGACCGCGGCCGGCTGGGTGACCCCAGAGCAGATGCGGCTGGCCACACTCCTCGCCTTCGTCGCCCTGATCCCTTCCGCAGTGTTCCTCGTCTACACCGCGGGCTGGCCGCTGGTCGTGATCGGAGTCGCGAGCATCATCTGCGCCGTCGCCTACACAGGTGGCCCCTTCCCCCTGGCGTACCTCGGACTGGGCGACATCTTCGTCCTGTTCTTCTTCGGGCCCGTAGCGGTGGGTGGCACCTACTACTCGCAGGCCCTCTCCCTCACGCCGGAGGCCCTGGTTGCGGGCCTGATGCCCGGCCTGATCGCCACGGCGCTGCTGGCGGTGAACAACCTCCGCGACGTCCACACAGACCGCCGCGCGAACAAGCGAACGCTCGCTGTGCGCTTCGGCGAGACCTTCGCGCGCGTCGAGATCGCAGGCTGCCTCTTCGTGCCCATCGTCGTGCTGCCCATCACCCTCGTCGCACTCACCGGCGGCCACGTAGGAGCCCTGGCGAGCCTCCTCCTCGTCGTGCCGGCCGTGTCCATCACGCGGCGGGCCTGGACGCTCGAGGGAGCCGACCTGATCCCGGTGCTCGAAGACATCGGCAAGACGCTGGTGGTTCACAGCGTGCTGTTCAGCCTCGGCTGGGTCCTCACGTGAAGCTCGCGCGCGTCCGGCTCCGCGAGGAGGTCCGACGCTGGGCACAGGCCCCGCTGCTCGGTCCTGGAGGACGCCGGACGTGGGTGGTCGAGCTGGAGACCACCTGTGGCCGCAGCGCTAAGGGAGAGGCCGCCTGGCTTCCCCGCACCGGTGCCGAGCCCTGCGTCCCCGACCTCGTCGCCGCCTGGGCCTGGGGCTGGCTCGGACGCACGCTTCCGTCAGCCGAGGCGCCTACTGGACTCCCTGCCCCCGTGGCCTGGGCCCTCACCACCGCCCTCGCCGATCTCGAGGGCGCCTGGCGTCCGCCCGCACAGCTCGAAGAGAACGGCCTGCTCAGCGCGAGCGAGGGCACGCCCGAGGCAGTCGCAGAGGCCTGGTCTCGGCGCATCGCCGCGCGGCCAGAGGTCCGCACCTGGAAGGTCAAGGTCGGGCGCGCGAGCCTCGAGGACGACCTCGCCCGGCTCCGAGCGCTCCGGCTGCCCCCCGGGACTCGGCTCCGGCTCGACCCGAACCGAGGCTGGGGTGCGCACGACCCCGCCACGGTCTGGCGAGCGCTCGACGGGCTCCCGATCGAGTACGTCGAGGAGCCCGTGGCCTGGCCACGGCTCGGCGACTGGGCGCGGGCCGGGGTCCCTTGTGCCGCCGACGAGAGCATCACGGTCGACCTGGCGCTCCTGGCGCAAGCAGGCCTGCGTGCCCTGGTCCTCAAGCCCAGCGTGATCGGAGACCTGGGAGCCGTCCTCCGGCTGATCGAGAGCGCCGAGCGTGAGGGACTCACCGTCGTGCTCTCGTCGTCCCTCGAGGGACCCGTCGGTCGACGCCACCTCGAGGCGCTCACGACCCGCCTCACGCGGCCTTCTCCCGCCGGCCTCGCTCGGGACGCCCTCCTCGAGCCTCCCGAGTCGCGCGAGCATGCGGCCTGGTCGCACGACACCGATCCGCTCGCCCGCGCGGCGGCCGAGCACGGAGATGCCGTCGCCCTGGAGACCTCGGACACGACGCTGACGTTCGCAGCCTGGCACCACGCCGCGGCAGAGCGGGCGGCCGTCCTGGGACGCCGCTCAGGCGAGCGCCTGGCTGTCGAGATCGACGGTCCCGAAGGCGCGATCGAGCTGCTGGCCATCCTGCGCTCCGGCGCCGTAGCCTGCCTGGTGCCCCCCGGCGTGCAGCAGCAGCCGGCCATGGACCAGGTCGGCGCCACGTGGCCCTCGGCGGGCACGGGCGAGCCCCCGGGCATCGACCTCGGCCAGCCGGCAACCCTGCTCTGGTCCTCCGGCAGCCGCGGAGCTCCCCGAGCCATCGCCCACAGCCTCGGCCAGCACCTCTCGAGCGCGGCGGCCTCACACACCCACACGCCCTTCTCGGTCGGAGACCGCTGGATCGCCTCCCTCCGCATGCACCACGTCGGGGGCCTCGCACTGCTCTTCCGGGCGCTCTCTGCCGGTGGAACCGTCGTGTTTCCCGGAGACCGTCCCCTCGAGGCCCTGGCTCCGACCCACCTCAGCTGGGTGCCCACCCAGCTCGTGCGGGCCCCAGACGCTCCACCTCCGACGCTGCGGCACGTCCTGATCGGGGGAGCAGCCGCCCCGCCCGAGCTCATCCGACAGCGTCGCGCACTCGGCTGGCCGGTGAAGACCACCTACGGCTCTACCGAGCTCGCGAGCCAAGCCTGCACCTCCACCGTCGATGCCGACCCCCGATGCAGTGGAGCGGCCCTGGCGTGTCGTGTCGTGGAGGCGTTGCCGGCGATTCGCGCTTGGGGACCAACGGTGTGCCTCGGCGTGTGGTCCGACGGAGCCCTGCAGCCCCTCACCGATGCCGACGGCTGGCTGCCCACCGGCGACGTCGGCACGCTCGACGACGACGGCACCCTCCGCGTCCTTGGGCGCGCCGACACCATGTTCATCTCCGGCGGCGAGAACGTCTTCCCCGAGACCATCGAGCGGGCCCTGTGTGCCCACCCCGCCGTGCGCAGCGTGGTGGTGGTCGATGTGCCTGACCCCCTGTGGGGAGCGCGGCCCTGGGCCTTCGTCGAGGGGGATCTGACCCTCGCAGCGGCACTGGACCACCTTCGAGAGCGCCTCCCTCGTCACGCCTGGGTCGACCGCGTGCTGCCGTGGGAGCCCGAGGGAGTCGGCTCCACGGGCAAGCCCCGTCGGGCCTGGTTCCGGGAGCGGGCGCACGCCCTCAGTCGAGGTGACGCCTGACGATGGCTGCGAGGGCGGCCGGCAGCGGGCCACTGCGGCCCGTCGAGGCGTCGATGGCGACGTGCACGGTCTTCGCGGCGCCGACCTTTCGTCCCTCGCAGTGGAGCACGTAGGCCAGGGTGAAGGAGCGGGCGCTGCAGGCCTCGACCGACAGCCCGATCGTCACGGCGTCTCCGGTGAACACCTGGCCCGTGTAGTCGCACTCGGCGTGCACGATGGGCACACCGCCGCCCTCGCTCTCGACGAGCGCTCGCAGCGGACAGCCCTCCTGGGCGAGCCAGTCCTCATAGGCCTCGTGGACCAGATCGAGCTGCCGCGCGAAGTACAGACGCCGGGCGGCATCGGTGTGCCCGAGCCGGATGATGCGGGTCGTCTCGAAGGCCAGCGCCACGTCTCCTCCTCTGCCTTGCAGGCGGGTCAGACCCTGTATCGGATCTCGACGCGAGCCCGCCGCGCAAGCCGAGAGGTCGTTCGCCAGAGCGCGACAGGAGCGTTGGCCGGAGTGGCCGCCGACAGTGAGCGGGCGCTACAGAGCCACTCCACCGCGCCACACGCGACCCTCCGGAGAGAGCTGACATGTCCGACGCCATCTTCGACCCGAGCCGCTGGGAGCCCGTCGAGGGCTTCGACTTCCAGGACCTGACCTACCACCGCTCGGTGGAGCACGGCACCGTCCGCATCGCCTTCGACCGCCCCGAGGTGCGCAACGCCTTCCGGCCCCAGACGGTCGACGAGCTCTACCGGGCCCTCGATCACGCGCGGCAGTGGTCCGACGTGGGCTGCGTGCTGCTGACGGGCAACGGTCCCTCGCCGAAGGACGGCGGCTGGGCGTTCTGCTCCGGTGGCGACCAGCGCATCCGGGGGAAGGACGGCTACAAGTACGAGGGCGCTGGCGGCATCGACCCGGCCCGCCTCGGGCGCCTGCACATCCTCGAGGTCCAGCGCCTGATCCGCTTCATGCCGAAGGTCGCGATCTGCGTCGTTCCTGGCTGGGCAGCGGGTGGCGGCCACAGCCTCCACGTCGTCTGCGACCTCACCCTCGCGAGCGCCGAGCACGCCCGCTTCAAGCAGACCGACCCCGACGTGGCCAGCTTCGACTCGGGCTACGGCTCGGCCTACCTGGCCCGCATGGTCGGCCAGAAGCGGGCCCGCGAGATCTTCTTCCTCGGCTTCGACTACACCGCCGAGGAGGCCTTCCAGATGGGCATGGTCAACCGGGTCGTCCCGCACGCCGAGCTCGAGGAGACCGCGCTCGAGTGGGCCCGGGTGATCAACTCGAAGTCCCCGACGGCCATGCGCATGCTCAAGTTCGGCTTCAACCTCCCCGACGACGGACTCGTCGGGCAGCAACTCTTCGCCGGAGAGGCGACCCGCCTCGCCTACGGCACCGACGAGGCCCGGGAAGGCCGCGACGCCTTCCTCGAGAAGCGTGACCAGGACTTCAGCAAGTTCCCCTGGCACTACTGACGAGCCGGACGGCCTAGAAGGTCGTCCCCGCCTCGAAGGTCATGCCGAAGGTGGGCAGGGCCCGTCCCAGCTTCTGGTCGAGGGGCGTCTTGTTCTCATTGCGCTCGCTCGTGACGAACAGGCTGTCGCGGTAGGGCAGCAGCACGCCGCCGAAGACATCGACATCGATCAGCGGGTTGACCCGGTCCTTGATCTCCTCCCCCTTCTCCTTCGCCCACGGAGCGACAGCGGCGCCGGCTGCGCGCAGCAAGGCGGCCAGCTCCGTGGGGGAGCCACGCTCGTCAGGATCACCCGCGAGTGCTCGCGTCAGCCCCGTGAGCAGCGGCTCGGAGACGGCCTCCACCACCACAGCAGAGGAGTGAGCCCCCCCAGCGCCTCGCCCAGCCGGGCCCGATCGGCCGCACCGATCGACTCCCCTCGGACGTGCGACCCGACTGATCCGGGTGCCACCGCCTCACCCCAGCCACCCTCCGCCGGGTGCGCGACCGGCAGTCGTGCCGGGAGCTGCGAGACCACCCCTTACCTGGCGCACAGCCCGCAGCCGTAGACATCCCAGGCGGGACCGAGCGAGTCCCCCGTCACCCGCAGGGCGGCCTCGGGAGGAAGGAAGTCCTCTGTTCCGACCCGACTCATCGTGGACTGCTTCGTCTGACGGAGCAGGCGCGCGGTGGAGAAGTCGCAGAGGAGCACCCGCGGCGGGGTCTGCTCGGCATCGACCAACACGTTGGAGGGCTTGAGGTCGCGGTGGACGCGCCCCAGCTCGTGCAGCTCCGCGACCCGATCGCAGAGGGCGGCGAGAGCCGCGAGCCGCACCCCCATCTCCATCTTCTCCAGGTCCGAGCGCAGCGAGCCCGGCAGGCGCTCCATGACGAAGAAGGGGTGCCCCTCCCGCTCCCCCTCGTCGAGCACCCGCGGGGTGTTCCCCGACCCCTCCAGCTGGCGCAGCTGGGTGACCTCGTCGCGGAGGGCCTCGACCACCGCGGAGCGTCCGCTCTCGAGCCGTGGCTCCTTCGACACCTTCACCGCGACCACGACGGGGAGCCCCGAGGCGTCAGAGCGCGCCGCGTAGACGTTCCCGAACGACCCGGCACCGAGCACCTCGGTCTTGGTGTACGAGCCCCGAGATCCCTGGAACTTCAAGCCGCCTCCGGCGCTCCACTTAGGGCACCAGCCAGGTCCCGCGCCACTCCTCCCCGTCGCGCGTGAACAGCGCCCGCCGGTGGCCCCGCGCCTGGAGGTAGAGCCACTCCAGGCTGTGGAGGTCGACCGTGACGGCCACGAAGTGCGCGCGCCCCTCGTCGTCTGCCTCGAAGCGCGGCGCATCGGGGCTGTCGATCGGTCCGCCTGGTGCCTGGACCACCTGATAGCAGCGCCGGCTCTGCGTCCGGGTCGCGGTCCAGGCCGCATCTCCCGTCGACGTGTTGAGCCCATGGAGCGTGGCCACCCCCTGCAGCCTGAGCTGCAGCTTGCGAGCACGGTCGTAGACATGCAGCGCGCACGCCGGTCGTACCCGCAGTGCTGCGACCTTCTTCGCCCGGCTGTCGGTGTGGAAGCGCAGCTGATGCGCCCGTCGAGCCGCCCCCCGCAGCACGACGGTCCGCAGCTGCGGCGTGCCGTCGGGGCCGACTGTGGCGACCGTGGGGGTGTGGGCAGGGCTGCGGGCATCGCGGACCCCTCTGACCAGCACCTGCCAGGCATGGTCGAGGATGGCGTCCAGGTCGTCGTTCGGTGGCCAGCTCATGTGACCCTGTACCGACATCGCGGGAGCCCCACCGGGCCTGTGTCGCCGAGGCGTCGACGAGCACACGGGCGCCTGCCTCCTGCGACGACCTGTCACGATGGTGGACGGTGGGGCCGACCTGGACCACGCTGTACGGAATGGAACTCCGCATCCACGCCATTGCTCTCCTGCTCGCAGGCTGTGCTGGCAGTGCAGGACTCGAGGACTCCTCGACCCCGCCGCCGACGCCAGACCAGCCCCCGCAGATCGTCGACATCCGCGTCGAGCCCGCGGTGGCGACCTGGGACCTCGACGACCTCGTGTGCCTCTTCGACCTCGAGGACCCTGACGGAGACCCGGTCGACGCCCAGGTGAGCTGGACGGTGGATGACGCCCCGTGGCCGACCCCCTCGACCACCACCTGGCCTGGCGACACCATCCCCGGTCACGCCCTCTCGGCGGGCGAGGAGTGGCGCTGCAGCGTGACCGCCACCGGCAGCCAGCTGGCCTTCGCCACCGCGGAGGCGCGCGCAGCACCCGTCGGCGGGAACATCCTGCTGCTCGTGGCCGACGACCTCGGTACGGACAAGCTCGCGGCCTATGGCGAGCATCCGGTCCCCTCCCCGACACCCGTGATCGACGAGCTGGCCGCGACCTCGGTGCTCTTCCGCAGCGCCTACGCCAGCCCGTCCTGCTCCCCGACACGCGCAGCCCTGCTCACGGGCCGCTACGGGTCCCGCCTGGGCATCGGGACCATCGTCGATGCCGACTCCAGCCAGGCCCTCGCACCCGAAGAGATCGGCCTGCCCCAGGTCCTGGCGAGCGCCGGCTACACCAGCGCACTGGCTGGAAAGTGGCACCTCGCGGGCCTCTACGCCGACGACTTCACCACCCACCCCGCTCAGTACGGCTTCGCGCAGCACGCCGGCTCGATGCACAACCTCCGCACCGCCCTCGGCGGGGAGCCTGACGACGCCGGCTACTTCTTCTGGCAGAAGAACACCGACGGCGCGCTGGCCTACACGTCGACCTACGCGACGACCGACACCGTCGACGATGCCATCCGCTACGTGGAGACCCTGCCGGAGCCTTGGCTCGTCCAGGTGTCCTTCAACGCGCCCCACATCCCCCTGCACTGGCCGCCCCCAGAGCTGCACGACCAGCCGGTGACGACAGGCGGCGGCGA
Organism: Pseudomonadota bacterium; assembly: GCA_002862545.1. Lineage (GTDB taxonomy): Bacteria > Myxococcota_A > UBA796 > UBA796. The sequence continues at coordinate 8,968 of PKDJ01000046.1, forward strand.
CCTGCAGCTTCGACAGTACGACGCCATGGTGCAGGCGATGGACACCGAGCTGGGTCGCCTGCTCGACGCGCTCGGCGAGCGGCGCGAGCAGACGACGATCATTTTTCTGGGGGACAACGGCACGCCGGGTCAGTCCATCCGCCCCCCGTGGGACCCCGACCGCGGCAAGGGCACGCTCTACGAGGGCGGGGTGCGCGTGCCCCTGCTCGTGTCTGGACCGGCCGTGCGCACTCCGGGTTCCTCCAGTGCACTCGTGCACGTCGTCGACCTCTTTCCAACCCTTGCTCGGCTCGCAGGCCTCCCCGCGCTGGAGACACCCGATGGTCGTCAGCCGTCGCTGGACGGACGCTCGATTCTGCCCGCCCTGCGCACCCCGAGCGAGCCGACACAGCTTCGCGACGTCGTGCTCGCCGAGCTGTTCAAGCCCAACGACACCGACAGCCCGCTGGAGGAGAGCCGCACGCTGCGAGACAGCCGCTACAAGCTGATCCGGGAGCGCTACAGCGGCGAGGGAGAGCTCGCTGTCGAGCGGCTCTTCGAGCTGGGCATCGTCCCGTGGTCCGAGGGCGAGGACCTCCTCACGCCGAGCGCCAGCCCGTCGCCGGAGGTGCTGGAGGCCTACGAGCGGCTTGCTGCGCGGCTCGACGCCCTCGAGGAGGAACTGGGGGTCGCCCGCTGAGCGTCGTCAGAACGTCTGGTCCAGCGCCTCGCACAGGAAGCGCACGTAGTCGGCCGAGCACGCGACCCGCTCCATCACCGCGTCCACCAGGCCATCGCCGAGCACGTCCTCCAGGGACAGGTCACTCACCGCGATGTGGCTCTTCCGCCTGAGTGCGTCGAGCTGCGGGTGATCCTTCGGAAACCCCCTGGGCGCGCGCTTGAGGCTCTCGCCCTGAAGCACGAACATCTCGACGAAGGACGGCTCCTGGACGATGCGCGCCCACACGTCGGGCTCGGCGGCGATGCGGGTGCGCAGTGCGAGCAGCGCTGGACTCGGTGGACGCCACATGCCACAGCCGACGAAGGCCTGCCCGAGTGCGATGTGCAGGTAGAAGCCCGGCGCGTGGATGTCCTTGCCCGCCGCGTGGCGAAACTGGATCCCGATGTGGGTCTTGTAGGGCGTCTTGTCCCGGCTGAAGCGGGTGTCCCGATGCACACGCATCAGGGAGCCGCCGACCTTCGCATCACTCGCGACGAACGCCGTCGTGACCTCGGGCAGGCGCTCTCCTACTGCACGAATCAGGGCACGGGCCGGCTCCCGCACGTGCTCTTCGTACCGGTCCTTGCGGGCCTTGAACCACTCCCTCTGGTTGTTGTCCGCGAGCTCGGACAGAAAGCCGAGGGTGTCTTCGGTGAACATGAGGCCTCCCCTGTGGCGCTCTAGCCGACCCGGACGGACGACAGGTTCCCAGGCGACCGGATACGACACATCCACTCGGGCTCGGAGGCCGACATGATGGGCGGATTCATCGAGATCTGGCTGGCCTATGTCGTGCTGTGGATCTGGCTGCGCGTGCTCGTCGCCAAGCGGCCCACGTGGGTGTGGCTGTCGCGCTTCCCCTACATCATGGGTGGCAGCGCTGCCCTGGCCTTCCTGCTGGGTCTGTCGGCCACAGCCTCCCAGTTCGGTGGAGCGGGGCCCGATGACGTGCAGCAGACGTTCGCCACCCTGGCCATCGCGCGCGCCCTGGCGTGGCTGGTCGCCATCGGCTCGCTGGGCGCCAACCTCTACTGGACCTATGCGCACACCACCGAGGGCACCGAGACGCCCGACCGCGTGCGCTGAGGTCAGCGCTCCTCGTCGAGGAGGTTGGTCGGAGCGGCGATCATGTAGGCGAGCCAGGTCAGCGGCGCGGTGACGAAGCCGATGAGCACGGTGCACAGCGCCGCGTTGATCGCCTGAAGGAACCAGTAGCTCAGCATGATGGCCAGGCCCGTGCCCACGCGCCCACGGTACAGGTGGCCGACGCCGAAGGTCTGGAAGAAGATGCCCGGCACGACCTCGAGGCCGACCGCCACCATGGTGTTGTTCCGACTGCTCATGACCTCACCTCGCTACCTGACGTACGCGGCAGGCCCGGTTGTGTTTCATCCGGCCACTAGGAACGGCGACTCGGTCGACGACGCCACGCCCGCACGACGCTCGGCCAGTAGCCCCTGAGCCTCAGCCAGAGCAGGCCGAACCCCAGTCCAGCGAGGTGGACGACGTGGGCGACGCCGTCGGAGACCCCGCCGAGCATTCCGGTGAGGTCCAGCAGTGCATACAGTCCCACCATCGCCCACGCGGGCATGGGGAAGAGGAAGTAGATCAGGAAGCGCCGATTCGGCCACAGCGCAGCGAACACGGCGCCAAAGCCCATGACCGCACCACTCGCTCCCAGGGCAGGGACCGACGAGCCGGTGACCAGATTCCAGGCCACGTGCGAGACGCCTGAGACGAGCGCCCCGCCGAGGTACAGCTCCCAGAGGCGCCGACGTCCGAAGGCCGCCTCGATGCTGCTGCCGAAGAAGTAGATCCCGAGCGCATTGGAGAACAGGTGCGTGGGCGTGAACTGACTGAAGGCCGACGTGATCAGCGTCCACAGCCGCAGCCCGAAGACGCTCTCGGCCGACACCATGAAGTTGGCGGCCATCAGCCCTCGCAGAGCCGGCATCTGCCACAGCACGTAGACGAGCACGTTCAGAGCGACGAGCTGCCACACACCTGACCATCCTCTCGGGTCTCCAGGCCCACCCGAGGGGCGTCGAGGCTGGGAGCGGCGGCTGGCGTACACGGATCGACCTCCTGTTGTCACTCAAGTCTTCGCACGCCGCGGCCGTCCGGATGTCAAACGGCGTCGCAGCCTCGACAAGACGCTGGCTTCGTGACCCGGTCCGCGGGGCACTCCTCGGACCCCGCGCGCCTGTCCCACGCCCCCGAGCGGCCCGCGCGTTACACGCGGCTCCCTCCGACCGGGGATTCCGTGGTGACCACCCTGCAACACACCGACCTCTCCGATTCCGTTCGCCAGCACTACCCGTGGCCCGGAGCCGACCACACCCTGTCGAGTGGGCATCGACTGCACTACCTCGACGAGGGCAGTGGCGAGACCCTCCTCATGGTCCACGGCAACCCGACCTGGTCCTTCTACTGGCGCACCTTGGTGCACGGTCTGTCGAGCGACTACCGCTGCGTGGTTCCCGACCACGTCGGCTGCGGACTCTCCGACAAGCCCAAGGAGTTTCGCGCGCGCCTGATCGACCACATCGACAACCTCGTCGAGCTGATCGACCACCTCGACCTGCAGGACATCACCCTGGTCGTGCACGACTGGGGTGGCGCCATCGGCTTCGGCGCAGCCCTCAAGCGGCCCGAGCGGTTCAAGCGGCTGGTGGTCTTCAACACCGCCGTGTTCATCATGCCCGTGCCGCTGTCGATCCGCCTGTCGCGCATGCCGCTGCTCGGCGAGCCGGCCGTGCTCGGCATCAACGCCTTCCTCCGAATCGGCATGTTCCGCGCGCTCGTCGATCGCAGCCGGTACAAGGGCGGTGTCGCAGAGGGCTACCGTGCTCCCTACAACTCGTGGGAGAATCGGCGCGCCATGCTGAAGTTCATCCGCGACATTCCCCTCGAAGATGGTCACCCGACCCGCGAGACCATCCAGTGGCTCGACGACAACGTCGCGTCGCTGAGCCACCTGCCGACCACCTTCATCTGGGGCATGCAGGACTTCGTCTTCACCGGTGCCTTCCTCGACAACTGGCTCGGACGCTTCCCCGAGGCCGAGGTGCACAAGCTCGAGGACGCCGGCCACTTCGTCGTCGAAGACGGTCACGAGCGCATCGTCCCCATCGTCCGTGACTTCCTGGGTCGGCACGCGCTGTGACCGACGACCGCCTGCGCCGAAGCAACATCGCCGAGTACCTGCGGGAGCATGCCGCAGCTCGGCCCGATGCGCCGGCCATCCGGTTCCCCAGCAGCAGCTACTCGACGACCGCACCAACCTGGGACACGTGGTCCTTCCGCGAGCTCGACGAGGCCTCGGATGCCTACGCTCGAGGCTTCGAGCAGCAGGGCATCCGACGCGGTGACCGCACACTCATGCTCCTCAAGCCGAGCCTCGACTTCTACGCCGTGGCCTTCGCCCTGTTCAAGCTGGGCGCGGTGCCGGTGCTCGTCGACCCGGGCATGGGCTTGAAGAACGTCCTCAGCTGCATCGAGCGCACCCAGCCACGCGCGATGATCGCGCTGTCGATGGTGCATGCGGT
>PKDJ01000282.1 GCA_002862545.1 Pseudomonadota bacterium
CGTCGACGGCCTCGAGCCGCACGCTGAGCTTGGCCGCCGCCCGCTCCACCAGCATCGGAAGCTCCGAGACCGACCGCTCGTCGGTCACCACGACGGCGGCGTGCGCCGCGAGCGCCTCGAGCAGTCCCGCACCGGCGCGCGGCTCCGGCTCGATCCAGGGGATGTACGTCACACCCGCGGCTCGACAGGCCGCCGCGTTGTCGCGCATGCCGTCGATCACGAAGCGGTGCACCCGCTCGCTGGCCCAGCGGTAGCCGAGGCCCAGGGGCTCGAAGACCACCAGGGGCAGGCCCAGCTCGTCGGCCAGCTGTCGGGCTCGCTGGAGGGGGAATGACCAGCGCGTCCGACGCTCGGCAATCATCCAGTACAGGACGTAGCGTCCGCTCGCTCGCACCGGCGCCTCGGAGCGCACAGAGATCCGGATGGCTGGAACCTCGCTCACCGACACCGTCACCTCCCGGTGCGCCATAGCTGTCGCTCGGCGACAGGCCCGCCCGTCGACGCCCCTCGATGACTCCATGACCAAAGGCACCGGCAGGCGACCGGGATTAGCAGGCTGTCAGGAGGCGCCATGCCCGGCATCGATCCCACACGCCCCTTCGTTCCGCTGCGCGTCGCGGTGCTCACCGTGAGCGACACACGAACCCTGGACGACGACCGCTCGGGAGCACTCCTCGCCGAGCGCGTGACCACAGCCGGTCACCAGCTGATCGCCCGGGAGCTGGTCCGCGACGAGCAGAGCCACATCGAGGCGCACCTGCGCGAGTGGCGCGACGCCGGCCAAGCGGACATCGTCCTCACGACAGGCGGGACGGGCATCACCGGGCGTGACGTGACGCCCGAGGCGGTCCACGCGGTCATCGACAAGCACATTCCCGGCTTCGGCGAGTACTTTCGCTGGGTGAGTCGCGAGAGTGTCGGCACCTCGACCATCCAGTCTAGGGCGACCGCGGGCGTCGCCGGACGCCTGCTGATCTTCGCTCTTCCTGGCAGCACGGGCGCCTGCCGCGACGCGTGGGACGCCATCCTCGTCCACCAGCTCGACAGCCGGCATCAGCCCTGCAACTTCGCCCAGCTGCTCCCCCGCCTCGGCGAGTAGGCCCTGGAGCGCGCGCGTGGGGGATCGTCGAAGTCCGGCTCTCATGCGACGCCGAGCCAAGGGACGGGCGCACTTCTGGTAGACTTCAGGGCCAGTCTGACAGGGGTCCGGGATGCGACTGCAACACGCGCTCATGCTCGTAGGAGTCTGCTCTGCGGGCTCGACGGCACATGCAAGCCAGCTGATCACTGGAGACCTGTTGCAGGTCTACTACGGCGACTCCGGTCAGTGGGTCGACAGTCGCACGGCGAACGGCATCCAGCTCAACGACGCAGGCTGGATCGACGCGACCTGGCCCGGCTCCCCCTTCCAGGCCGTCGTGCTCGAGTTCTACAACCCGACCACACGCCGCTACGAGATGAACAACGGCTTCCACACGTGGACGCTGGTGCTGGAAGACGACACCTCCAGCGGCTCGACGAACACGGCCTTCTACATCTGGGAGATGCCGGGCGTCGAGATGACGATGGAGCAGGAGTGGGACGACGCGGACCGGGTGATGCGCGTCTGGTTCACCCTCGAGAACACCGGCGGGGATCCCATCACCGACTTCCGCATGGTCCACCTGATGGACCCAGACCAGGACTACGATCGCTACTGGAACTACTCGACCCAGAACAACGTCTCCGACGATGGCAGCCTGGCGACCTCGGCCGGTGCTACGTCCGGAGTGACCGTCGCGTACGGCGCCTGCGACCCCCTGGCCGACGACGTGGGCCACAACTCCGGCTGGTCGACGGACGCTGACGCCGCATTCGCGGACTACGGCGGCTCCGTCGGCGACTACACGATGCACTGGCGCCACCGGGAGGCGTACGTCGGTCCTGGCGAGACCGTCGACTTCGGAATGCTCTTCATGTGGGCCCCCACCGTGCCGGAGGTCGAGGCCATGTGGGACTCCGTGGGGGCCGACCTCTGCGAGGGGGGTGTGATCGTTCCGGACTTCGAGGACTGCGACAACGGCATCGACGACGACCGCGACGGCCTGATCGACTGCTTCGACAGCGACTGCTGGGACGAGCCCTACTGCTGCGACGACGACAACGACGGCTTCGTCGACGCGCTCGGCGACTGTGGGGGCACCGACTGCGACGATCGCTTCGTGCACCTCTCCGACGTCGACGGCGACCTGTGGCCCGACGAGTGCGACAACTGCCCCTTCGACGACAACGAAGACCAGTCTGACCGTGACGGCGACGGCACCGGCGACGAGTGCGACCTGTGCCCCGAGGGGCCGGACGACATCGACCGCGACGGCGACCTCTTCCCCGACGCCTGCGACGTCTGCCCGGACGTCTTCGACCCGGGGCAGTTCGACGCCGACCGCGACAGCGTCGGTGACGCCTGCGATGTCTGCCCCGGCTACGACGACACCGACAACCCCGACGGCGATTCCTACCCCTCGGGCTGCGACAACTGCCCGGGGACGGCGAACGACGACCAGGCGGACTTCGACCTCGACGGGGTCGGTGATGCCTGCGACCGATGCCGCGGCTTCCCGGACTCCTTCGACCGGGACCTCGACACCGTCCCCGACGAGTGCGACAACTGCCCCGACACCTACAACCCCTACCAGACCGACCTCGACGGTGACGAGATCGGCGATGCCTGCGACGACTGCATCGGCGCAGACGACGGCGTCGACCGCGACGGGGACGGCGTCGCTGACGGCTGCGACAACTGCCCCGACATCCCCAACGAGGCCCAGCGCGACGACGACGGCGACGGCGTCGGCAACATCTGCGATGCCTGCGAGGGGTACCCCGACGAGTTCGACGAAGATGTCGACTTGGTCCCCGACTACTGCGACAACTGCATCAGCGTGTACAACCCTGACCAGCTCGACGATGACCTCGACATGGTCGGCAACGTCTGCGACCGCTGCGAGGGCTTCGACGACGCCGACGACCGCGACGAAGACACGCAGCCCGATGCCTGTGACAACTGCATCGACGTGTGGAACCCGAGCCAGCTCGACGAAGACCTCGACGGCTTCGGCGACGACTGCGATCGGTGCCCGGGCTTCAACGACAACCTCGACGCCGACTTCGACCTCGTCCCCGACGACTGCGACAACTGCCCGGTGGACGTCAACCCCGACCAGGAGGACGAGGACCGAGACGGCTGGGGCGACTACTGCGACAACTGCGTCGACATCGAGAACCCCGACCAGGAGGACGCCGAGGGCGACGGCTGGGGCGACGTGTGCGACATCTGCCCCGAGGACGGCTGCGGCGGCATCTGTGGCGACCTCGACGGCGACGGTGACATCGACGAGGACGACCTCGCGGTGATCGTCACCGAGTACCTGCCAGGCGTCCGCGAGCCCGTCGACTGCGAGGCCTGGGCCGCCGACATGAACGACGACGGTGAGATCACGGCCGACGATGTAGCCCTGCTCGGCGACTACCTCCTGCGCATCGAGGACGAGCTCTTCTGCTCCGGACGCCAGGACGACACCGACGAGGATGGCTTCGGTGACGACTGCGACGTGTGTGAGCACGTCCCCGACGATCAGTCCGACAGCGACGCCGACGGCGCGGGGGATGCCTGCGACAACTGCCTGATCATCCCCAACCCAGACCAGAGCGACGAAGACGAGGACACGGTCGGAGACCTCTGTGACCAGTGCCCCGGCTTCGACGACCTGCTCGACGCTGACCTCGACAACGTCGCTGACGGCTGCGACAACTGCCCCGAGGACACCAACCGAGACCAGCTCGACGAGGACGGTGACGGCGTCGGCGACGTGTGCGACGTGTGCCCCGGCTACGACGATCTGCTCGACACCGACGGCGACGGCTGGGCCGACGGCTGTGACGGCTGCCCCGACATCGCCGACCCCGACCAGCTCGACTCGGACGGCGACGGCGTGGGCGATGTCTGCGACGTGTGCATCGGAGGCGACGACACCGTCGACACCGACGAAGACGGACTTGCCGACGACTGCGACAACTGCCCCGCCGAGGCGAACGCCGACCAGCGTGACTCCGACCTCGATGGCGTCGGCGACGCCTGCGACCTCTGCCCCGCCTACGACGACATGCTCGACGAGGACGGCGACACCATCCCCGACGACTGCGATGTCTGCCCGGGCTCGGACGATCTGGCCGACGAAGACGCCGACACCGTGCCCGATGCCTGCGATGTCTGTCCGGGCGAGGACGACCGCCTCGACGGCGACCTCGACGCAGTCCCCGACGCCTGCGACGCCTGCGAGGGCTTCGACGACGCCATCGACGGCGACGGTGACGGCACGGCCGACGGCTGCGACCTCTGTGACGGCTTCGACGACGCCATCGACGCAGATGCCGACACGATTCCCGACGCCTGCGACACCTGCCCCGGGTTCGACGACCTGGCCGACGAAGACGCCGATACGCTCCCGGACGGCTGTGATGTCTGCCCAGGAGCCGACGACCGCGATGATGTCGACGGTGACGGCGTGCCCGACGGCTGCGACCGCTGCAGCGGTGCCGACGACGCCCTCGACGAGGACGGAGACGAGGTCCCCGACGCCTGCGATGCCTGTCCCGGCGAGGACGACCGCCTCGACGAGGACGGCGATGAGGCACCGGACGCGTGCGACCTCTGCCCCGGCTTCGACGACCGCATCGACAGCGATGCCGACCGCATGCCCGATGCATGTGATGTCTGCGAGGGCTTCGACGACTTCCTCGACGCCGACGGCGACGGCACTCCGAATGGCTGTGACGACTGCTTCGGCGATCCGGCTGACACCGACGCCGACGGCACGCCCGACTCCTGCGACCTCTGCCCCGGCTTCGACGATAGCGTCGACGAGGACGGAGACGGCGTCGCCGATGGGTGCGATCGCTGCCCCGGGGAGGACGACCGCTTCGACGCCGACCTCGACGGCACGCCGAACGCCTGCGACATCTGCCCGGGCGATGACGACAGCCTCGACGTCGACGACGACACGGTCCCCGACGGCTGTGACTCCTGCCCCGGCGAGGACGACCGCTTCGACGCCGACGCCGACAGCGTGGCCGACGCCTGCGACCTCTGCCCCGGCGAGGACGACCGCCTGGATGCCGACCTCGACAGCATCCCCGACGCCTGCGACGTGTGCGCTGGCGAGGACGACCGCATCGACTCGGACCTCGACGGCATCCCCGACGGCTGCGATACCTGTGTCGGGCCAGCGATCGACAGCGACGGCGACACGGTCGCCGACGCCTGTGATGTCTGCGATGGCGAGGACGACACCGAGGACCGAGACGGCGACCTCGTGCCCGACGGCTGCGATGCATGCCCCGGCTTCGACGATGCCATCGACTCGGACATCGACGGCGTGCCGGATGCCTGCGACTCGTGCCCAGGCAGCGACGACGCCCTCGACGCGGACGGCGACGGCATCGCCGACGGCTGCGACGTGTGCCCCTACGGCGACGACAGCAGCGACCTCGACGGCGACACGGTGCCGGATCCCTGCGACCTGTGCTGGGGCGAGGACGACCGGGAAGACGAAGACCGCGACGGCACCCCGGACGGCTGTGACGTGTGCCCCGGAGGCGACGACAGCCGCGACGGGGATGCCGACGGCACCCCGGATGCCTGTGATGTCTGCGCAGACGGTCCCGACGACCGCGACGCCGACCGCGACACCGTGCCCGACGCCTGCGACCTGTGCCCGCGAGCAGACGACCGCGACGACCTCGACGGCGACGGAATGCCCGACGCCTGTGATGTCTGCCCGGGCGGTGATGACCTCGCGGACAGCGATGGCGACACCGTCCCCGACGACTGCGATGCCTGCGAGGGTGAGGACGACCGCCTCGATGCTGACGCAGACGGCATCCCGGACGGCTGTGACCTCTGCTTCGGCGACCCCACCGACTCCGACGCCGACGGCACCCCCGACGCCTGCGACCCGTGCCCGGACCTCCCCTTCGAGCGAGACTTCGACGAGGACGGCGCCTTCCTCTGCGAAGACTGCGACGACGCCGATCCACTGCTCGAGGAGCTGGACCGCGACGGAGACGGATTCTCGACCTGTGCGGGTGACTGCAACGACGCCGACCCCGACGTCAACCCCGACGCGGTCGAGATCTTCGACTTCATCGACAACGACTGCGACGGCGTGATCGACGAAGACACGCCCGCCGGGGACGCAGACGGCGACGGCTTCACGGGGCTCGGCGGCGACTGTGACGACAGCGACCCGAGCGTGTACCCAGGCGCCATCGAGGTCTGCAACGAGGTCGACGACGACTGCGACGGCCTCGTCGACGAAGACACCGAGTGCTCTGACGACGACGGTGACGGCTACTCGGAGATCGAGGGTGACTGCAACGACGGCGACGAGGACGTCCACCCTGGAGCCGACGAGGTTGCGGACGACGAGATCGACAACGACTGCGACGATGTCGTCGATGATGGCTCCATCGACGACGACGGCGACGGCTACGTCGGTGACGAGGACTGCGACCCAGCGAACCCCGAGGTCTACCCGGGTGCGCCCGAGCTCTGCGATGGCCTCGACAACGACTGCGACGGCGAGATCGACGAAGGCACGGACTGCTACGACGACGACGGTGACGGGTTCTCGGAGGACGAGGGCGACTGCAACGACGACGACGAGAACACCTACCCGGGCGCCGAGGAGATCGCGGACGGCCGCGACAACGACTGCGACGGCCTGGTCGACGAGGGCCTCGACTCCACCGACGACGACGGTGACGGCTTCGCCGAGGACGAGGGCGACTGCGACGACGACAACGCCGATGTCTTCCCCGGCCAGATCGAGATCCCCAACGGCATCGACGACGACTGCGACGGCCTGATCGACGAGGGCCTCGGCGATCTCGACGGCGACGGCTACTCCGTAGAGGATGGTGACTGCGACGACGAGGACGGCTGGGCGCATCCTGGCCGACCCGAGCTCTGCGGTGACGACGTGGACAACAACTGCGACGGCCAGATCGACGAGGCCTGTGCCGACTCCGAGGAGCCGACGAAGGTGAAGGGAGACAAGGCCGAGGGCTGTGGCTGCGCGAGCAGCGGCGCACCCGCCAGCTGGCTCGCTCTGCTGGTCCTCGGGGTGGCACGCCGCAGGCGTCGAGCCGCCTAGCGCTCGACGGTGCTCCTCATGACGCCCGCGGCCCGCTGCCGCGGGCGCTCGTGCTCAGGAGCTACTCAATCCACCCAGCGCAGGACAGCTGGAGCGGCGCGGAGCCCGGGTAGCAGTCTCCGAGACGCAGGTTGACGACCCACGGCTCCCCCATCGTCGACACGTCGGTCCGCCAGTACCAGTCGTCGACAGCGCAGATGGGGTCAGGATCAGCCCAGGAACAGGCTCGCTGGTCGCCACCGACGCTCCCGGGACCCGCACGACAGACCGTGGCGCGCTCGTCCCTCCCTCCCGTGGTCGCGGCGCACAGCAGGGGGCAGGCTCGCTCATCCGGTCGGTTCGCGGCGACGACCTCATGGAAGAGGTCGACCGCGCCATACACTTCACAGCCATCGAGGGGAGTCCGCACCTCCAGCATGGTGCACACGTCAGCATCCCAGGCCCGACACTGGACCTCCAGGGGCCCGGTGCCGTCGATGCCCTCGAGGCGAACGATGCGGTCGACCTCGCCGACCACGAAGGTGCCGTCGAGGTCAGGACTCGCCTCCAGAGTCACCACGGGTCCGAGCCCGCAGGTCGCGAGGTCGACCAGCTGCAGGTGGAGCTCGCAGGCCAGTGCGCCGAGCTCGACATCGACCTCTCGCACGCCACCTCTCGACTCACCAAAGCGACGAAGGGCGAGTCCTTCCTCCGCCAGACCCGAGACAGCTCCGACACAGACACCACCGGGCAGCTCGGCAGAGCCAGGTCCAGACGACGAGATCAGGGCCCACCGACCATCCGCGACGAGGTCAGACAGCCGAAGCGAGACCGGGCCCGGGCACGTACCCGTGACCGTCAGATCCTGCGCAAGTGCAGCGACAATGAACCAGATCATAGATTCCTCGCGGCGACTCTCCCGCCCCCAGAGGCGCTGGTCACACCCCGCGGCGCTCGGCCTTGTCCTCCCGTACCCGAGGCGGTCGTCGACGGCATCCCGCGCACCCCACGACGGCCCATCCTTCGTCTGCGAGCGCAGCGTGACGGAGAGACCCGAGCGCAGGCTCAGCTCCTGACGGTCGAGCCTAGAGTGCCCGACTGACCGGAATCCACAGGACCACGAAGGCGTCCACCCGAATGTCGGCACGCTCGAGGCCGATCTCGTGGGTCGTGATGTCTGCGAGGCGCCGTAGCTCGTCGTTCTCGATCGCCAGAATCTCGCTCTCCAGCTCCGCCTCGAGCTCGTACATGTCGCGCTCGAGATCGGTGATCTCTCCGCGGGTGCGCTCGAGGCGGTCCTGCGCCTTCCGGGTCTGAGTCCGCTTGCTGACAGCCGTCGTCATCGAGCGTCGGCGACCGAAGAACATCGACAGGAGTGTCTCACCGACATTCACCGCCTCGGTCGCCATCTTCGCCCTCACATCGGCCTCGTGCTGCGTCTGGTCGCGCTGCTTGCGCTCGAGACGTTCCTCGAGCGTGGAGAGCTTGCGCTCGACCCGGTCACGCAGCTTGGCGACCTTGCTGTCCACCCGCTCACGCAGCGCCTCACGGACCCGTGCGCGGAAGGCCTCCTCCGATTCTCCACCGCGACTCGCTAGCTTCGTAGCCGCGTGCTTGAAGCGACGCGTGGTCTCTCCACGAAGCACCTCGTCGACCAGCTGCTTCTGAAGATCTCGCAGCTCGGAGGGCTCGTCACAGAGGGCGGGCAGCGGCGCGAAGAGGTGCGCGCCCTCAGGCTCGTCGGAGAGCAGATCCGTGACGGCCAGCTCCGGCTCTCCGCGAAAATGTGGGCGGGCCCCCTCGATGGGGAAGAAGAGCCGATGCTCCGGCCGCTCGGTGTCGAAGCCGCGCTCATCGAAGCGCAGGTGAAGCGCTCCGTAGAGCGCCGGCCGCCAGACCGTCCGCCCATCCGCCCGTCGACGCTCTGCAGCATCGCCCACGAAGGGAGCCAGGCGCGCACTGTGGGCGACCGCTGGGTCGAGGTAGCGATAGACTGCGCGTCCCGGCGCCGGCGGCGGATGCGCGGTGTAGCCGTCGGGAACGGCCGTCGGCTGAGGAGGCCTGGCTCCACCTGGAGGAGGCGGAGGCAGCGCGGGCCCTGCTGGCTTGAGCCGAGCGACCTCCGCACGCGTGAGTGGTCCTCTCAGGTAGCTGATCGCCCACCGACAGCTCCACAGGCGCGGCTCGGGCTCTCGGACATCCCGCACCACGAAGGTGCGCTCCGGAAGCCGCTCGAGCCAGCCACGGAGCGTCGGCTTGTCGACATCGCCCTGCGCGCTGGCGAGCCCATCGAGCACCCGGTCTTGATCCTGCCGGGTCGAGAGCTTCCCGAGCCACCACAGTCCCGTGTTCGACAGTGCCGAGTAGTCGAGATCGATCGGGTTCTGGGTGGCGAGCACCACCCCGAGCCCGACCGCTCGCGCTTGCTTGAGCAGGGTGAGCAGGGGCCTCTTGGTGGGGGGATTGGACGGATGTGGCGGCATCAGGCCGAACACCTCGTCGAGGTAGAGCAGTGCCCGAAGCGAGCCCGTTCCAGGCTGCCGGCGCATCCACGCGACAAGTCGGTTCAGGAGCATCGCCGTGAAGAAGGTACGACCGGCATCGTCTAGGTGGGCGGTGTAGAACACCCTCACGGGCGTCTTCCCGTCTGCAGCGGGCGTCAGCATCGCGTCGAGGTCGAGCGGCGCACCCGCCCGCCATGCCGCAAAGGCCGGGGACGCGAGCACCGCGTTCAGCTGCATCGCGAGTGCCATGCGCTCGCTGCGCGGCAGGAAGGTGTCCACCGGGAACACACCGACCTTCTCGAACGGAGGGTCGACGAGCTGCACGATCAGGCGCTCGATGTCGACCGCCTGCCCCTCGAGCCAGGCTGTCTCGAGGATGTGCGACAGCACCACGTGCCTCGGGTCGCGGAGCGGCTCCGCACGAATCCCGAGCAGGCCGAGCAGCCCCGAGACCGTTCCAGAGACCAGCTCGCGCAGGGACTCACCGTCGAGGTCAGGCACGTCGCCGAGCGAGCCCAGAAGATCGACGGCGACACCGGACTCACTGCCCGGTGTGTAGACCGTGACCGATGCGGCAGACGCGAGAGCGCGTGCGCGCTCCGGATAGGCCTGCCACTCGGACAGACCGGCTCTCCAGCGCTGCGACACGGCGGCGGCCTCCTCCGCCACGGTGCGGCCGCTGCGACTCGCCTCGGCCACATCGATCCAGGGTTCAAAGTCAGCGGCCTCCTGCTCGGGAAAGACCAGGGCGAGGTTCGCGATGTCGCCCTTCGGGTCGATGGCGAGGATCGGAACACCCGCCATGGCGAGCTCCTCCATCATGGTGATGCACAGACCGGTCTTTCCCGAGCCCGTCATGCCGAGGACCACACCATGACGGGTGAGGCGGTCCGGATCGAGTGTCGCCCACTCTGCGGCTGGCTCGAGAGTGGCCGGATCGACGACCCGACCGAGGAACAGCTCGCGGTCGCCCATTGCGCCCCCTTGATGTGCGCTCCTTAACGCTCGTCCCACCGATCGACGGCCACCTCTCGCACCCCTCCGCAGACGAGGTGCCGGCCGACCCAGCACACGCGAGCAACCCATGGGTCGACCGCAGGCCCCGACGCGACAGTCGACCCGCGCACCAGGACGACACTCGCGCTGCCGATGCCCTCCGCTGCCACGACGGCCAGACCGCCCGCGCCCACATCGGCAGACAGCACGGTGCGTCCCTCGAGGAGCAGCTGGCGAGGACCCTCTCTGGTGATCTGGAGCCAGCCGGTGCCCAGCCCCGGGGCGATCCACAGCGAGTCTCCCTGGGTGACAGCCGGGTGCCCTGGCTGCAGTCGGAGGAAGGGCAGCGCCACCTCCTGACCGTCCCACCAGGCCCGGGTCTCCTGATCGGTGCTCGCGACCACCCACGGACCCACCACGCGCAGCGCGCGGACCGGCGCCTCCCACTGCACCCTCGACGCCCCCCATCGCAGCAGGCCCTCTGGGCCGGCGAACCACAGGTGCGCTCCACCAGCGACCTGGTGCCAGCGACCTGGCACCGGCTGGGTGAGACCATCTGTCACGACGACCGCGCTGGACTCGCCGACGACCCCGACCGCCGAGCCTGCAGACGCAAACCCGAGCAGGCCGGGCTGTGGCACGACCGCCACGTCAGAGCCATCCACGAGCCTCCGCACGCGACAGCCCTGGGCTCCGAGTGTCCAGGTCCACTCCCCCGCCACCCGCGGCGCGAGTGAGGACGTGTCACCGTCGAGGGTGACCCGACGGCGGACGACCCCGTCGAGTCCCAGCGTCAGCGAAGCCCCCATCACCCGAAGCTCGACGGCGTCCCGCCCGGCTGCGCGGAGCGCTGAAGGCAGCCCCAGTCCCTGTACGCGCGCGACGCTGTTCCACATCCAGGTGGCCCCGTGTCCGATGCATTCATATAGTCGCGCTCATGACGAACTTCGACGACATCCGCCGTGCGGCGGATCAGCAGCTGCAGCGGTACGTGGTCGGCTTCGCCGGTCACCCGCGCATCACCCGCAACCCCGACCTCCTGCGCGACATCATCGCGAAGCTGGAGGAGGTGCGTGGCCAGGCCGAGGCGGCCGGCGACACGTCCACCGTCGAGACGATCGACCGCAGCCTCGAGTCCTACCGCAGCGAGGTCAGCCGCATCGAAGAGGCCAAGGGCGACGGCCCCCTCGCCATGAGCGCCAGCCGCGCCATGACGTGGGGTCAGTTCGCGATGAACCGGTACCGCCGGAACTTCGCGGGACGCTCCCGGCTCGACCGAGACCTCGGCCTCCTCAAGGAGATCACGAGCGACCTCGAGAAGCTGGCCGCCGAGATGGCCCGCATCCGCGGTGCGCGTCCGACGGATGCGTCGCTCGCGAACGCCCACGACGCCACGCAGCGCAACCTCGAGATGTACCGCACCGAGCAGCGCTCCATTCGCGACATGCAGAACGGCGGGGCCGTGGGTGAGCGAGCCGCGCGCTACGCCAACCTGGCGAACGCACAGTTCAAGCTCTACGGCTACCACTTCGCCGGAAAGTCGCGCACGTCGCGTCAGCCCGAGCTCCTCTCCCGGATGCTCGACAACCTCGAGGACTACCTCGGTGGCATGCGCAGCCTCAAGCTCCAGGGGCTCAACGCCCCGGCGCACGACAAGAACATCACGGTGGTCGAGGGCAACATGGCCAGCTGGCGCCGTGAGCTCGACACCATCCGCGAGACCCTGCGCTCCGCCGCTCCGGCCGACCGGGGGGGTGCTCTGGGTCAGGCGGCGAACGAGCGCTTCGAGGAGTACCGGGCTGCCTTTGCCGGCAAGCCGCGCACCGAGGTCGACCTCGAGCTGCTGAACCAGATCCTCGAGGATCTCGTCCAGATCGCCAAGTGCATGGACGCCCTCGACGCCAGCGACGGCGACGACCGCAACGCGGCGAACCTGCAGATCGTCCTCGACCGCATCCGCCTGTACGAGCGTGAGCACAGCCGTATCGTCGAGGCCCGCAAGGGCACGAGCTGATCTGGCTCACGCTGATCGGCCTCGCAGTCGCCCAAGAGGAAGTCTGCGACGGCCCCTTCACCCGCGCCGACTGGCACGAGGTGCTCGACGCCGTCGAGAGCGCGCTGCTCGACCTCGACGGAGCACAGGCCGACCGCCTGCTCGACTATGCGCACCACGAGCTTCGCTGCGCTCAGACACCCGCCACGCCGGCGGACGTCGGGCGGATGGCCTCACAGGAGGCGGTGCTCCACTGGTACGACCAGGACCCCGAGGAAGCAGTCCGCTGGGGCTGGGCCGTGCTCGACACGGTCGGCTCGTCCATCGACTGGCCTGAGGTCACTCCGAGTGGGCTGCTCACAGAGCTCAACGCCAACCCCCTTCCCGACGCGGCGGGCCCACAGGGAGTGGGGCTACAGCCACCCGACAAGGGAGCTGTGCTGCGAAGTGGCTTCCTGCTCACCGAGCCACGCGCACCGGTCCGTGTTCCCGGACTGATGCAGCTCG
>PKDJ01000026.1 GCA_002862545.1 Pseudomonadota bacterium
CCGAGCGCTTCCTTCTTGGCCCTGTCCGGGTCACTGGAGAACACCCTGAGGCTGTCGCCGCGGCGCAGCAGGACCGTCTCTCCGCGCCCGGCAACCCGAAATCCAGTGACTCGCGCATGCACCAGCTTGGCCTCTTGCTTCTGCATGCTCCAGGCGATCAGGCTGTCGTCAGCCGGTGGAGGACCCGGGTCGAACCATCGGCGACCGAGGCTGCCCTTGGCACGCCTGCGCGTCAGCAAGACCCAGCCACCCGGGAGACCTCGGATGTCCGAGTAGACGGCCTCGTTGAGCGGGAAGCGCACGATGCGCCTGGGCAGGCCGCCCGGGTCGATGTGGGTCGCCGGCGTGGACTTTGGGGCGCGCGGGCCGGAGGCCTTCACAGGAGGCTCGACGGCTGGCCGGAAGGGGTGTGCGCCCTCGGCCGACAGGACGGCCGCCCATGGTCGCATGGCGTGTGGAAACGAAAGTCCGAAGGTGATGTTGTCGTAGACGGGATCGAGATCTCGCGCCGAGAGGAAGTACAGGTACTTGCCGTCGGGATCGAAGGAAGGACGGGTGTCGCGGTGGCTGCCGTCGGTCACGTCGTGGATGGCGCCATCGCTGACACGTGCAACGCGGATTCGGGCAGCCGCTCCCATCGGCGCGTCGGGACGTGACCACGCCAGCCAGCGACCATCGGAGGACCACGAGATCCCGTCGATGCGACCATGGTGGCTGCGGTCGAGGACCGTCGTGGTCGGCCGGTCACCCAGGACGACGACGCCGACCTCGTACCGATGATTCGTCCAGGCTACGCGCTCTCCGTCGGGCGAGGGCTCGAGAGCGAGGACCCGCCCCACGTCGACATCGAGCCTCTGCACGGGGCCACCGTCGGCGGAGCGCACCTCGAGAGCCTCCTCACCACCCTCGTCCGTCACGACCACCAAGCCGTAGCCGTTGGGCAGCCAGCGTGGCTCGCGGTACCGCACTCCCTGTCGCTCGCCGAGCTGGCGGACGGGGCCGTCCATGCAGCCCATGACGAAGAGACGGCCACGCGAGGTCAGGGCGAGCCGATGCCCCTTGGGGTGGAGGTCTGCACCCTCCAGCCAGCGCGCCGCATCGGTGCTGCGTGCAAGCGTGTCTGGGCGAGCTCCGACGTCGTCCAGCGAGATGCGTCGAGGGACCTCGTCCGAAGACCCCAAGCGGTGGACGTGGCCCTCCCGAACGAAGACGATGGTCTCGCCATCGCTGTGGGCATGCCGAACATAGGCTCCCGAGTAGCGGGTCTCCTGCCGGAGTCCCTCGCCGTCGGGATCACAGGACCAGAGGTTCCCGGTTCCATCCGCGTCGCACACGAACCAGAGGCGGCCAGAGCGCCACATGGGCCGGGCGACGTTGCCTTGGAGCTGCAGTCGCTGAAACGGACCTCTGCCGACGTCGACCCACAGCTGTCCCATCCGTCCGCCGCGGTAGCGCTTCCAGCGCGCGGGGTCATCCTGGTGGCGGCACAAGGCGAGCCGACCCTCTTCGCCCCAGGCTACGCCCTCGGCCGGGCCCCAGGGAAGCACTGAGTGGCCCGTGCCATCGAGGGATACAGCATGCAGCCAGCGGTGCTTCGCGGAGGGACGCTGTGCCGCCGTCGTGTAGACGATGCGACCATCCGGGTGCCAGGCACGCACGGCCGCTGTCTCTCCGTGCCAGGTGAGGCGCCGCAGGGGGCCGCCTTGCACGGGCATCACGTACACCTCGGCCGAGCCGTCGAGGTTGCAGGTCAGCGCCAGCCACTCACCATCCGGTGACGGGATGCCGCGCGTCACGGCGCCAAGGCCCGCTGTGAGTCGGCAGGGCTGGCCGCCCTCAAGGGGAGCAGACCAAAGGTCGTCCTCCGCGACGAAGAACAGCTGATGCCCATGGACCGCGGGGTTTCTGCACCAAGTCGGCATACTAGGACTCCTGCAGTCCAGTGAATAGCTCCAGGGGGTAGAGCGTGCCCAAGCTGCCTGTCCGGGACGTCCCGACAACCTTGGTGACCGGCTCACTGGGGGTCGGCAAGACGACCGCGATTCTCGACCTGTTCGCCCATCGCCCAGCAGATGGTCGCTGGGCGGTGCTCGTGAACGAGTTTGGGCGCGTCGGGATCGATGGCGCGCTGATGCAGGGCGATGGGGTCGCGGTTCGCGAGGTCCCCGGCGGCTGCATCTGCTGTACCGCAGGTCTGTCTCTGCGGATTGGCCTCGTGCGCCTCCTTCGCGAGGTTCGTCCGGATCGCCTGCTCATCGAGCCCACCGGGCTCGCTCACCCTGCGGCGATCCTCGATGCGCTTGGTAGACCCGGGCTCCGAGAGGCGGTCTCGAGGCGAGCGACGATCACGTTGGTCGACCCGCGGCGGTCACTCGAGGGGCCCTTTGAGGCTGACGATCCATTTCCGGATCAGGTGGGTGTGGCGGACGTTCTGGTCGCGAACCGGTGTGATGAGGCGGACGCGGCTCGCCTGGCGGCCTGGCAGCGTGAAGCTGAGGCTCTGTTCCCGCGGAAGATGGCGATTGCCACCACGACCTTCGGGAAGCTGGACCCGCAGTGGCTCGAGCTTGCACCCGGTGAGCGGGCCGTGACGTCCACCGGGCATCACCACGAATCGGGTGAGGCCGGCGAGGCCCCGCCGGCGCCCGGTGTGTCTACGCGACTGGCCTCGTCGTCCGGCGGCGTCGCGACGTGTGGTTGGATCCGACCTCGCAGCGAGGTGTTCGAGCGCGCCGCTCTAGAGGACACACTCCAGGCGTTGGTCCGGCCAGGCAGGGCGCTGCCCCGTGGAGCCCTTCGCCTGAAGGGAGTGTTCCGCACGCCAGGTCGTTGGCTGGGGGTCGATGCTACTGCCGAGGAGGTTCGATGGCGGCCTGCGGCGTGGAGGAGCGACAGTCGGTTCGAGATCATCGCTCCCGCCGAGCCGCCTCCGCAGTGGGACCTCGTGGAAGCTGCTGTCCTCTCGGCACTGTGGACGCCCTGATTCGACCCTTGACAACCAGTCGATGCGTGTGAGGTGAGTCGCCCGCGAGCCGAGAGAGTGGGTTGAGTAGCGGTCGTTTCGAGCTGGTCGAGGTGCTGGGGAGGGGGGCGTTCGCCGCGGTCGTGGTGGCGCGTGACACCCAGCGTCAAGGCGATCTCGTGGCGCTGAAGGTCCTCCGACGAGGGCACCTCGCGAACGCCATGGCGATCAATCGCTTCCGGGACGAGGCCCGAATCCTCGCAACGCTCGACCACGCAAACATCGTGCGCGTCTTCGACCTGCTGGACTACGACGGCCAGCCGGTGATGGTGATGGAGTACGTGCGGGGGGCATCCCTCGAGGAGCTCTGCTTGGGTCGCCGCCAGAGCGTCGGCCTGCCGAGAGTTGCAGTCGTCGAGGTGGCGCGTCGCGTCGCGCTCGCTCTTCACGACGCCTACCACGGGGCTCTCGGTCCTGATGGCAGTCCGATGCGGATCATCCACCGTGATGTGAAGCCGGCGAACATCATGATTGCCGACATCGGTGCCGTGAAGCTGCTCGACTTCGGCATCGCGAAGGGGGACTTCCAGTACCGACGGGCGAAGAGCCTCTACAACGTCGCAGGATCGGCGGGCTACGATGCGCCGGAGAGGAGGGTGGGCAACGACACCCCGGGGGCCGACGTCTTTGCACTCGGAGTGACGTTGTTCGTGTGCCTCACGGGGAAGCCGATGCTCCTGCCGGCGGGAGCCGAGGCACATGCGTCGGCTGCTGACGACCTGGTGGGTCGGGTCGAGGTCGCGCACATCGACACCGCGGGTCTGCAGAGGCTGGTGCGCCAGATGGTGGCCTTCGAGCCCAGTGAGCGGCCGAGCATGGCGGAGGTCGCCGACGAGCTCGGCATCTTGCTCGGCAGTCGCGTCGGCATGGATCTGACGGAGCCCGAGGTGACGAACTCCGTCCTCAGCGTGCTGAGCCTTCGCACGACACATCCGGCCTCGGAGGCGAGCAGCTATCCACAGCTGATGTTTCTCGAGAAGGTCGAGCCCAGCAAGCCTCCCAAGGCGCTCAGCAGCAGGGAGGCTGTCGCGGCCGTGCGTGGATTTCTGACGAGCGACAACTGGGAAGAACGAGTGCCCGAGCTGCAGCGCCTGCTGGATGCCTCGCCAGAGTTCGTCCATGAGCCGTTCCTGCGCATCATCGATCGCGCCGTGGTGCCTTGGTGGCAGTTCTGGGCCAAGGCGGCCCGCCCTACCGAGGTGGAGGCAGCGCTGATGCTGCTCTGCGACCATGCAACGCCGGCGGTCGTCCGTCGGGTCCGCACACTGCAGGGCCACCCAAACCAGCGCATCGCGGCGGCTGCAAAGTTCCTGGTCAACCAGGACAGCTGACGCGTCAGGGCTGGAGCAGCCTCGTCAAGTCCGCCGGTCCGTCCCCTTTGCCGCGCCACGAGTACAGGGCACGGGTGAGCCCGCTGCGAAGGCTTGTGGGCAGGCCTGGTCCGGCCACCCAGACCGCATTCGGTGTGGAGCCGAGCGGAGCCACGAACGGTGCGTCGAGCCTGTCGAGCGGTGTGCGGGGAAGGGCTGCAAAGGTGCAGCTGCCGCTCGCGACGGCGCGGGCGGCGCCCGAGGGCTCCACAGTGCGGTACCGGACGTCGAGGTCGGGGTCGAGGCCCCTCTCGTCGAGCGCCTCGCGGAGGAGTCCATGAATGTCGGTGTGCGGACCCGGAGTGCACAGCACCGCCCCGGCGAGCTGGGACTGGCCCCCGAGTAGAACGGCCTCCGTGTCCCGTGAGCCGCCTCGCTCCTCGATCGCGAGCACGACCACATCGGTGCTCGCCGCCGCAGCAGCACGCGCAGCCTCGACCGGGAGCGCAGCCACGGCCACACGGCCAGTGACCACAGCCTCTACATCGGCTGCGTCGGTCGACACGACCCGGCGATCGAGCGACGCCTCGAGGTGCTCGAGGACGCTGCGGTAGGCGGTGGAGTCGGCTGCCTGGACGACGAGCGGGGCACTCGCTTCGCTCCGCTCGAGGGCGAAGGCTCCCGTGATCAAGACCGAGGTCAGCGCTCCAATGCCCGCGCCGAGGGCAAAGGGCACGAGGCGCTCGCGGAGGCGATCGAGCGTCGGCTCCAGCACGGCATTGAGCTCTCGTACCTCGGAGTCCGTCGGGTCGACGTCGAGGAGCTCGGCCTCGGTGTCCGGATCGCGGAATGCAGCGAAGTCC
Source organism: Pseudomonadota bacterium (assembly GCA_002862545.1). GTDB lineage: Bacteria > Myxococcota_A > UBA796 > UBA796. The sequence goes on from PKDJ01000026.1 coordinate 5,196, forward strand.
CCAAGGGGGGGCAGGGAGCCCTCGAGCGCCTTGCGGACGACGAGACGATGTGCCGCGAGGGTCGCTCCGAGGACCTCCTTTACGAAGGCGCCGGTCTTCTTGGGGTCGGGGACGACGCCGCTGGATGCGGCAGCCCCGCGCAGGGCATCGGCGAGTGCCTCAGCTGTGGGAAAGCGGTCGTGGCGGCCCGGAGCGAGGGCGCGGCCGATGGTGGCGACGAGGTCTCGGTGGAGGCCGAGACGCAGTCGGGCAAGGTCTGTAGGTCTGCCCGCCAGGATCGCCTGGAGGGTAGCCTGGTCATCAGAGCGGTCGAAGGGTCGGCGTCCTGAGAGCAGCTCGAAGGCGACGACGCCGAGTGTGTAGATATCGGTTCGACGATCGAGGGGCTCTTGCCGAATCTGCTCCGGCGCCAGGTAGCGGGTCTTGCCCTTCAGCAAGCCCTCGTCATGGGCGACCTGTCCACCCGTGGTGGCGATCCCGAAGTCCAGGACGCGGACATCGCCGAGATCGGTGACCATCAGGTTGTGTGGCGTGAGGTCGCGATGAACCAGGCCGAGGAGTGAGCCCTCGTCGTCAGCAAGCTCGTGTGCGGCGTGCAGCCCCGCGCAGGCCTCGAGGAGCACATGCAGGGCCACCGCTACAGGGACGCGACGCTGCTGTGCGGCCGCGGCAGTCATGAGCTCGCGGAGCGTCACACCGTCGACGTACTCGAACAGCATCCAAGGCTCTGGAGCGTCCAGCGCATCGTCGTAGAGCTGGACGTGATTCCGGTGGCGCAAGCGACGCGCGAGCGCAGCCTCGAGCTCAAACATGTACAGATGGTGGGGGTCGGTCGCCAGCTCGGGGCGCATCCGCTTCACCGCAGCGAGGCGAGGCGAGGCGGCGCGCTGCGGTCGCTCGACCGCGAGGTAGATCTCGGCCATTCCTCCGATGGCGAGGCGCTCGACGAGGTGCCAGCTCAGGGTGTGGCCCGACGTTCCCGCATGACGCGGGTGTGGTGCACGAGGGAGACTACGACGTAGTAAGCCGGGTAGATCATCGACCATGCGGCGAGGGTTGGCACCCAGACCGCCTCGAGGTTGAAGGCCATGACGATCATCACCAGAGCCCACAGATACCCGAGCCCGACGGTCACGGGCTTCAGCAGTCGAGTACGCGTGGGGTAGAGGTAGTGGATGGGCACGAAGACGAGAATCGAGCAGGTCATGACCGTGACCAGCGTCACCCACTGGCTGGCCTGAAGCATCGTCATGTAGACGACGACCACGTTCCAGTAGGACGGGAAGCCGACAAATGACTCGTCGGTCTTCGCCCGCTCCTGGCAGAAGCCGTACCCACTCGCGAGAAGCGGAGCCACGGCGAGCCAGTCCAAGCCTGCTGGCAGCATCTCGAACCGCCAGAGGGCGAGACAGGGGAGAAAAGCGAACGTGATGAAGTCGACGATGTCGTCGAGTCGGCGACCATTGAACTCTGGCAGCACCTCGCTGACCTGGACCCGACGCGCGAGGGTTCCGTCGGTGGCATCCACCAGCACCGCCACCCAGTTCAGGATCCAGAATCGTGCGACATCACCCTCGAACAGCGCGAGCACGGACAAGAATGCCAAGGGAAGTCCGACCGCAGTGTAGGCGTGCACGCCCCACGCTGCTGCGCGTCGCGTCCGAGTTGCGGGGGGGCTGCTCTCCATCCGGGGACCTCTGGCGCACTCTAACAAGGCGTCACTGCGATAGGAGGGGACGGGAGTGGTGTGATGACGTGGCTGGCCCTCGCGATCGCATGCGGCAGTCCAATGCCTCCAGCTACCCCCTCGGACGGTGGCGCCCCCGACGCGCTCCTGGCCGAGTTCAACCAGGCCACGGTGGAGCTCGGGCTCTCCGTTCACTGGGTCAGCGACGCCAACGAAAATGGACAGCCGGACCCGGAAGAGGTCGCTCTTCGGGGCGCATGGAGCGCTGCCGAGTGGTCAGCGCGGACACGCGATCTGACCGACATCGTTGCTCGCGTGAGGGCCCAGGCAGAGGGGGACTCTCCTCTCGAAGAGGTGGCGGACGAGGTCGAGAGGCGCCGCCGAGAGGCAAGCCTGTCGTCACTGCGCTCCGCAGAGTCCGTCGTCGTGGCACACGACTTCTCCCGAGAGCCTGGGAAGGCGCGAGCCTTCGTGCGTGCCATGGCCGCGGCCGCAGAGGGCGTGGAGTCGCTCTATCGGCAGCAGCTCGGCAGTGGGCGGTACGAGGATGCCATCGCGGCGGCAGACCCCATTGACCGAGCGGTCTTCGAGCGCAATCACGGCCCGTGGTGCAGTGGGCGTGTGACGCCAGGCTGCAGTGCCATCCCCGGGAAGGTCCCTGCCCGCCGGGTCGGATGGTATCCGGATGACCTGCAGCAGAGCGGGCTCTGTGAGACCCTGGCGGATGAGCTGCAGGGACCGTTCACGGCGGTACGGAGGCAGGATGGCGAGCTCGTGGCGCTGCCCTACCATCAGGTCTGGTCGGGAACGGAGGAGGTGGCGGCCGCACTGGCACTTGCTGCCGGAGCCCTCGTCGAGCCCAGGGACCGTCGCCTCCAGGCCTACCTCGCTGCAGCTGCGAAGGGCTTCGTGTCGGACGAGTGGGGGCCCGCAGACGAGGCGTGGGCCACGCTCGCTGTGGGTGACGAGCACTGGTATGTGCGCGTGGGGCCCGACACGGTGCACGATGATCCCTGTGGTCGCAAGGCGGCCTACCAGCTGATCCTGGGCGTGCACGACGACGAGATGGCCGAGCTGGTCGAGACACTCCGACCGGTCCTGCCGACGCTGGAGCAGCGCCTGGCGGAGCTTGCTGGTCCTTCGTATGGCGGCCGCCTCCGGGAGCCGTCTCCGCCCGAGTTCGTCGAGCTTGTGTTGTTGGCGGGGGCGGGACGGCCAGCCACCGGGATGATGCGGGGGCACAGCCTCCCGAGGACGGGGGCTCATGCACGGCGACGGACCCTCGTCTTCACCGGAACGGGACGCGAGCGAGTGTCGGTGGCGACGAGCCGTGGTCGGGCCGAGGCACTCCTGTGCGACACGTCAGACTGGAGTGACCTTGCAGCCCCGCGGCAGCTCGGGACGGCCTTGCACGAGCTTGCGCGCGGACTCGGCCCAGACGGTTCCTGGGAGGTGGATGGCCAGAGCCTCGACGGCGCACTCGGGGGGCCGCTGGCTGTCCTCTGGGGCGAGCTTCACGCACAGACGGCCTCTCTGGCTCTCGCAGCATGGCTGGCTGCAGAGGGGGGGCTGGACGAGTCGCTGGTGAGGCAGGCTCGGGTCGCCGAGCTGGTCAGGACGATAGGCCAGTGGGCGACGGCAGATCCTTCATCACCGGATGTCTACGGTGAGCTCGCCGCGATTCAGCTCGGAGAGCTCGAGCAGGCGGTCACCTGGCATGACGATCGGCTGGCGGCCAATCAGTCAGACGTGGGGTGCTACGTCGTCGATCACGATGCCTTTCCGGGGGTCGTGGAGCGGCACGCACGTGGGGTCCTCGGGGCGAGCGCCAGGCACGACCGAGCCCATGCCGAGGCGCTCCGCGGTCGCCACGTGAAGCGCTCGCAGCTGCGCGACGAGGTCGCCGAGCGCTGGAGTCGCTTTCCTGAGGTCGCGGTGACGTGGTCCCTGAAGCTCTAGTGCGGCTCACGTCCGCCGGAGCACCACCACGTGGTTGTTGGCGGGCATTGGGCGCATCGACTCCAGGCGCAGGCCTCGGTCCTCTAGGGCAGCCTCTAGATCCGTGATGTCGCGGACACCCCAGGCCGGGTCGCGCTCCCGAAGAGAGGCGTCGAAGCGGACGTTGCTCTCGGAGGTGTGAACACCACGCACGCGCCAGGGGCCGTAGAGCAGGAGCCAGCCGCCGGGCTGCAGCACCTGCTCGGCGCCACGAAGCAGAGCCTCGGTCGCGGACCAGGGGGCAATGTGGACCATGTTCGCGCAGTAGACCGCATCGAAGGGACCCTCCGGCCACTGTTGCTCTCGCGTGTCCAGTGCGATCGGAGCATGAAGATTGGCGGCACTGAGCGCCCTGACCCAGGCCGAGACCGCCGCTCGATTGTCCGGGTCGGGATCGGAGGGGTGCCAGTCCCAGCCTGGAGCATGATGGGCGAACCAGGCTGCGTGCTGCCCCGTGCCCGAGGCGATCTCGAGAACACGCGCTGAGTGGGGGAGGATGTCGCGCAGTGCCTCGAGAATTGGCCCCTTGTTGCGCTCCGGCGCGGGCCAGCGTGGCAGGTCGGGAGACTCGAAGACGGCGTGGTTCATGTGCGCTCCGCAACCGCGGCGCGCGCCATGAGCCCCTGAACCACCTCGAGTGGATCGGCGCCGTCGTAGGTGTCGACCAGAGCTTGCGTGAGCGGAAGCTCGACGCGATGACGCTCGGCCAGCTTCAGGAGGGCGCGTGCGATCGGCAGAGGCCCCCGATCCCGGCGTCCGTGGGCAAGGCTGGCGCCCGACTCGAAGCTCGGCTGGCCCGGGCGGGCCTGGGCTGCAACGAGGTCGCCGACACCTGCAAGGCCCGCGAAGGTAAGGGGGTCGGCGCCGACGGCCGCGGCGAGTCGGCCGGCTTCCCCAAGACCTCGGGCGACCACGAGTGCATGCATGCCGACACCAGAGCCTCGGAGGTTCACCGCCATGCCGACGACTGCTGCGAGCACAGGCACCATCGCGCCAGTCAGCTGGACCCCAGGTAGGTCCTCCGTTGCATAGACGCGATAGCGCGAGCTGTGGAGCGCTTCTGTGGTCAGCCGGCGGACGTCTGCAAAGCGACTGGCCACCACGCCCGCGCACAGCCCTCCATTCAGGATCTCTTCGACGGGCGCTGGACCTGCGAGGGCCCCGACCCGCACCACGTCCGATTCCTGAGTGACGACGTCGGCGAGCCAGGCGCCTGTGGCGGGCTCCAGGCCACGTCCAGCCACCACAACCCGGTTGCCAGGCCCAGGCCGCGCCAGCCGAATCGCGCGCCGGGTCTCCGAGGCGGATGTCGCGACCAACAGCAGGTCGCAGGCTGCGGAGACCTCGGGCGGGTTGCTGGTGGCCTTCAGGATCTGTGGCGGCCGCCGGTCGCGGTAGGCGATGAAGGGCTCATGCCCTGCGGCCATGATCAGTCTGGCGAGGGCTTGGCCCCAGCGACCTCCGCCCAGGATCCCGACACGCATCAGGGCTCCTCGTGGGTGTAAAGCAGGCGATTTCGGTAGTAGAGGCACAGCTGTGGGTCCTCGACGACGAAGACATCCTGCCGCCGTGTGAGCGCATAGCTGCGGTGGTACCTCTGGAAACGATCAAGGGCTTGCTGTAGCACCAGCGCGATGGCGTCTGGCCCAGGGGTGAGGTCGGCGTGCCAGCGTCCGGCGTCGACTCCTCGGCGGACACGCTCGATGGTTACCTCCAGCGCGGCGCGCAGATCTGCAGATGCAATGCGGCGCTGCTCCAGGGGGCTTCGGAGGATTCGGTAGACATCCTTCGTCCCGAGCTTGGCCTCCAGGCAGCTCCAGGCCGCGTCGGCAGCCATGTGCGTGACCATCGCCTGAGCCCCTCTGGGGTAGGCCTTCACCAGAGCATCCGCGAGCCGATCGGTGTACATCCGGTCACGCTGGAGGTCGGACTCCACCCGCCCGTCGCGGCCCACTACGTAGCGATGGCGCCGTGCGGCGGCGGCGACGCGCTCGGTGCGCTGACGTGGAACGGGGTTGCCCAGGCAGTCCAGCGGCGTGCCGAAGCGCGCCACCACCGAGGCGTCGAGCTCGAGCACGCGATTGGCGAACTCGACGAGCCGACGCGGGCGCGCAAACTCATCGTCGTCGATGATGTACCGCTGGCGACCCGCCTCGGCGAGGTGGTCTTGAATCAGCGTGTTCGCCTCGAGGACGAGCTGAAACGAGAGGGTGAGGGGAACGATGTAGACCTCGGGGTCGGAGCGCTTTGCCGTGAGCATCTCCTGCCAGGCGGCGATGCCTGTGCCGAGGAGTCCCTTCTTGAGGTGGGTCTCGATGGCGCCACTGCGGCTGCGCGTACCGCCGGGGAAGAACAGGGAGTGATGCCGAGTGGTCAGGCTCCGGACCGAGTAGTCCTTCAGCGTCGCCTTGTAGAGACTTGCCCGCTTGGTTCGGTCGACGGTGTAGGCGCCAAGGCGATGCATCCACCACCCCATGACGGGGTTGCTGAAGAGGTTCAGCCCCGCGCCGTAGACGAACGGTGGCAGCCCCGAGAGGTACAAGGCGAGTCCGATCATGGGGCTGTCGAGGTTCGACACATGCGTGGGGGCGAGGATCAGGGTGGACTCACGTGCGAGCTCCCGAAGCCACTCTGTGTCTCCCTGAACGATCAGTCGGGTCGAGGGGTCGGCATTGCCCCTCCGGGGCGACAACAGCGCAGTGAGACCCCTCGGAAGAGCGCGCGTGGCGAACTTGTAGATGCGGGGGTCGAAGCGCCCGTGAATCTCCTCGGAAAATGCGCCGACGAGCTGCAGAGCTGCATCCAGACGGCCCGACCGGTCTCCGCGGACCACTGAGTGAGCTGCGGCATCGATCCGGCTGAGCTGCTCCGGCTCGTCACGGTGCCGGAGACGCCGACGCTCGTGGTAGACCACGTCCTCGAGCAGCTCCACGAGCTCGGTGTCGGTCGTCGCATCGAGCCGTGTGCGGGCCCGCTCGACCATCTCGGCGACCACCAGCCGCCTCGGCTTTGGTGTGTAGAGACCAGAGAGCGGTCGATGCACGGGTTCCCTCAGGTGGACAACGCCAGCGCCATGCCGTCGTCAGCTGGCTCGACGAGGCGCTCTGCGAAGAGCACCTCGCAGTGGTCGAGCAGAGTATGCTCAGGCACGCGCAGTGTGCGAGCGAGGGCGACGACCTCCAGCTTGCCACCCTTCTGCTCGAGGACGGTCAGGACGCGGCGCGAGTCCTCGGGAAGGGCACTCCGATCCGGGTCAGAGCCATCGCGGGCGCGGCGTGCAGCACGGATGCAGCCGAGCACCGCGGCAGGCAGGCCCATCGAGCGCCTCCGCCACTCGGTGGCCTCACTCGGGTCGATTCCGTGATGGATGGCGAGGCGCTCGACATCCGTGTCGCGGAGCGGAGAGGGCGTCAGCTGGATCGCGGAGGACTTCACGAGCTGAGGCAGGGGCCGGTCGGCATGCAGCAGCAGGAGTCCGGGGAGGCCGTCATCGAGCATCCGCGTGGCGAGAGCCACCGAGCCCTTGCGGGTCGACCGGAGCACGAGAGCGTGCGGCTTGCCGTGCTTCAGAGCTCCCAGGGCCTCGCGGGGGTCCTTTCCACGGAGGTAGGTGATCCCCTCGCGACGGGCGTACTCGATGGCCTCACCGATCAAGGTTCGCCGGCCACTTCCGGGCGGTCCATAGACGACCACGACGCGCGGCTCACCATCCGCGGCCCCGACGACCGCCCTCCGGAGCTCCTCACGCTGCTCGTGCATGCCCAGGACGGGAGCCGCGGGAGACTCGCCACTGGCTCGCTCCAGGAGCGCGAGCACCTTCTGGGCGGGCGCCGGACGCCTGCGAGGGTTGCGGGCGAGGAGCGCGAGCGTGAGCTGGCTGAGGACGCTGGGTGCGTTCAGCCGGTACGTCGCAGGTGGCGCGGGAAGACTCACCAGTGGGAGGTAGGTCAGCGCCGCTGGGTCGGGAGCCACGAAGGGAGTGCGCCCGGCG
>PKDJ01000334.1 GCA_002862545.1 Pseudomonadota bacterium
CGTCGGCACCCACACCCTGACCATGACCGTGACCGACGAGATCGGGGCCACCTGCGCCGACTTCGTCCTCTACACGGTCGGCACACCGCCCTCCGTGCGCATCCTCGAGCCGGCCGACGACGCAGTGTACGCGCTGGGCGAGCCCATCACCTTCGAGGCTGAGGCCCTCGACAACGAGGACACACCACCCGCGCTGAGCCTCGCCTGGTCGAGCTCCATCGACGGGGTGTTCGACACCGCGCCGGCCGATGGCGACGGCAGCGTCGGTCTCGTGGTGCGGGACCTCGCCGCGGGCTCTCACACCGTCACGCTCACCGCGACGGACACCGCCGGGCTCGTCGACACCGACCGGGTCAACCTCACCGTGAACACGCCTCCTGTCGCGGGCACGCTGGTCCTGACGCCCGACCCGGCGCTCACGGACGACGACCTCGTCGCCCTGTGGGAGACGCCCCCGACCGACGCCGACGGTGACCCTCTCACGACGACGTGGGCCTGGGCCCTCGACGGAGCCCCCTCCGGCGCCTCGGTCTCGGAGGTCCTCGACGCCCGGAGCACCACGCGAGGAGACCGCTGGACGGTGACCGCCACGGTGTCCGACGGCCTGCACGCCGCTGCACCCGTCGAGGCCACGCTTGTGATCGGCAACACCGCGCCCGTGCTCGACAGCGCACGCCTCGGCCCGGAGCCCGCTACCGCCGCGGACCGCCTCACCTGCACGCCCGGCCCGGCCACAGACGCCGACGGCGACCCGCTCTCGTACCAGTTCGCCTGGGAGCTGGACGGCCTGCCGACGGCGGACGACACCGCGGAGCGAGACGCTCCCTCGGCAGGCACGTCCGTCGTGTGCATCGTCACGCCCGATGACGGGAGCATGCTCGGAGACCCGGTCCGCTCCAACACCGTCGTCATCGAAGACAGCCCACCCGAGGTCACCGAGGTGACGCTCACGCCGGCCGACCCGACCGAGGCCTCGGTGCTGCGCTGCGAGGCCACCGGCTCCGATGCAGACGGCGACCCGCTGGTCTTCACCTACACCTGGAGCGTCGACGGCCGTGGCCTCGGACTGGCGGGCCCGACCCTCACCGGCGCCGACTTCGACAAGAACCAGCTCGTGGTCTGCACCGCGACGCCCGACGGCGGTGTCGGCCTCGACAGCCCCGCCGTGCGCGTCCGCAACACGCCGCCGGTGCAGCCGCCCGTGACCCTGGGTCCAGTCGATGCCCGCGCGGGCGACGAGCTGCGCTGCGACGCCCCCGCCCCGACCGACCTCGACCCCGCCGACAGGGCCTCGCTCACTCAGGCCTTCGCCTGGACCGCGGGCGGACTGCCGACACCCGGCGCAGGCCCGACCCTCGACACCACGGGCTTCCCGGGCGGCACCGCCTTCGTGTGCATCGTCACCCCGGCCGACCCCGACGAGCCCGGCACGCCGGTCGCCAGCGCGCCCCTGGTGCTGGGCAACACCCCGCCGACCCTCGACGAGGTCACCCTGACCCCAGAGGACGTGACCGCCGGCGAGCGACTCACCTGCACCCCGGGCCTCGCCTCCGACCTCGACGGAGACCCGGTGACCCTCGCCTTCGCCTGGGAGGTCGATGGCGGCCCGACGGGGGATGTGGGGGACACCCTCGACGCGCCGGCGAAGGGCAGCACCGTCGTCTGCATCGTCACGCCGTCCGACAGTGAGCCCGGCACGCCGGTCCGCTCCAACACCGTCGTCGTCGGCAACCTGGCACCGTCCGTCGCCGACGTGACGATCACGCCCGTCCCCGCCGCGGTGGGCGACGAGCTGACCTGCACCTACACCTTCGACGACGCCGATGGCGACGCCGACCGGTCGCTCATCGAGTGGTTCCTCGACGATGTCTTCGTGGCCGATGGCCCGACGTGGACCGCGGCCGGCGCGGACGGCGCCGAGGTGACCTGCCGCGTCACCCCCTTCGACGGCACCGAGTACGGGCCACCGGGCGAAGACACGGTCGTCCTCGTGGGCTGCAACAGCGCGGTCTTCAACGGCACCGACAGCGTCGTCACCGTCGCTGCGCATCCCGACCTCGACACGGCCGTGTTCACGGCCAGCCTGTGGACCCGCCTCGACGGCTCCCAGGGCGGGCACCTGCTGGTGAAGGGCGACAACTTCACGACCGAGTGGTCCCTCACCCACTCCGAGAGCGCCGACGGCGAGCTGTTCTTCAACCACCAGAACGTCGCCAGCCTGATTCGCTACCCGGGCATGATCTACGGCGAGTGGGTGCACGTCGCTGCCACCAGCGACGGCGCCACCGTCACGCTCTACGTGAACGGCGAGAGCGTTGGTGCGGTCGGCTTCACGCCCGATCCCGAGCCCTCCGATCTGACCCTCGGCAACATCGGCATCTGCGACGAGTGCGCAATCCTCGGCGAGCTCTCCGAGGTCGCCTTCTTCGGCGAGGCCCTCTCGGCGGATGAGGTCCGCGCGGTCTTCGACGGCTCCCTCGACCCGTCCACGCACCCGTCCATCATCGGTCACTGGCCCCTCGACGAGGGGACGGGAGACATCGCCTACGACCGCTCGGGGCGGGAGCACCACGGCGTGATGACCGACACCCTGTGGACCGCCGAGTGCCCCTCAGAGGCCGATGCCGACGAGGACGGCGTCCTTGGCTACCTCGACTGCGACGACACCGACCCGAGCATCGGCGTCAACTGCCCTCCCAGCGTCTCCGACCTCGCCATCACCCCCTCACCCGCGCGGGCCGGGGACTGGCTGACCTGCAGCTACACCTTCGAAGACGCCGACGGCGACCCCGATGCCTCCCTGGTGGAGTGGTTCCGCGACGACGACTTCGTCGGAGACGGCCCCACCTGGCTCGCTGACGGGGTCGGCGGAGAGGAGGTCGTGTGCCGGGTGACGCCCTTCGACGGCGTGAGCGAGGGAGAGGCGCAGGAGACGAGCACCGTCCTCGAGGCGCCCCCCGCGTCCGTCTGCCAGAGCCTGTCCTTCACCGGCGGGCCCGACGCCGGCGACCAGGTCGTCGTGGCACCGGTGGCCGGCCTGCCGACGGGAGACGCCCCGCGCACCGTGTCGTCCTGGTTCATGCCGCTGCGCGACGAGACGAGCAACGTGGTCTCCTGGGGCGACGGCCTCGAGGCCAACGAGCGCTTCTCCATACACCTGCTGCGCTCCGGGCACCCCGCCAACCCCCACGACACGCTCGTCGTGCGCTTCATCGGCCAGTCCAACGACCACTTCACGCACCCCGTCACGCTCGGAGAGTGGGTCCACGTCACGATGTCCTACGACGGCGACACCGTGGCCCTGTTCGTCGACGGGGTGCGGATCGCCAGCGCCGTCGCAGGGCGGCTCGACACCGACCCGAGCCTGGCGCTGATGATCGGGACCGACACCGAGAACCGCGAGGACGAGTACTTCACCGGCTTCATCGACGACCTCCGCATCTGGAGCCGCGTGCTCGACGACGCCGAGGTGACGGCCGCCTTCGAGGGGGCCGGCCCCGCAGACGGACTCGCCGCGGCCTGGACCTTCGACGGCGAGGGCGACGTGCTCATCGACACCTCCGATGGCGGCCACGACGGCCTCGTCGAGGGCGCGGTCTGGGTCGACACCTGCCACGACGGCGCAGCCCCGGCGGACTGGCTCTCCCCCTCCACGGGGTACGGCATGAACTTCATCCCGCCAGGGACCTTCGACATGGGCTGCACGCCGGAGATGGAGGTCGGGAGTGGCTGCAGCGAGTCCGAGCGTCCCGTCCACACGGTGACCCTCACCCACGGCTTCTACATGGGCGTCACCGAGGTCACCCAGGCCCAGTGGCGCGAGGTCATGGGCACCAGTCCCTCCGACTCGGCCGACTGCGGAGCCACCTGCCCCGTGGAGCGGGTGTCGTGGTGGGACGCCCTCGACATGGCCAACGCACTCTCCCTACGCGACGGCTTCACGCCCGCCTACGACGCGGACGGCCACTGGGATCCCCTGGCCGACGGCTACCGCCTGCCCACCGAGGCGGAGTGGGAGTACGCCGCCCGCGCAGACGAGGGCACGCCCTTCGCAGGCAGTGACGACGCGGTCAGCGTGGCCTGGATCGAGAGCGACCCGCACCCCGTCGCCACCCTCGCCCCGAACGGGCACGGCCTCTACGACATGAGCGGAAACGTCTTCGAGTGGTGCTGGGACTGGCACGACGCCGACTACTACGCCGTCAGCCCGGAGACGGACCCGACCGGGCCCGTCGGCCCGCTGATCGACCGGGTCACGCGGGGTGGCGCCTACGCCTACGGCATCGACCACGCCCGCCTGTCGGACCGCAACCGGCGGGACGTGCCGGAGTCGGCCTGGCCGTTCACGGGCCTGCGGCTGGTCCGCTCCGTGATCCCCGAGCCGCCCTGCGTCGGCGAGGCCGACTGTCCAGCGCGCGCCTGCAGCGACATCCTGGCCGCCGGCGTGGCCGTCGACGGCACGTACTGGGTCGACCCCGACGGCGAGGGCACCCGCGAGGTCTTCTGCGACATGACGACCGACGGCGGCGGCTGGATGCTCGCGGCCGCCGTCCACCGCACCGAGACCCGCGGCCTGCCCGAGCCCGTCGGCTGGTTCGCGGTCGAGCAGAACACCGACCCGCTAGTGCGTGGGGAGCTGGTCTTCGATGCCGGCCTCTCGAGCCACGGCGTGGCCGCCTTCGACGGCTACGTGGCCGAGGCGCGCCCCATCGCCCGCTTCACCATCCACGCCCACCTCGACGACACGCAGACCTACAGCTGGTTCAAGGCCACCGAGCCCGACTCATTCGCGCAGTGGTTCGCCGACGACGTGACCCCCACTGCGGTGTGCCACGATCCTGACCTCACCGACCGGTGCGTCGACGCCGTGATCGTGGCCCACACGGACACGACCGACCTCGGAGGCATGACGCTACCCGAGCCCTACGGCGGCACCTCGGAGGTCCACATGCGCCTCGACAACGACGTCGTCTCCGCCTACAGCGGCATCTGCAGCTCCACCGGCGACGACCCAGACTGGCGCGACGACTTCGACGCTGGGGAGCACTGGGGCAACGCGCTCACCATCTGGCTGCGGTAGTACACCGAGTCCCAAACAGGAGAACGGGGCTGACCGCATCTGGCATTCCGGGTAGGCTGCACAACATCACCAGGAGTGTGCAGAAGATGTCGAACGAGTGGAGCCCCCCGACGACCGATCTGAGCGTTCGGCCCACCAGCGTTCCCTACGAACCGCAGCCGCTCGGCAGCATCGGCGAGCTGCTGTCGGCGAGCTGGGAGCAGCTCCGCACCCACCCATGGCCCTCCGTGATGGGTGTCGGCCTCGGCTTCGGCGGCTCCTTCGCAGCCACCTTCCTCCTCTACATCGTGATGTTCGTCGCCATCATGGTGGCCACCTTCGTCGGGCTTGCCCTCGCCGAGGGCATCGGCCTCGAGGGCGAGGACGCCGAGCTCATGGCCAGCGCGATGATGGCCGTCGCAATGGTCTTCCTCTACCCCTTCATGTTCATGATCTTCATGCCCATCCAGGCTGTCTTCCTGCGCGGTGGTCTAGCCACGGCACGCGGCGAGGACGCCCATGTGTCGGACCTGCTGCGCCGCCCGCTGCGCCTGGCCCTGACCGGAGCGGCGCTGGTGCTCCTGATGCTCCTCGGGTTGATCCCGGCGATGCTCCTCCTCTACATCCCTGCGGTCTACCTCGGCCTTCGCTGGTCCCTTGCCCTGCACTACCTGGTCGACACGGAGCTCGGCGCGGTCGACTGCCTGAAGGCCAGCTGGCGCGCGACCGAGGGACACGTGCTCGACCTCTTCCTCAAGAACCTCGTCTTCGGCTTCGCCGCCATGTTCGGCATCCTGATCACCTGCTACCTGGGCATGTTCGTCATCGTCCCGCTGCAGATGGTCTTCGGCGGGCTGATCTACATGCGCCTCAGTGGCCGCACGACCTCGAAGCTGCCCGACCCGGTCCTGTCCTAGCGGACGGCTGCGGGCGTCAGTGGCACGGCCTGCGCCCCCTGGGCTCACGACCCTGCGGGAGCAGCACTCGCGCAGGAAGCGTACCCGGACCCTCGGCCTCCTGCTGCACCATCGGCTAGGGGTGCCCATGCGCACGCTCCTCCTCCTCCTCCTCGCCGCCTGTGGCGGGGACAAGTCCTCCCAGCCCGGTGACTCGGGCGCGGCCCCGGTCGATCTCGCGGCCCTCGCCGACACCCTCGGCGCCCCCGGCCCGTGGGCCACCGTGGGCCAGCGGGAGCTCGAGACCACCTGGTCCGAGCCGGGCATCGCCACGGACCGCGCCATCGACGTGACCGTGTGGTACCCCTCGGCCGAGGGCCTGGTCCTCAACGCCGTCGACGACGCCCCCCTCGCCGAGGGCCCCTTCCGGGTCGCGATCTGGTCGCACGGGCACCAGGCCTTCGCCACGGCCGCATCGCACCTGTGCAGCCACCTCGCCTCGCACGGCTGGATCGTGGTCTCGCCCACCCACACCGGCAACACGCTCCTCGACGGCGACGACCGACAGATGGCCATCTACGCTCAGCGGCCCCGCGACGTGTCGGCCGCCCTCGACGTAGTCCTGGCCGACGGCACGCTGGGTGCGGCCGCCGACACCGCGCCGGGCATCCTCGGCATGGGCCACAGCTTCGGCGGCTACGGCATCATGGCCACCGCCGGTGCCCCCCACGACCCCGCGCGACTCGCTGCCTGCGAGGGCGACGGCGACGGCAGCGGCTTCTGCACGAATGCCACGCCGGAGCTGAGCGCCGCGCTCGCCGCGGGCTACCGCGACCCGCGCCTGACCGCCCTCGTGGTGATGGCCGCAGGAGACGCCGATCTGCTGGGTGAGGCGGGCATCGCCGCCGTCGACCTGCCGGTCCTGCTGATGTCCGGCGAGTACGACCCCAAGGATCTCTCGCTGTACTGGGGTCCGCTCGACGGCCCGGACGACCGCTGGGTCGACCTGAAGGGTGCCGCGCACAACGCCTTCACCGACACCCCCGCCTTCATCCCGCCCGGCGAGCCGGTCCCGCCCGAGGGTGCTCTGCTGCCCAACGAGGAGGTCTGGCGTCTGATCGACATCTACGTCGGCGCCTTCGCCGACACGCACACGGGCGGCGCCACGTATCGCGCGCTGCTCGACGGCACCCCATTCGACGAGGCCGTGACGCTCACCCTCGAGTGAGGGCCAGACGTGAGCCCGGTGGCTGATGTTGACGGCTCGCCCGCAAGGTGTACAGTTCGGTCGTGCCCCTTCGTACCGTCAGCGTTCCCACTCACCTAGAGCCACTCTTTGCCGAGGCCGAGCGGGTCGTCGAGGCGTACTTCGAGAGCGCCACGCCGCAGGACGGCTCGGGGCCCCAAGGCCCGATGGGCTCCGGCTACATCCTGGTCCGAGGCGCCTCACTCTCCGTGGCCTTCTTTCGGGTCGTGCGCGACCTCTTCGGCGAGGGCAACCACGACAAGGCCGACACCTTCGCCCGCAACCTTCTGTTCGACCTAGCGCATGCCGTCGGCAAGGCCGATGCCCAGGCACTCCACGACCGCATGGGGCTGACCGAGCCCATGGCTCGCCTGTCGGCCGGCCCGGTCCACTTCGAGAAGACAGGCTGGGCACACGTCGAGATCCATCCTGACAGCAACCCTGTCGCCAGCGATGCCTTCTTCCTCCTCTACGACCACCATCGCTCCTTCGAGGCCGAGGCCTGGCTCGCCGAAGAGACTCCGTCCGACCATCCCGTCTGCATCATGAACGCCGGCTACTCCGCAGGGTGGTGTGAGCAGAGCTTCGGAGTGAGCCTCGTCGCAACCGAGCTGAGCTGCCGCGGAGCCGGTGACGACCGCTGCTGCTTCGCGATGGGTGTCCCAGGACGCCTCAGCGAGCACCTTCGAGACCACTTGCCCGAGGTGGAGCCTCACTGGATTCCCCACCTCTTCGGCCGACGACAGCTCGAGGAAGACCTTCGACGCAGCCACGAGGAGCTCGAGCAGCGGCTGCTCCTGCACACGGCCGAGCTGCGCGAGGCCAACCGCGCTGTCGTCCGGGAGATCGACGAGCGCCGCGCCGCCGAGGATCAGCTGCGGCTCGCCCAGAAGCTCGACGCCGTCGGGCGGCTTGCGGGAGGGGTCGCACACGACTTCAACAACCTCCTGACCGTCGTTCTCGGCAATGCCGAGCTGCTCTCCAAGCGGGTTCAGGACGCCGACAGTCGCGAGCTCGTCGACCACATCCGGACGGCTGCCGAGCGGGCTGCAGATCTCACTCAGCAGCTCCTGGCGGTCGGTCGGCGACAGCCCCGCAGTCCACGGGCTCTCGATCTCAACGAGGTGGTGCGTGGCATGGCGCGGATGTTCGAACGCGTCCTCCGCGCCGACATCAGCGTCGAGGTCAACCTGACTCCCGAGGGAGCGCCCGTCACCGCAGACGCCGGGCAGGTCGAGCAGATCCTGCTCAACCTCGTGGTCAACGCTCGGGATGCCATGCCCCGAGGCGGCATCCTGCGTCTGTCTACGAGGCGGCTGCCCCCAGGTGACGACGACACGGGCCCTGGGCAGGTCGTCCTCCGCGTGTCCGACGACGGCAGAGGCATGGACACCTCCACCCAGGCCCGTATCTTCGAGCCCTTCTTCACCACCAAGCCTCCTGGCCAGGGCACGGGCCTCGGCCTGGCGATGGTGTACGGCATCGTGGAGCAGACGGGCGGGCACATCACGGTCGAGAGCGCGGTGGGAGCCGGCTCGACCTTCACCGTGCGCCTGCCGCTCTCCCTCGAGACGCCAACGCCAGAGGCCCGTGCGCCTTGGCGGCGCCAGTCCGGCGGAGGCGCACACATCCTCGTCGTCGAGGACGAGCCTGCCCTGCTCGAGCTCGCACGTCTCGCGCTGACGCACTACGGCTACACCGTGCACGTGGCCAGCGACGCCGAGGAAGCCTGGCAGCAGTGGCGACAGCACCCCGTGCAGCTGCTGTTCACCGACGTGCTCATGCCCGGCGAGAGTGGCGTCGAGCTCGCCCTCCGCTGCCGCACGGAGCAGCCCGACCTTCCAGTCCTGTTCGCGAGTGGCTACGCCGAGGAAGAGGTGCTCGACGGCGCACCCAACGACAGCGTCGACTTTCTCCCCAAGCCCTACCGGCCATCCAGCCTCATTGCCCGGGTGACCAGTCTCATCGAGGAATGAGCGGCCCTACACGGACCTCTCTTGTGGCCCCGCTTCGTCCGTGTCTGCACTACACTCCGCGGCACGCGTCACCGAGGTCTGCCCATGCGCCTGTTCGTCCTGTCCCTCGCTCTCCTGGCCGCCTGCGAATCCTCGCCCACCGATGCGGACAAGCCACCTGCCGAGATCTGCGACAACCTCGAGGACGACGACCTCGACGATCTCGCAGACTGCGCGGATCCGGACTGCGCTGCGCTCTGTGGAGAGGTCTGCACCAACGGCACCGATGACGACCTCGACGGCCTGATCGACTGCCTCGACGACGACTGCGACGGCCTGTGCCCCGAGAACTGCGGGGACGGTCGCGACAACGACGCCGACGGCGCGATCGACTGCGACGACCGGGACTGCTTCGGCAGCTGCCCCGAGGTCTGCGGCGACGGCTTCGACAACGACGGCGACGGCAAGGTCGACTGCCTGGACGAGGAGTGCGTCGACCCGTCCTGTGATGAGATCTGCACGGACGACCGCGACAACGACGCCGACGGCCTGATCGACTGCGACGACGACGACTGCAACGACCCGAGCTGCATCGAGAACTGCACCGACGGCCGCGACAACGACGCCGACGGCCGCGTCGACTGCGACGACACCGACTGCGACGGGGCCTGCCCCGAGGTCTGCACCGATGGCCGCGACAACGACGCCGACGGCCGTGTCGACTGCGAGGACGACGAGTGCGCCGAGCTCTGTGACGCAGACGGTGATGGCTTCTTCAATGCCGAGTACGGCGGCGACGACTGCGACGACACCCGCTTCGAGGTCAACCCGAGCCGCCCCGAGATCTGCAACGGGCGCGAGGTGCTCGACGACGACTGCGACGGGCTCTTCGACGAAGACGACCCGGACATCGACCCGCTGACCCTCCTCGCCTGGGGCCGCGACTTCGACATGGACGGCTACGGCACGGCCGCCGATCTTCGCCTTGCCTGCCAGGGTGGCCCCGGCTTCGGCCTCGCCTCTCCGGAGGACTGTGATGATTCCAACCCGGCTGTGAACCCCGGCATGCCCGAGATCTGCAACCCGGACGGCCCGCTGGACGACGACTGCGACGGCCTCATCGACGACGCCGACCCGGACATCAGCCCCGACAGCTACCTCGAGTGGTTCGCCGACCGGGACGGCGATGGCTTCGGTGCCGACGACGACTTCGAATACGCCTGCAGCCGACCCGACGGCACGGCCGCCTCCAACGACGACTGCGACGACGACGACCCGTCCGTGGGGCCGCCTAGCCTCTGGTACGAGGACGGCGACCGGGATGGCTTCGGCGCCGGCGATCCCCTCTCGCCGACACCGACCTGCAGCTACCCCGATGCACGGGCGCGACCGGACTGGATCGGCCTGGACTGCGATGACGGCGATGTGGGGATCAACCCGGGTGCAGAGGAGATCTGCGAGGACGGCATCGACCAGGACTGCGATGGCCTCGATGCCTCCTGCGGCTTCCCCCACGACAACGGCCTTGGGGTGATCTGGATCAACGAGGTGCCCACCGGCACGATCAACGAGAGCCAGGCGGAGCTGTCCTGCGAGGCAAGCTACCCGGGCGCCTGCGAGCGACGCGACGGCGACTGTGCGGGCCCAGGCTGGTGCTACTACCTGGGCGGAGGCTACGAACCCTGCTGGGGCTGGGAATCCGGCTGCAGCGGCGATGCCGGCCGAGTGTGGGAGTACGGCAGCTCCTTCACGACCTACGGCTACTGGGACTGAGCCGTCACCGAGCGAGGGGCACGAACGACTCGTAGCGGATCGGGAGCCGGCCGTTCGCCCGGGCCGTACCGAGAGACGGCTGGTTGTCGTTGTCGATCGTGCCCCAGACGAGCGCATCTCGCGGACAGCACTCCGCGACGAACCGTCGCTGGAGGGCCTTTCCCAGCCCGCGACCCCGGTGTGTGGCCGCGACGAAGATCTCGGTGACGTAGACGCCTGAGTGACCCAGGAAGTCGTCGTCCACGGCGGCGATCAGCCCCACGCGCTCGCCGTCGATGCGCACGCCGCGCAGCAGCCCCTCCTGTCGGGACTGCTCCAGGCTCGACAGCTCACTCGGCGCCACGAGGTCGACGAAGTGCGGATTCTCTTCGAGGAAGTGATCGTATCCCCGACGATACCAGGGGTAGTAGTCGGTCGAGGAGAGCGGCTCGAGCGACAGTGAGTCCTCCACCGGCCACGGCTCGCGCGCCCGCAGCGCGGCCGCTCGCTGCATCATCCACGTCGCCCGCAGCTGTCCCCCGATGGGCCGAGGGGTCGACACCGCGACCCAGCGCGGCCGGAACACCCGAAAGCGCTCTGCGACCTGCGCATAGAGCTCCACCACAGCCTCTGCACGCGTCGGGACGACATCCGTCCGCAGCGACACGAACGGGAGCTTCGGATTCAGGTTGGCGTGCCGAATACCGCACAGCGCGAGCATCTCACCGTCGCGGCGGACCACCTGCTCCGCGTAGTCCGCCGGCGTGCTGCCCGGCACGCCGAGCTGCTCGCAGCGTGCCGTCATCGTCGCGGCGCTGTTCAGCTTGGCGTGCAGACCCGCGAGCTCCTCACCAAGCGCCTGCTGCGCCCGCGCTTCGTCGAGCCGGAGCTGCGACAGGTCGTAGGTCTGCAGCTCGGCTCGTGCGAGCCTCGCCAGGACCGACGCGGAGAGCGCCTGCACGGGCCACCTCCAGCACACCCGAAGCTCGGGCGCCCCCTCTCGACTAGCATCCCAGAGACCATCGTGTGGGCTCTCCTGGACAGCCGGCGTGGCTCGTATACGAGGCGCCATGACCTTCGCCGACACACTCGCCTCCATCGAGGCTCTCGCCGAGACCGGTGATCTCTCGAGCGCGCTTGCACGTCTCGAGGCCACCCGGCCGGGCCTGCCACCGCACGACGCCTCCGCGCTGCTGGTCCTCCAGGGAGCGCTCACGGCGCGCACCGGAGACCTCGACGGGAGCTTGGTGCACCTGCAGCATGCCGAGGCTCTTGCCCAGGCGGCCAAGCGGCCCGACGTCCGCCTGGAGGCCTCCGTCACCCGGGCCAGCGTCCTGGCCGCCATGGGGCGCTACGACGACGCGATCCCGCTGCTCTCTCGGTCGATCATCGCGCTCCGCGACCATCCCGAGCTGTCGGGGTTGCTCTCCGACGCCCAGGCCGAGCTGCGCAGCTACCGCAACCTCGTCTCGCCCAAGACACTCGCGACCTGGGCCTCGCTGCTCGGGTAAGTCTGTGTCCCCCGGGCACCACTGTTCGCGAAAATCAGCGAGCCGTCGTCCCGCGGTCGAGGTCAGAGAGCTGCTAATCTAGCGGCCTCTGGAGGCCCGTCATGCGCTGGATCCCGTGTGTCTTGCTCGTCGCCTGCACATCCCCGCTGAGCCCACCCGACCCCGACGCCTGGCTCAGCGAGCTGGGGAGCCCCGACCCGACCCTGCCGCCTCCCACAGCCATCAGCCTCGATGGCCCCTCGTCCGTCGCCGTGGAGCTCCCCTTTGCCATGCGCGTCTCCGGGGCACTCCCCGAGGAGGGCGTCCATCTCCTGGTCGCCAGCAGCGAGACCGATGGGGAGGGCCCCTGCCCCCTG
>PKDJ01000253.1 GCA_002862545.1 Pseudomonadota bacterium
GTGATGGTCTTCAGCCCGGGCATCGTCTTGCCCTGGGCGAGCATCGCCACTCCGAGGTGCAGCTGCACGCGGGGCGGCCAGGAGTCGCCCGCCGCCCGAATGGTGCGCTCCGCAGCGGCGAAGTCCCCGTCGAGAAAGGCAGCCACCCCGACCGAGGCCTCTGACTGGGCCGGAGATGCCGAGGACATCTCACCGCTGGACGGAGGCGAGACCGCAGCGCCCGTCACCGGCTCGGGGCTGCCGGAGCACGCCGACAGCAACACCACCCACCACATCCTCACCTCACCCGCACGACGGCTCGCGGCCGGATCTGCTCCCGTGGCACGCGCTGTGCGGCCACGAGCCTGTGGAGCATACCCGTGGCGGACTCAGCCGCTGGTTGGCTCTCGGCCGAGAATCCACCCCTCCAGGTTCTCGACCACCGGGTCTTCCGGCTGCCAGACGGTCCGCTGGGCGCTGACGCAGAGCAGCACACCGAGGGCCCCCACGAAGGCGTCGAAGGCATCCTCGCCCGTCGCCGCCTCGCCAAAACCCTCGGCGAGCGCTGTCGCGAGCTCCGCGTCGGGCGCGATCGACAGCGAGGCGAGGACCTCTCGGAGGCGGCTCGCCTGTCGAGCCCGGGCGTCCGCGCTGCGCTTGCCGCCGTGGGCAGCCAGCTCCAGGCCCAGCCAGTCGACCACGTCGCCGGGGTAGACCTCGGCCAGTCCAAGGTCACCGCGGCTGCAGTCGTCGAGGGTCCCGTCGAACGGCCAGATCCGAACGTCGAGGTCGGGGTCTCGCAGCGCCGGAACGACCAGCTCGCGCCAGGCCGAGAGGGTGGCCTTGCCGACCTGGTTCGCGCCCAGCGTCCAGAACAGGGGACAGGGCGTCGTGCGACCGGGCATCGGCAGGTCACAGCGGCGCCGTAGCTCTCCGACCTGCTGGAGCCCGAGCGCGTCCACGAGGTGATGCTGGCGCGCCCCCCCGGGGCGATGGGGGTAGAACGGCCGCGTGAGCCGAATCTCGGCGGGTGACGCTGCGGGACGCCAGAACTGCTCCCAGGCGGGGCCGTGCACCTGCGTCGTCAGGAAGTCGAGGAAGCGCGACACACCGGCCTGGCGTCCCCAGGCCGCGGGGAGGCCGAGGACGGCGTCGAGGCCCACGACGGCGCCTCCGGTCACTCGCTGCGCCAGGGAGCGCAGCAGCGTGGTCGGAGGGGCGACGTCGGCAGCGGGGACGGGGGCGGCCATCCGCCAGCCGGTCCCGTCGCGCGTGGCCACGCAGATCCAGCGCTTCTTCGGACTGAGGCTCCAGTCCGCGTGGGCGACGAGTTCGAGCGAAGGACCGGTGGTCACGGAGTCGATGAGGGAGAGTGCGGTCGACGCGTGCACAGCAGCTCCAGGGCACGACCAGGCAGACACTGAGCATAAGCAGCCGAGGCGCGGGCCGGAGCCCTGGGTCGTCTCCCCTCGGGCGCATGCGGCGTGCACCCGGTGCGGCTGTCGCGGTAGAGCGCATCGGCACGGAGTCCACATGGCCGACTGGATCCCCCCCGAGCCGCTCGTCCAGCGGGCGCCCCACCTCGTGAAGGGTGCGCTGAACGGCTCGCTGATCCTGGAGCAGCCCCGCTACCGCGCAGAGGTCGAGCGGCTGCAGGCCTTCCTCGAGGCACCCGGCCCGGTGGCCCTCGAGGTCGGCGTCGATCATGGGACGGTCCTCATCGCCCACGCGCGGGAGCGCCAGGACTGGCGCTGGATCGGTCTCGACGTCCGGCGCCGCAAGATCGCCAAGGCCGCCCCTCACGCCCCAGACAATGCCCTGCCCTGGGCCGCGGATGCGCGCACGGTGTTCGCGCTCGCGCTGCCCGCGGCGCGCCTGGACCGCATCGACATCCTGTTCCCCACCCCGGTGACGAACCCCCGCCACATGCTCTTCACGCCCGGCTTCATCGCCGACCTTCGGCGTGCGCTGCGGCCGGGTGGCGTCGTGACCGTGGCGAGCGACGTTCCCGGGTTGTTCGCCTGGATCGCGGAGGGCTTCGCAGACTGGGAGGCGGCTGAGGCGCCCTGGCGGGGGGAGGTTCGCAGTCGGCGAGAGCGCGTGTGCCGCCGCGACGGCATCCCGGTGCAGTGGGGACACTGGCGGTAGTGCCTGGCCAGAGCTCGCTCAGGCGCTCTCGATGAAGGCCGTGATCCAGTCCGGCCCCCCCTGGGCCGCCGTGACCCAGACTGCGCAGGAATCGTCCTCCGTCAGCCAGCAGAATCCAGCGATGGCAGCGCGCTGGTCGGCCGTGAGGTCTGCCATCCGGTGCCTCCCCCGATCGACCGCCACCAGCGGCGAGGGCATCAGCGTGACGGACAGGCTCTCGGTGAGGTGCCGGTCCTGCGGGTGCTCCCGCCAGGCGTGCCGCACCGCGAAGGACATCACGGCCGGGAGGATGTACCGCAGCCCGTCGCCATCGAGGTAGGGCAGCCCCCACTGGTTCTCCAGCAGGTAGGACTCGGCGATCGCGTGCCAGGGCTCCGTGGCCTCCCCCGGAAGACGCGGCACCTCGTCGTAGCTACTGAGAGCCTCTCCTTGGCGAAGGGTTCGGCTGGGCGGGGCCGGCGGAGGCACCCCGTCGAAGGCGCGTCGGATCCACGACAGCACCCCGGCAGCAGCCGCCTCGAGCCGGTCGCAGGCCGTGGGGGCCTGCTCTCCCGAGCCGGCGACGAGCTGCGCCAGCGAGTACGCCATGGCCCCGGCGAGGTCTGCGGGAAGAACGGCAGCGACGGTGCCGAGGCTGCTGCGGAGCTCCCGGTATCGCCACAGGGCCTCGCGCTCGGTGGCGTCTACAGAGGCGTCGAGGAGCCAGAGATACAGATCGGTGTCGACGCTCTCCCGAAGCTCCTCCGCGGCCTCGGGGGTCGGTGCGGCATGCAGCCGCGCGTGCTCGGCCTCCATAATGCGACCTCGCGGATCACCGCTCTGCGTGAGGAAGCGAGCATGCGCGAGCCAGGCGGACCAGTCGTCGGGAGGGAGATGCGGCATGCCGTCACCTACCACGCGGCGTGCGACCACTGGACCCTCTCGAGCGGCGCACCGCCCGCCCAGCGAGCACCGCGACCACAGCCGGTCGCGGTACACTGCGGTCGGGCTCGACGCGGTCGACACCGCACCGGAGCGAGAGCCTGGCGCCCTCACTCCGTGGCTGCCCCCCCCCTCACGAGCGGTTCCACCGATGCTCAGCCTCCTCCTCGCGCTCGCCTGCAGCCCTCCAGGTCCCGCCGAGGCCGACGACACGGATCGGAATCCAGGTGGAGGGACACCCCCGACCGCCACCTCCCCGACGGGCTCGACGCCCACCTCCACGCCTCCAACCTCGAGCGAAGACACCGGCAGCCCGACACTGACCACCGACACGGGCACCGTCGACACGGGCACCGTGACCACGGGAACCGTCGACACCGGCTCCGTCCACACGGGCGACACCGCTGTCCCCGTCGATGCCCTCGGCGACCCCCTGACCGGCAGCGGCGACGTGGACCGAGCGGACTGGACGGCACGCGCGCTGCGCGAGGGACGGGTGCCGGGCACGCCCACCCCGACCGCAGCCTTTGCCCTTCCTGATGATGCTGCGCCGCCGCTCCACAGCGTCGACGGGCAGCTCGTCCTCGAGGCCGACGACGCACCCGCGTGGACGACGCACGTCGACACGTTCGTGCTGGAGTTCTTCCCCTGGTACCGACAGCTTCCCGCCCTGACCCTCGACCTGGTGCAGCGCGGCAGTCACGTCGTGCCCGTGGAGCGAGGACGAATCCGCACGGGGCACCCCGGCTACGACGCGATCATCGGTGCCGGCCGGGCCTGGTCCGAGGTCGGTGACGAGGGAGCTACCCGCGTCAGCCTGCCCTTCGCCCTCGTCGAGCACAACCTCAACTGCACCCACGACGGCATGCTGACGTTCCTCGTCGACGACGCGGGCGTGAGCGCCGTGGGCTGGCAGGTCGTGCAGGAGACCTGCGTGCACCACCAGTTCGACGCCTGGGGCACGGTCCCGGCCATGCACACTCCTGGGCCGACCGACCCGACCGTCACCGATGCCTGGGAGGCGGAGGTCCTGCGGCGCCTGCCGACGGCACCCCTCGAAGACCTGGGCGTCGACGTGAGCGTCCTCCACGGCAGCGCGGGGCCGCTCGAGCGCTCTTCGCTGTGGGTGCTCAGCGAGGGCACCCTGTACATCGAGACGCCACAGACCCGCTTCGGCCCCCATCCCTTCCCCTCCGTCCGCGCTCTGCCGAGCTTCTCCACCGCCAAGTCCCTGCTCGTGGGCGTCGGCTCCTGGTGGCTCGCCGCCACCCACGGCGATGCCTTCCGCTCCACCCGGGTGGCCGAGCTGCTCCCCGAGGTCGCGGCCCGCCCGAGCTGGACCGAGGTCACGCTCGAGCACCTCCTCGACATGAGCTCCGGACACTACGGCAGCGCCGTCCCCAGCCTCGACGAGGACGGCGCCACGATGTCGTCCTTCTTCCTCGCGGAGACCCACGCCGAGAAGATGTTCTGGGCCCTCGGCTTTCCGCCGTCTGCCGAGCCCGGGACGACGTTCGTCTACCACTCGTCGGACACCTACCTGGCTCTGGCCGCCATGGAGGCCTGGCTGCGCTCACGAGAGCCCGGTGCGGACTTCTTCGAGCGCGTCTCGACCGCGGTGTGGGAGCCCCTCGGCGTCTCCGACCTGACCCGCCGGAGCCTACGGGCCACCCTCGTCTCCCCCGAGGATGGACAGGCCTACGGCGCCTACGGGCTCTGGTGGACCGCCGATGACATCGCCAAGCTCGCCCAGTTCCTCCAGGACGGCGCACCCGGCCTGGTGGGGGCCGACGGCCCGCTGCAGCGCGACCCCTCGGACCCTGGCCTGCCGGCCACCAGCCCTGAGTGGCGGTACAACGACCAGATCTGGGGCGCTCGCCTGGGTGACACCTACGGCTACCCCTGCGAGCGATGGATCCCCTTGCTGTCCGGATACGGCGGCATCTCGGTGGTCCTGCTCCCCTCCGGAGACGTGCTCGGCATCTTCAACGACAACGGCCGCTGGGACTGGGGCGGTGCCGCCATGGCGCTGTACGCTCGTCGTCCCTGGTGCGACTGACCGAGGCGCCCTATCGCCAGGCTCAGCGAGACTCACCGCAGCTCGGCATCCATCCAGGCCGCCCGCTCGAGCAGCCAGGCGGCCAGCACGTCGAGCTGTGCGTCCCAGGAGTCCGTCGCCGGCGACACGAAGCCATTGACCACGGGCTCGTCGAGGTTGTCCCACCTCGCGAAGTTCTCGTCGGCGCCCGCCTCGAGGAGCACGCCGTAGGTCGCGATGCGGTCCACCAGCGAATCGTCGGACAGCGTGCCCGCGCGGAGGGAGCGCCACCGCTCCACCACCTCTGCGGCGAAGGCCGGGTCCTCCATCAGCCGTGCATGCCAGCCGTGCTCGCCGACGTTGTACGGATGCTGCCACTGCCAGCCCACGATCTCGGTGTTCTCGAAGTACCCACCGGTGCCCGCGACCAGGTTGTAGTCCCACAGCGGCCCCATGACGTAGAGCCCGTCCCGGTCCTTGTGGAAGTAGGCACTGCGAACGTAGGCGTCCTGGTCGCGGAAGAGCTCGTTGATCAGCAGGTGATCGACCCACGACGCGACGTCGATCCAGGCGGGGTAGCCCGTGGCGGGATCAGCGAAGTCCGGTCGGAAGAGCACCTCGTCGAGCGCGGCGATGTCGTCGGTCACCCAGTCCAGCTGCACGTCGGTGACCGGGTCGGGCTCGTGCAGCTCGAGCGTGCGCCAGCCCTCCAGGATCGGCGACTCGGCCACGTCGGCCTCGAACTTGAGGAGGTAGCCCCCCGAGAGCACCGCACCCTCGTCATCGTGCGGCTCGAGCTCCGCCAGATCGAGCCGGTCCGGATGGATCTCGACGGTCTCCATCAGCACGTAGACGCCCCGGTAGGCCTCCTCGGTCAGCTGCGCGCCCGGCTCCACGCGGTACACGTGGACGTGGGCCGTGCGCGGAGCCGCGAGACCCAGCTCCCGGCCCAGCTCGAAGACGAGAGCGTTGCGCACGAGCGACTTGTCGACGTAGGGCGCATGCAGCACCCAGTCAGCCTCCGCCGGGAGGCCGAGCAGGGGGTGGTCGACATCGTGACCCCGCGGATCACGAAGCTCGAGCCGGTAGGGCTGCTTGTCCTGACCGCTGGAGCTCTGGCCCCTCAGATGAACGCCGGACGGGCCTGCGTAGTCTGGTCGCTCGTCCAGAGAGCCGGCCTCCCAGGTGAGGAACGGCGCCGACGTCCAGCTCCAGCCGATGTCGGACGCGACGACCACGGCGACCGGAAGGTCCCGCTCGCGCGCTCGAAGCGCGGGCTGGGTCTCGACGTAGACCGCCTGAGCGACCGGTCCAGCCCCCTTCCCCACCTGCCAGGCCCGTGCCCGGAGCTCGCGGGTGCGGTCGAGCCGAAGCGGGCCGTCGTAGAGCGGCGAGCTCTCGGTCGGCTCGGAGCCATCCAGCGTGTACCGGATGACCCCATCGCCCTCGATGCTCACCAGCTGCTCCTCCTCGAAGGTGCCGCTCGGCTCCGCGATGGTCACGGCCTCGCTCATGAGCAGACCGTTCGGCGCTCCCGGGGTCGGCTCGGCCAGGTGGCCGCGGAGTCCAGTGGAGGCCGTGATGGCGACATCGGCGAAGAGCGTCGGGGACTCGGCATCCGCGGCAAGAACCTCCACGGCCAGCACGTTCCGACCGGGCCGCACGAACTCTAGCGGCAGAGCGACGGCGGTGGGGGTCAGCGCGAGGGTGTCGTCGCGATCGGCGGCCGCGACCGTGTCCCCCTCCGCAGCATCGAGCGCCGCGACGAGCAGCCCATCGAGCCACACGAGGACCGCATCGTCATGACGAATGGACACGCTGAGCGCGTCCAGGGCCGCGGGATCGTCCACCTCGAACGGGACCCGCAGCTGGGCGCGCGTGGTGCCCTCCGGCACCGGTGTGCCGATGGATCCGGCGAAGGGCACGCCCGAGGGAACGGCTCCGCTCGCGAGGGCGCCCACGTCTTCCTCAGACAGCGCCGCGCTGAACAGAGCAACCTCGTCGATCCGTCCGTCGTACTTGCCCAGATCGGACAGCCCACCCGAGAAGTCGGCCTGGCCGACGAAGAGCCCCGTCTCGGCGCGGCCTCCGTTGTGGTCGGTGTCCTCGGGGAAGGCGTTCGCGTCGAAGCGGTCCGCGTACCGGACGACCCCGTCGACGTAGACCTGGAAGGTGTCGTCCGAGGCGCGGAACGTGACCGCCGCGTGGTGCCACAGGTCGTCCGTCACCGACACGCCCGTGCCGGGGTTGCCGACCCAGCCCGCGTCGTACTGCAGGGTGCCCCCCCGCACGAACAGCGCCTTGGAGCCCTGGTTCCAGTCGGTGCCGTCCGGATTCCGGCTGATGAGGCAGCCGGAGTCGTCGGTGCCGCGGAACCACACCGACCAGGTGTGGTCGCCGTCGAAGTCGAGCAGCTCCGGATCGGATGCCGCGAGCCAGCCGCCCGTCAGCCCCGACAGGGCCTCACCGGACCACCCCGCGCTCCCCGCGGTGAGCAGGGCGCCCTCCTCCAGGATGCCGGGATGGCGACCCGTAGCGTCCGGAACACGTCCCCCCTCGATGCTGTCGAAGGACCAGTGCGCCGCCAGGTCGCTGACCAGGTGCGCGAGCGGTCCGCCCCCACCGTCGCCGGCCTGCCCGAGCCCCCCCTCGCCCTCGGGCCAGGCGGTGTCGTCGTAGTCGGCCGCCGTCCAGTCCGCCGAGACCCCGTCGGGGATGCGCCACCGGTAGCCCCCTGCGGCGAGCGCGAGCGTCGCTCCCGCGCGCCCGTACGTCACGCCGGTCTCGGTCGCCGGGTACGGGTCGAAGCGGTCCAGGACGGTGCCGTCGACATCGGCCAGCACCAGGTCCTCTCCATCCGACGCGAGCGAGAAGTCGGTGTGCAGCTCTGCACCCACGCGGTCCTTTCGGGAGGCAAAGACGACGAGGTGCTCGCCGGGCTCGAGGATGCGCGCGGGAAAGGTCCAGGGGCTGCCGGAGTCGCCGAGCGTGACGCCCGCGAGATCGAGCGGGGTCGCCCCGAGGTTGGCGAGCTCGATCCAGTCGGACTCGTGGCCGTCCTCGTCCCGCAGGCCGCCGCGGTTCTTCGGCATGATCTCCGAGAGCACGAGTCCCAGATGAGACGGCGCTGCGATGTCCGTGGTGGTCGACGACGTGGACGACGTAGAGGTCGTCGCTGTGGTCGAGGTGCCTGACGTTCCCGTCGGCGTGGTGCTGGAGGTCTCGGAGGACGTCGCCGTCGCTCCGGCCGTGTCGGCCGCCTTGCCTCCACCGAGCTGCCCCGAGCTGGTGCAGGCGATGGCGAGGGCGGCGATCAGGGAGGCTCTCACGTCCAGCTCCAGAGCAGGCCGCCTGCTGACGGTGCAGCAGCGGTGCCCTGCTCGTATCGCACTCCAGGTCACGCGAGACCGTCGCTGCCCCCCGCCAGGAGGTCACGCGATAAGGTCCCCTCGTTCATCGGCCGGGGGCCCAGGCGCGCTCCGACACGACGCCCACACTCCCCACCGACACCGACCGTGCCGCCGAGGCCGCCATGCAGACCCCCTCCGTCGCCCACTACACCTCGCTCAAGACCATCCGGAACCTGCCCTGCAGTCACCGGCAGTGGCGTCACGACGGGCACTGCGCCTACATCCACGGCTACTCCCGGTCGTACACGCTTCGCTTCGCCGCCTCCGCGCTGGACGAGAACCACTTCGTCGTGGACTTCGGCAAGCTCAAGCCGCTCAAGCGCTGGCTGGAGCACTGGTTCGACCACACCTGCCTCATCAACGCCGACGACCCCGAGCTGCCGCTCTTCCGGCAGCTCCACGAGCGGGGCATCCTCGACCTGCGGGTCCTCCCCAACGTCAGCATGGAGGGCTCGGCACACTTCGTCTGGGCCTATGCCGACGCCCTCGTCCGCGAGGCCACGGGCGGACGCGCCTGGTGCTACGCCGTGGAGGCCCGAGAGAACGACAAGAACGCCGCCATCTGGGAGGTCGCACGGGATGGCTCGCAGCCTGCCCCGGCCTGGACGGAGCCTCCTCCCCAGGGCTGACCTCAGCTCACCGCGGTCCTGCGAGGCGCTAGAGGTCGACGACCGTGACGGTGCTCGTCCAGCTGAAGGCATCGGTGGTGGGGTCCCAGGACGCAAACCCGTCCGGACGCCAGCCACGGCCGTCCTCCGCGTCGGTCAGCAGCACGTCCGCGTGCCCGGCGAGCAGGCCATAGCCGTACGCCACGGGCGTTCCGTCGAGGTCACTGACCGTCGCAGCGTCGGTGCCGAGCACCCGCAGGCAGGCGCCGTCCACGTCGACCTCGACGCGGGCGTCCGAGCGCACCAGATCGTGAGCCCAGTCACACGTGGCTCCAAGCGGCTCACAGTCGTCCCGGGGACCGGTCGCGGTGAGGCCGTAGGCGATGGTGCACAGCACCTCCGAGCCGTCCTCGGTGGTGACGGACCAGCGCTCCTCGCCCTCGAACCCCGACAGACCTGCCGTCGCCGTGCCTTCCCGCGAGCTGTACCCGATCGGGCCCGAGGGGGTCGTCGTGCCGGTCGTCGTGCCTCCCTCCCCAGTGTCCGTCGACGCCGTGTCGGTGGGCGCCGTGTCGGTGACTCCCGTGTCGGACGCACTGCCCGTGGGCGTCGTGGCCCCGGTCGCGGTCGTGCCGCTGGCCGAGTCGCGGTCGGTCTCTTTGGGTGGGGCCGTCGACGAGGCGGACGGGGCCGTCGCCTCCGAGTCGCCCGTGTCGCCGGCCTTGTCGCCGCCACAGGCCATCGCGAGAATCAGGAGCAGGGGCCTCATCGGGTCACCCCCAAGATCGGCTCCAGCTCCACGAGGCGGGCATCGATGGCGGGGCAGGTACCGGCACTGGCGAAGATGTCGCAGCCGTCGATCCGGTCCGAGCCGTAGAGTCCGTCCACCGCGTCATCGAGGGTAAACCTCCACACTACCTCATCCGTCGTCTTGTCGATCTCGATGATCTCGGAGCGTCCTCCTCCAAAGGAGAAGCAGGAGGCATGCCCGCGCGTCATCAGCACGTGGGTGCCATCGAGGTAGTCGGCATCCCCCCAGATGAACTCGGTCCAGCCCTCCGTCCAGGACCACTCCTCGGTGGCCACGCCAGCCTCCGGATCGACCGTGTACTCGACCATGCGGGTGCCACCGCCGAAGTGGGCGTTGTCGTAGACCAGCAGGCGCTGCCCGTCGACGTCGAGACCGTGCTGACAGGCGGGCGGGCGGGCCGCATCACCGGCCGCATCGACGAGCCGGAGGGAGTCGGGGCCACCGATGGACCAGACGATGTCGTCGGACGCCGGGTCGATGGCCATGATCTGGTACCCCTCGCAGAGGCTGAACACGACCGTGTCCCGGACGCCGTCGTTCATGGGTCCTGCCCAGTTGCCGCCCCAGTCGACCACGCCGTCGGCATCGAGCTGGCCCCGATCGATGGCCGTCTGGACCGACCACTCCCACATCAGGGCGTCCGCGTCGGGGTCGATCTGGTGGATCCCGAACCCGGTGAAGGGACGCGCCCCGTCGTAGGCATCGATGTCGATGAGCGTCCAGATGCTGCCGTCGTCGGCCTGCTCCGCGATGTGGTGGTAGCGCTCCGCCGCCTCGGGGAAGGACGAGTGGTAGACGACCTCGTGGTCGAGGGAGAGGTAGGTCGGCGCTCCCTCGTTCACACCCGAGAGTGACACGCCTCCCCAGAGGATCAAGCCGTCCCCGACGTACTCGGTGCCCATGTCCACCGAGCCCCGTATCGGCAGCTGGTAGAACCACCGCACTCGGCCGTCGTTGTCGACCATCACCAGCTGGATGGTGTCTTCACCCGCACAGAGCCGCTGGTGGTTGTAGAGCGTGTAGTCCCCCGCGGGTGTGCTCCCGGGTCGGGTGTTTGCCACGCCCGAGGGCAACAGGCCCGGCAGGGGCGCGGTCAGGAGGTCGACCGTCGCAGGGAGCGCCGGCTCACTCGCGAGCGCGGCGACCGTGCAGGTGTACGCCTCGGCAGCCGCCAGCCCCTGAACGGTCAGCACGTGCGCATCGGAGACCTCGGCGCTCTCCAGCAGGTGGACCTCCTCAGGCCGAGCGTCGGCCTGGCATGCAGCCGCGACGGCCGACGGCGCGTCCAGGCTCACCTCGAGCGTCTTCTGCAGGAGCATCGTGGGGTGGTCCACCACCGTGATCGAGAGCACCTCGATGGGCGACGTCCCGGAGCCCGTGCCCGTCCCGGTGCCCGTGGCCGTCCCCGTGCCCGTCCCGGTCCCCGTGGCCGTACCGGTGCCCGTGGCCGTACCGGTGCCCGTGGCCGTCCCCGTACCGGCGCCTGTCGCTGTGCCTGCATCGACCGTCGTGTCGGTGTCGACCGACCCCGCAGCCGTGTCCTTGGCCTTCGAGCCCTCATCCGAGCAGGCCCCGAGGCAGAGCACGAGCCACGCGCTCGCTGTGGTGAGTCGTCCCGTGCCCATTGCATACCCTCCGCTGTCGGCCTGGCCGAGCATTCCGAGATGTACAGCTGCCGCAGCCCCAGCGTAGCTGTTGATGGACGCATCGCCCACGACGAGGGCTCGAAGTGAGGCCTCCAGCGGCACCCAGTGCACCGCACGGCCCGATCGAGACACTTCAGCGTGCGTGTTCGCTTACGCTCGACCGCGATTCGGTGCCGCGACACTCCGGGGCAGGATCCACCCTGCCTGCCGCCACTACCCCTGGCTGAGCACTGCCTGCGAGCGCATTGACAGGCTGACGCGTGTCGCCCACAGTCGCAGCGTGGGGGTTGTTCCATGGTGATGGTGTTGATGTCGGTGCTCGCGAGCGCGTCCTGTGAGTGGGACTTCGGAGATCTCGTCCCGATACACACCGTGGCGCTCTCGGCGGACGACTGGGTCCACACATCGGAGCTCCGGGGCGGCGACACCGTCTGGACCTACACTGCGGACCTCGACGGGTTGCTCGAGGGATTCTCCGATCGCAGCACCTTCGTTTTGAGGGTGACGTTCGAGGACGAGGTGGTCGTGAATGGACGTGTGCCCGATGCGTACGACCTCCACATTGGGCCACGCACTCGACCCGACCGGGAGGTCCTGACGGGACCAGGCAGCTACGGCATCACGTCCCGCACCACGTGGTCGTTTGGCGACGACGGCACGGGCTTGGCCTGGCTCGACGACACCACGGCCAGCCTCGTCTCGCATGCCGAGGCCTGGATGGGCTGGGCGCTCGTGGGCGACCACACACGGTGCCTGGAGATCATGTACCACCTCACCGTGGACCCCGAGATCACTCGGCCCGAGCAGGTCGTGATCGAGACGATGTCGCTGCAGCTCCGCTGGGAAGACGGCGACTGGCGGGAGCATGAGCCCCTGCGGATTCGTCCGTGGGCCCAGAGCCTGCTGTTTCGTCAGGGCCGCGAGTCCACCGCTCTCGCGACCTCAGCCTTCGAGCCGTTCACCGTGTACGCCGGCCGGCCCGGCGCGGACGCCTGCCTGCCTGAGCTCGATGGGGAGTGCCTCGACCTCACGTCTCCACGAGCCATCGCGGAATCGGATGGCGGCGACATCTGGCTGGGTGTCTCCCGCCTCACTCCCGGCACCGCCATCGAGCTGCAGGCGGTGGAGGACAC
>PKDJ01000306.1 GCA_002862545.1 Pseudomonadota bacterium
GGAGGCGAACGATCCGACGCTTCGCGTCGATGTCGGGGTCGTGCACCGAGGGACACTGGATGCCGTCACGGAGGGTCTCGTCGTGGAACCGAACGGCTCGTCGGGGCGCGGTGTCGTCCCGAAAGGCGTTCCAGTCGTAGATCACGTCCTGCATCAGAGCGCCTCGACGACGACGGCGATGCCCTGGCCACCACCGATGCAGGCGGTCCCGAGTCCGTAGCGCTCACCCCGACGGCGCAGCTCGTGGATCAGCGTCGCGGTGATCCGCGAGCCGGAGGCGGCGAGGGGGTGGCCGAGGGCGATGGCGCCGCCGTTGACGTTGGTGATGGAGCGATCGAGGCCCAGCTCCTTCTCGACGGCGATGTACTGGGGCGCGAAGGCCTCGTTGACCTCCACCAGCGCCATGTCGCCGAGTCCGAGGCCGGTCATCTCCATCGCGCGCTTCGACGCGGGCACCGGGCCGATGCCCATGATCGTCGGGTCACAGCCCGACACACCCCAGCCAGCCAGGCGCGCGATGGGCTGCAGCCCACGCTGCTCGGCCCACTTGGCGTCCGCGACGACCAGGGACGACGCACCGTCACAGATGCCGGACGCGTTGCCTGCCGTGACGCGACCCGTGCCCTTGATGAACACAGGGGGCAGCTTGGCGAGCGACTCGGGCGTGGACGGGCGGGGGTGCTCGTCGGTGTCGAAGACCGTCGTGCCGCGCCGGCTCTTCAGCTCGATGGGCACGATCTCGTCCGCGAACTTGCCGGCGGCGTGGGCCTCGGCCCAGCGCGTCTGGGAGGCGAGGGCATACGCGTTCGCGTCGTCACGGCTGATGTCGTACTTCTCCGCGAGGTTCTCGGCGGTGATCGCCATCGGAGCACCCGTGAAGGTGTCGGTGAGGCACTCCCAGAGCAGGTCCTGCATCTTCGGCGGCCGACCGAACCGAGCGCCCTCACGCATGCCGTGCATCACCATCGGCGCCTGGCTCATCGACTCGGTGCCACCGCAGAGCACGACGTTGGCCTGACCCGTGAGGATCTGCTCGGCCGCGTTGACGATCGACTGGAAGCCAGAGCCGCACAGGCGGTTCACGGTGAGTGCCGGCACGTGCTGGGGCACGCCCGACCGGAGGCCGACGTGGCGGGCGAGGTAGATGGCGTCGTTGGAGGTCTGGAGCACGTTCCCGTAGATGACATGATCGACGTCGTCGGGGGCCACTCCAGCTCGCTCCAGGGCGGGACCTGCGGTGTGGACCGCCAGATCGGTCGCCGTGAGCTTCTTCAGGCTGCCGCTCATCGTGCCGAACGCGGTGCGAACGCCGCTGAGGATCACGATGTCACGGGCGCGGATGTCGAGGTGCATGTGAGGCTCCAGAGAAGAAGTGGCCGTATCGCGTCTAGAGACCCAGTGCGGCGAGCACGGCATCCGTGACGGCGGAGGTGGTCAGCTCCCCACCGAGCTCTTGGGTGACCTGGCCCGAGAGCAAGACCTGCCGGACGGCATCGCGGATGCGGGTCTCCAGCTCTGGGTAGCCGAGGTGGGTGAGGAGCATGCCTGCGGAGAGCAGCGTGGCGAGGGGGTTTGCGAGGCCTTGACCTGCGATGTCGGGGGCGGAGCCATGGACGGGCTCGAACAAGGAGCACCGTCCGGGGTTCACGTTGCCCGACGCGGCGAGGCCGATGCCGCCCTGAATCGCAGCACCCAGGTCTGTGACGATGTCGCCGAAGAGGTTGTTGGTGACGATCACGTCGAAGCGGTCTGGGCGACGGACCATCTCCATGGCGAGCACGTCGACGTAGAGGTGGAAGGCCTCGATGTCGGAGTACTCGGCGGCGACCTCTCGGAACACCCGCTGCCAGAGGTCGTGGCCATGACGCATGGCGTTGGACTTGTCGGCCATGCAGACGGACGGGTGGCCGTGCTGGTCGGCGAAGGCGAAGGCGGCTCGGATGATGCGCTCGACGCCCTTGCGGGTGTTCATCTCGGCCTCGATGGCGACCTCGTCCGGCGTGCCTCGCTTGAACTGGCCGCCGACCCCCGTGTAGAGGCCCTCGGTGTTCTCCCGAAAGACGATCATGTCGACGTCCTCGGGCTGCTTGTCGGCGAGGGGGCAGTAGCGGGCGTCGAGGAGCTGCACGGGCCGCAGGTTGATGAACAGGTCGAGCTTGAACCGCAGGCCGAGGAGGATGTCTCGGGCGTGGACGTTCGACTTCACGCGGGGATCACCGAGCGCACCCAGGAAGATCGCGTCGAACTCGGTCCGGAAGCGCTCGACGAGCGCGTCCGGCATGGTGGTGCCATCTCGGAGGTAGCGATCGGCGCCCAGGTCGAAGTGCTCGAAGGTGAGCCCGAGACCATGCGCCTCATCGAGGGCTGTCAGGACGCGCAGGCCCTCGGGGATCACCTCTTGGCCGATGCCGTCACCGGCGATCACTGCGATTCGATGACTCATGACCCGTCTCCGTTGCCTGGACGCGTCGTGGCGAGCGCGTCGTCTCAGGCGCCCAGGTAGCGAGACCGGAGCGTGCTGTCAGCCGGTACCCACCGGTCGAGAGTCGGCCCCACGACGAGCGGGCGCTCTCGGAGGTCGTCAGGCGTGCGGGAGCCCGTCAGCAGGTGGGCGAGGCGGATCTCCTCGATGACGCTGCGGCCGGCCTCGAGGGCACCCTCCCTCCCGCCCTCATTCCAGGCCTTGAGGAAGGGACGGGCCATGCCCCCACAGGTGGCTCCAAGCGCGACGGCGCGGGACACGTCGAGTCCGTGCTGTACACCGCCAGTCGCGACGATCCCGAGACCGAGGCCCGCGAGCTGCGCCACCGAGGCAGCTGTCGGGATGCCCCAGTCCCAGTAGAGCTCCCCGAGTGCCCGGGTGCGTGCCTTGGCGCGGAGCGTCTCGACGCCGACCCAGGACGTGCCACCCGCGCCCGAGACATCGACCCAGCGCACGCCAAGGTCGACGAGGCGCTTGCCGACGGTCCGAGACAGCCCGCAGCCGGTCTCCTTGACCACGATCGGCACGTCGAGGCCCTCGAGGAGCCGGGAGATGGTGGCGTAGCCGTCGCGGAAGTCGTCGTCTCCGCCCGGCTGGATCACCTCCATCGCAGGGTTCAGGTGCACGGCCAGGGCATCGACGCCCGTGCGTCCGACGAGGTCCTGGAGCTGGCCGACCGAGGAGCGAGCGGCCTGGACGATGCCGATGTTGCCGAGCAGCAGCGCGTCGGGCGCTACGTCGCGCACCAGGTAGCCGAGCGTCGTGTCTTCCTCGAGGAGTGGACGCATGGAGCCGAAGCCGAAGCCGATGCCTAGCTCCTGGGCCACGG
This sequence comes from Pseudomonadota bacterium, assembly GCA_002862545.1. Taxonomy (GTDB): domain Bacteria; phylum Myxococcota_A; class UBA796; order UBA796. The sequence goes on from PKDJ01000306.1 coordinate 3,312, forward strand.
AGGCCAGCTCACGGTTGACTTGCTCTGCGCGGTCGAAGCCGCCGGTCATCGCCGCGATGAACAGCGGGGCGCGGAGTGACTTGCCCGCGAAGCGCGTCGTGAGGTCCACGTCCGCGACCGCCAGCTCGGGGAGGGCATCGTGGACGAGCTGCACCTGCTCCAGCAGCGTCGACTTGCCCTGGAAGGCGACGGCGTCGGTGGCACAGAGATCGAGGTGGTCGGCCTTACGAGCGGCGTGTCCAGACATGGACCTACTCCTTGGACGCGTGTGCGCCAGCAGCGAGGTGTGTCGGTATGACCCGGAGGCCTGCGGCTCTGCATGCAGTGACAAAGGACGACCGGGTCTCGGGATCTGTGAACAAGGCGATCGCGCTGTCGCCGCCGCCGGCTCCGCTGGGCTTGGCCTCTCCGCCGTGCTCGGCTGCGAGGGCGACGATCTGCCGAAGCCCTGCGGTCCAGTAGTCGATGCCTGCGCGGGCGGTCATGTCATCGAGGGCCGCGCGCGCGTCGGCGAGACCTCCCAGCGGGTCCTCGCGGAACCGCTGCACGGCGGCTCGACTCGCTGCCACGAAGTCCGTGCGAGCGTCCAGTGAGCGGTACTGCTCGATGCGCGGTCCTGTGCGTGCGGAGCTCCCCGCGTAGACGACGACTGGCATCGGGGCGTCGATGGGGCGCGCCTCTCCCGCCTCGAACCACAGCACCCCGCCACGAGCGCTCGCTGCGACATCGATGCCCGAGCCGGAGCCCTGAACGGCATGGTGGACGTGATGGGCGAGTGCGTGCACCGCCTCGGGGTCGGACGGCACTCCTCTGAGCTGCCGCGCGGCGACGATGGCGGCCACGGTGGCCGCTGCAGACCCCCCGAGGCCGGCCTTGGTCGCTGTCTTCGGAGGGTTCCATGCCGTGAAGCAGTAGTGCGCTGGTGGGGCCTCTGCCGCCTCCAGGGCGGGCGCCACGAAGCGGGTGTCACCGTCGGGAGTGGTGATGCGGCGCCGGTCGGCCGGGGACACGTCACAGGCCACGCCGCGATCGACAGCGGCGACAACCGCTGGCGCGCCGTCGAGGACCGCGTACTCACCGACGAGGACGATCTTGCCCGGGGAGACGACCCTCACGGGACGAGCCGAGCGCCCGATCCGGGCCGAAGGACATGCACGGCCGCAGCATGTGGTGCGAGCGCGTCGCGGACGGTCTCGGCGTCCGAGGCCGCACAGAGCACCTTCACCTGTGGTCCGGCATCCATCGTGGCCCAGGCGCTGGTGCCCGACTCGCGCAGTCCGGCGACGGCGTGCAGACAGGCCACCGTGCCGGCCTGCCAGTACAGGATGGGAGGGCGAGCCGTGTGCATGGTGGCGTGCATCTTGAGTGTGGACGATTCCATCACCGCCCCGAGGCGGTCCAGGTCTCGAGCGAGCACGGCCTCTCGCCCCTCGGCCACGTCGGCCTCGGCGGTCGCGACCCACTGCTCGTAGTAGGCCGAGGTCTGGCGGCTGCGCTCCATGCCCTCGGTCGACCCGACAGCCTTCGGACCCGTAGCGACGATCGCGACGACCATGGCTACGTCCCAGTGCTCTCGAGGCGCCAGAGGGTGTCCGTGGCTGTCGCTGCCGTCGGCGCGGGTACCACGGTCCCAGACCACGAAGCCGCCCCAGAACGACCGACAGGCCGAGCCAGAGCCACGTCGCGACCACGCGGAGAGGCGCTGGAGGGAGAGGTCTTGGTCGAAGGTCGCGGCGGCGGCGAGCGTGAGGGCGGCAAACCCCGAGGCGCTCGAGGCGAGGCCCGCGCCTGCGGGGAAGTTGCTCTCGGTCTTCACGACGACCGGGGGACGTCCGGGAACGAGCGTGTCGAGGAATCGCAGCGCGCGGGAGGCGAACCGGTCGGATGCGCGCGCGGGCCCGACGAAGACCGCATCGCCGCTGGAGCGCTCGACGGTCGTGACCGTCCTGAAGCCGTCGAGGGTCAGGGAGAGGCTGGAGACGGCTGGCAGGTTCAGCTCGAGATCACGCTTGCCCCAGTACTTGACCAGGGCGATGTTCGGGTGGGCGATGGCTTGGCGGCTCACGAGGGGACTCCTGCGGGCCGGCAGGCGAGAGCGGGCACGCCGGCGCGCTCCGCTGCAGCCAAGACGGCGTCTGCGCCGGCGGTGTCGTCGACGAGTGCGAGTGCGACACCGCCGCCACCCGCACCAGCGAGCTTGGCGCCAAGCGCGCCGGCGTCGAGCGCGAGGGCGACGAGGTCGTCCAGCTCGGGCGTGCTCACACCGAGCTTCCCGAGGAGGCGATGGTTCTCCGTGAGGAGAGGACCGAGGGCCCTGGCGTCGTCGAGGTGTCCGCAGCAGCGCTCGACGAGAGCGCCGATGGCCTGAAGGACAGGTTCGACGCCTGGACGACGTGCAGCCACACCGGCCACGAGCTCGGCCGTGTCGCCCGCTGCTCCCGTGTCGAGCACCACCACACGCCAGCGTCCGGGGGTCAGGGGCTGAAGCGTGGGCGGGGTGCCGCGCGTGAAGCGAATGCAGCCGCCGCGGGCAGAGACAGCCACGTCCAGTCCGGAGGGATTGCCGTGGAAGACGCGCTCGCAGGGCATCGCCTGCGCGTAGGTCTGGTCGGCATCGAGTGACCGCCCCTCCAGCTCGGCGCGCGCACGGACCAGCGCGACGGCGAGTGCCGCCGACGAGCCCATGCCCTTGCCGATGGGAAGGGTCGAGTCCAGGCGCACGCCCCAGCCGGTGGGCTCGAGAACCTCGTGCAGCGCGGCAGTCAGACGTGCGTCGGACGGGCATCCCGCCACCGCGGTCGGCCCCGGACGACGGGTGAGCGTCACGCGGGTGCTCAGGTCGACGGCGAAGGCGATGGCGGGGTGACCATAGACCACAGCGTGCTCGCCGCAGAGGATGAGCTTGCCCCACCCGATTCCCGTGCCGCTCACGTGCGGGACCTGAGGGCCTCGAGCGCCTTCCGCGCGCGCTCGACCGAGAACTCATTGGCCGCGACGAGAGCCTCGGTGACGCTCGCGACCTCGCTGGGGTGAGCCCCGGCTGTGGCCGCGACCGTGCGTGCGTGCATCCTCATGTGGCCCTGCTGGATGCCCTCAGTCGCGAGCGCCCGGAGTGCCCCGAGGTTCTGCGAGAGGCCCACGGCGGCCATGATGCCGGCGAGCTCGCGCGCCGTCTCGATACCGAGGATGCGAAGGTTTGCCTGCACGGTCGGATGCACTCGGATGGGACCGCCGACCGTGCCGACCTGCAGCGGAAGCTCGATGGACCCGTGGAGGGTGCCCTCGGCGTCGATCACCCACCGGGTCATCGGGCGGTACTGGCCGTCGCGGCAACAGAAGGCGTGCGCACCGGCCTCGATGGCGCGCCAGTCGTTGCCGGTCGCGATGGCGACGGCATCGATGCCGTTCATCACACCCTTGTTGTGGGTTGCCGCGCGGTACGGGTCGGCCCAGGCAAAGCGCCAGGCCGCTGCGATGCCCTCTGCGACGGCCCGGCCCTGCTCCGGGTCGGAGGCGAGGTGCTCGGGTCGCAGCGAGACGCGCGCTCGCGCGAGGCGCCGATCGGCGAGGTTGGAGAGGATGCGCAGGCCCACGCGGTGCCCGGTGATGTCCTCCACGTGTGGCGCCAGCCGCTCTGCGATGGTGTTCACCATGTTCGCGCCCATGGCGTCGACGCAGTCGAGGACGAAGTGGAGCACGACCATCGACTCCGCGGGATGTCCGGGCTCGTCGTACCGGAGCACGCGAACCGACAGCTCTCGGACGCCTCCTCCTCGGTCCACGAGGCGAGGGTGCACCGCCGCTGCGACTGCTGTCAGCCTCGGTAGCGCCTGGCGCAGCGCGGCAGCGACGCTCTCGGGATCGCCTTCCGGGACAGGCACGTGCACCTGGCCAATCATCTCCGAGGCATCGGAGTCCGCGTGAAAGCCCCCTGCGGCGCGGGTGAGGCGTGCCATGTTCGACACTGCAGCGACCACCGAGGGCTCCTCGACGACCATGGGAACGACACGCTCCTGGCCGTTGATCAGGAAGTTCATGCCCATGGCGTTGGGCAGGACGAAGCGCCCGACGACGTTCTCCACCATCAGGTCGGCCTGGCCCAAGGTCAGTCCGTCGCCGGCGAGCGTCGACACGGCCTGAGAATCCGCCTGACCGGCGTCCGCTAGGGCGGCGCGTCGGTCCTCTGGGGACAGCCGATAGAATCCAGGAATGCGGGAGGACATGCTCACCCGTGGCTGACGCCGACGTAATCCTCTGCTTCGCGAAGCGCATTTCAGCCGGACTGTAAGGACCGTCAGCGGCTGTCGTCCTGCGCAGAGCGCCGACGAGTCAGCGGGAGTAGAGGCGGTCGAGACGGTCGGCGAAGCGTGCGCTCCAGACATCTCGCTTGAGCTTTAGAGTCGGCGTCAAGAGCCCGTTCTCGACGGTGGGCGTGTCGGGGATCACGTCGAATGCTCGCACCCGCTCCCAGCTCGGGACCTCGCGATTCACGGCATCGACGCCTTCTTGAATCAGAGCGCGCACCTGTGGATGAGCAGCGAGTGCCCGCACGTCGTCCTGCGGGAGGCCGCGGCCAGCGGCCCACGTCTTCACAGAGGTGGGATCGAGCGCGAGCAGCGCCACACAGTGCGGTCGACGGTCCCCGACGAGCATGGCGTGGGCCACGTACGGCCAGAGACCCCGCAGGCGGCTCTCCCAGGCCGCGGGAGCGATGTTCTTGCCGCCCGCCGTGACGATCAGCTCCTTCTTCCGGCCGGTGATCCGCACGTGACCGGAGCGGAGGATCTGTCCGAGGTCGCCGGTGCGCAGCCAGCCCTCGTCGGTCAGGGCATCAGCCGTGTCGTCCGGCAGCCGGTGGTAGCCGCGCATGACACCGCGACTGCGCAGCAGGATCTCTCCGTCGTCGGCGACCTTGACCTCACAGCCGGGCAGCGGTGGGCCCACGGTGCCAAACTGGAAGTCATCCGGGCGATTTACGCAGGATGCAGCCGCTGACTCGGTGAGGCCATAGCCCTCCAGCACCAGCAGTCCGATGGCGTGGAAGAAGCGGGCGGTCTCCTCGGAGAGGGGGGCTCCGCCACTGATGAAGAAGCGCATGCGGCCGCCGAAGCGCTGCTTGATGCGGCGGAAGACCAGCTGGTCGGCCAGCAGGTACCTGGCCCGCAGTCTCCGGGGCACACGCTCGCCGGCGAGGGTGCGGTCGGACACCTCTCGGCCCACGGCAAGGGCCCACGCGAAGGACTCGCGTGACAGGAGGTCGCTGGCAGCCACCTCCTCCTCGATGCTTGCTCGTGCTTGCTCGAAGACCTGTGGCACGGCGGCCATCCAGGTCGGAGAGGCCTCCTCCAGCGATGGCAGGAGGGCGTCCATGCGCCAGTCGATCCAGGTCGGCACACCGAGCCGGATGAAGGTGACCTGCATGACCTTCGCGAACACGTGGGACAGAGGCAGGAACAGGTACTGCACATCGGCCGGGGTCAGGATGCCCAGCGCATCGATAGCCTCGGCCTCGTACACCCAGGCATCGTGTGTGAGCATCACGCCCTTGGGCTGACCGGTGGTGCCCGACGTGTACATCAGTGTCGCCAAGCTGTCGGGCCGGATGCTCGTGTGGGCCTCTTGGTACGCGAGAGGGTGATCCTTCGCCCATGCCCGGCCCATGGCCTCGAGCTCGTCCATGGTGATGGTGCCGGGTGCCGTGCCCTGGAGCAGCACGACGTGCTCGGGGGCGGGGGCCGATCCGGGGACGATGCCGGCTCGCGTCAGGATCTCTGGCGTGTCAGCGAACAGGACCCGCGCCTCGCAGTCCTGCAGGATGAAGGCACACTCATCGGGCATCGACTGCCAGTGGAGCGCGGTCGTCGCACCTCCAGCGCACAGGATCGCCATGTCCGTCAGGACCCAGGCCATGCTCGTCCTGGCCAGGATGGCGCAGCGCTGCTCAGGTTGCAGCCCGAGGGAGAGCAGGCCGTTCGCGAGATCGCGCACCCGGGCGGCAGCTCGCCTCCACGTGACCGTGGACCAGCCCTCGGGGCCGCGATGGACCATGGCGGGCGCGTCGGGCGTAGAGCCGACGCGGTGGTGCCACATGTCGGGCACGGAGCGGAAGGCGGAGGCGGCGAGTGGATCGCCTCGGTACTCACCGGCAGTGCGGGACACAGGACCTCAGGTGCGTAGCTTCGGGTCGAGGGCATCGCGAAGCCCGTCCCCGAGAAGATTGAACGACATGACTGCCGCAACGATGGCTAGCCCGGGAAACAGCGCCGACCAGGGTGCCGAGCGCAGAAACTGACGTGCATCGTTGACCATGGCGCCCCAGGTGGGGGTCGGAGGGGGAACGCCGAGTCCGAGGAAGGACAGCGCGGCCTCCGCCAGGATCGTCGTCCCGATGGCGAGAGAGCAGTACACGATCACCGGCGCCAGCGCGTTCGGGAGGATGTGACGCAGGATGATCCGGGGGGTGGACATGCCGAGCGCGCGGGCAGCGATCACGAACTCTCGCTCCCGCAGGCTCAGGACTTCGGAGCGGACGATCCGCGAGACGCCCATCCACCCAGTCAGGCCCAGGATCACCACCAGAAGGTACAGCTTGGCATCACCGGGAACGCGAAACAGTCCGGCGATAGCCAGCAAGAGGACAAGCCGTGGCACCGAGAGCATCAAGTCGGTGAGCCACATCAGGGCGCGATCCACTCGGCCACCGACGTAGCCTGCGACCGCACCGACGCCCGTGCCGATGGTGGCGGCGAGGGAGACCGCGATGAAGCCGACGGTCAGAGAGACCCGGCCGCCATGGAGGAGTCGGCTGAGCACGTCGCGGCCGAACTTGTCGGTGCCCATCCAGAACACGCCGCCGGGTGGCATGTTCTTGTCGCCGACATCGATCGCGACAGGATCGAAGGGCGCGAGCATTGGGGTGAGGACCGTTGCGGAGAGGAGCATGAGCACACCGAACAGACCGAGCATCCCGGTGGTGTGTCCTCTGAACTGCCGCCAGGCCACGCGCATCGCACCGTGTCGCTCGGCCGCGGAGAGCCTGCGAGGGAAGGCGTAGGCCCAGGCGGCGCCCCAGAGACCAGCTGCCATGCCGAACCAGAAGACCAGCGAGAGCAGCCCGTGCCAGGACTCGGTCAGCTGTGCAGCCCTCGGCCAGCCAAGCACACCAGCACCCAGCCAGACGGCGTCGAGGAGCAGCAAGCCGACGCCCGCCACGAGGCGCCCCGACGCCAGGTGCCCGAGTCCAGGCATCGCGAGGCCGAGTCGGGCAGGGGGGCTCACGTGAGCCTCACGCGAGGATCGAGGAGCCCGTAGCCGATGTCGGCGAGCAGATTGCCCGCGACCACGAAGAGGGTGAACACGTAGAAGCAGCCAATCACCAGGGGCACGTCCTGCGCGAAGATCGCGTCGACGATCAGCCGGCCCATGCCCGGCCAGCCAAAGACGATCTCGACGATCACAGAGCCCGAGAACAAGAAGGGCACTGACAGGCCCAAGAGGGTGACGATCGGCAGCAGGGCGTTCCGCAGAGCATGCCGGCCGACGACGGCCAGCGGCCGCAGACCCTTGGCGCGAGCCGTCCGGACGTAGTCGGTGTGCAGGACCTCGAGCAGAGAGGAGCGCATGTAGCGAGCGGTGCCCGCCGCAGAGGCGAGGCCCATCGCGAGCCCAGGCAGGAGCAGGTGTCGCGCGACGTCCAGTGCGTACTCCCAGGGCAGGAAGTCGTCGCAGTAGATCGGATCACACTTGCCCGAGATGGGAAGGTCGAGCCAGAAGGCGGCCTCGTCGCCGAGCCAGCCTCCCGCGGCAGCCTGGGACACCCAGCCGGCCCACAGGGTGGCTACGAACAGCTGAAGCATCAGCGCGAGCCAGAAGGTCGGCATCGAGTAGACAGTCAAGGAGGCCACGCTGAGGCTGGTGTCGGTGGTCCGGTTGTGTCGTAGCGCCTGCGCGACCCCCGTGAGAATGCCGGTCGGGTACATCACGAGCAGCGTCGCTCCGGACAGGAGCAGCGTGTTGGGCAGGGCCTCGGAGATCAGGTCCCAGACAGGCTGATGCTTGGACAGCGACAGTCCGAACTCGAACACGGCGAGGTTTCGGACGATGAGCAGAAACCGCCACCAGGCGGGCTCGTCGAGACCGAAGAGTGCCACGAGGTGCTCGCGGTGCTCGGGCGTGGTGTCCGACGTCACGTACTTGTCGACGATCGTGCCGGGGGAGAGCTCGATCAGCACGAACGTGAGCGTGATCACGCCGAGCAGCAGAGGCACCGCTGTGAGGAGCTTGCTCGCGATGTAGCGCCATGGGAGCGACACGGCGCTCTCCCGGTCTCAGGAGGTCGCCTCAGCGGCGATACTTGACCTTGTCTGCGGGTACCTTCCAGCGGTGCAGGTTGTGCACCGGGGAGAGCACGTCGATCTCGGTGTCTTCGAAGCGCTCGTTCACGCCGACGATCTCGTCCATCCACCACAGGAACAGGTAGGGCTGGTCAGCGTAGATCTTGGCCTGCAGCTCCTTCCACACGGGTGACGACTCACGGGGGTCGGCGGTCGCGAGACCCTTCTCGATGAGCGCATCGACCTCCGGGTTGGCGTACGACGTGAAGTTGAACTCGTACTTCTTCTCGGGTGTGTCGCTGTGCCAGAAGCTGGAGGGGTCTGTGAACAGGCCCGCCTGCCATCCAGAGATGGCCGCCTCGAACTCACGCTTTCGCAGGCTCTCGAAGAACGCGTTCTGCTCCATCGTCTCGATCTGAACGTCGACACCGATGTCCTTGAGGTTGGCCTGGACGAGGACCTGAATCTCGGCTCGACGCGGGATGCCTGCCATCGTCGTCAGGGTGAACTTCAGGGGCTTGCCGTCCTTGTCGACCGTGCCGTCCCCGTCGGTGTCGGTCCAGCCAGCCTCGGCGAGCAGCGCCTTGGCCTTCTCGAGGTCGTAGGCGAGCGGTGCGACCTCATCGTTGTGTACGCCGCACAGCTCCGGGGTGATGGTGCCGATGCTGCGCTTGGCGTAGAGCTCACCGGTCGACGAGGCGAGCAGCTTGTTCATCGCCTTGTCGACGTCCACCGCGTGCGCGAAGGCGGTGCGGACCTTCGGGTCCGAGAAGCGCGGGTCCTTCAGGTTCCAGGCGATGTAGTCCATCACCCGGTAGCCTCGGCGCTTCAGCGTGATCTCGGGGTGCTCCTCTCGGAGTCGGTCGGCGTCTTCGACGAGGATCTGGTCCATCAGGTCGATCTTGCCGCTCTCGAGCTCGAGCAGGCGGCTCGCGTACTCGGGGATGACACGGAAGATCACGCGGTTGAGGTGCGGCTTGTCCGCGGCGGGACCCGTG